>CAZHSN010000218.1:0-5212 GCA_964535125.1 uncultured bacterium
TCCGCGTCGCGCCATGCGCGGCGCACATTCCCCGCGCCGCAGGCGCGTCACCCCCACGGCCCGAAGGATCCCAAGCTCCACGGTTACCCCATCGTCACCGTGAGTATGTTCCCGCTGTTGGCTGTAGATGGGGCGCAGCCATGCAGGTTCTCCGGCCGCGTATGATGAACAGTATCAATGAGTATTCCACTGCCGGAGCGTGATATGAACCGTTCTGACCCTCTGCGCATGCATGCGGCGGATTTGGGTGTGCGTCCCGATGCGCCGGACTGCGGCCCGGCGTTACGGGAGGCGGTGCGTAAGGCGCGGCTGCAGACACGCCCTGTGGTGCTCCAGTTGGAAGCCGGAGTCTACCGACTGGATTCGGACAGCCAACAGCGACGCGGAGGCAGCTGTCTGCCGATCCATGGAGCGGAAGGCTTCACGATTGCGGGTGCAGGCGCAGGAGTGACCACGCTGCTGGTGAACAACCCGATGAGGGGCGCCGTGGACTTTGCGTCCTGTACCGAAGTGGCCATCCGCGATCTCACAATCGACTACGCCACACCGCCATTTCTGCAGGGAGTGGTTCGGCGCGTCGATCAGGAAGCCGGTTGGTTTGATCTGCAGATCGACGACGGATACGACACGCCCGAAGCCCTGAACTACCAGCTGTCACCGGTGCCGTATGGCCGCTGGGGTATGATCATCGACCGGGCGACGCGGCGCATCCGTGCCGGTACATCCGACCATTTCATGACCCCGCAGTGGGAGCGGGTGGAAGGGCGCATCTGGCGCTTCTACACCACCGAGGCGCATTACCGCCATAGCCTGCGCGATATGCAGGAGGGCGACGCGTATGTTCACCTGGCCAGGGGATTCGGCAATGCCGTGATGGCCTATCGATGCCAGGGGATCGCCATCGAGCGCGTGACTGTCCATGCGTCACCGGCGTTGGCTGTGGGACTGGTGGCCTGCAGCCGGTATGCCATCGTCCGTCAGTTGCAGGTGCGGTTTCGTCCGGGCTCCAACCGGCTGATTACCACGGATGCGGATGGCGTGCATTGCCAACAGAACCGGATCGGTCCGGTGATCACCGACTGCTATTTCGAGGGGATGGCGGATGATGCAGTGAACATCTATGCGCCGCCGATTGTCCTGCGCGAAGTAGTTTCACCTCGAAAGTTGCGCGTTCAACCCTCCGGCGAGATCCGTTCGGGCGATCGCCTGCAGGTGTTAGATCCCCGCTCTGGTCAGATACGCGGCGTGGTGCGTGTGGTTGCCGTTCGGGTATTAGACAGCGGAGTGGAGTTGGACGTCGATCGCGCGTTGACGGGCCTGCAGGCGGGCGAGACACATCGCCATGCCGACACGCTGTACAACCTGGACGCCTGTGGCGCCGGGTACCGTATCCGACGGAACGTGATGAACGGGAACCGCCGATATGGATGCATGCTGCGCGCCGGCGATGGACTGGTGGATGGCAACCGGTTTGTCGATACGACCGGCGCAGGGGTTGTGTTGACGAACGAACCCGACTGGCCGGAAGGTCCTGTTCCCTGGAATGTAACCATACGCCGGAACCGCTTCATCCGCGGGGGAACCTGTCGCGGGTACGCCGACACCTCCTCCGGCGCGGCGCTGTCGGTTCGAGCGGTTCGGTTGGGTCACCAACCGGCGGAGACGCTGGCCATCCAAGGCGTACGGATCGAGGACAACATCATCGAAGCGCGCGCTGGGATCGCCATCGGCGTATCCGGGGCGTCAAACGTGCAGATACAGGGCAATACCGTAGATGCGCGCCACAGCGGTGCGCTGAGGTGTCGGGATGGCCACCTGGTGATTGACCATGCCGCCGGTGTGGTGATCCGTGATAACCGGATAATCGATCCCGACACAGACATGCGTGCAGCCGTAACACTGGGGCCGGGAACGCGACGGGGTGGGGCCGGAGCCGTAGTCGGCCCGCTGTCGCTGTCTCCCCCTGGGCGGTTACCCCTGCTGCGTGACGAACGGCCGGCGTCCACCGGTCGAAAGGAGTGAACAACACCATGGTGTCCCCAGCTGTTACCGATCCGAACCGTCGGATGCTGCCCCAGGCGCAGCCGCTTGCCGCCACACTCACTGTGTGCGATGTGCACGCGGCGACGCCCGCGCAGCGCCTGATGGCCATCAGCCTGCAGGGTGTGGTCAACCAGCGGAGGCCGTCGCTCTATCTGCTGCTGGCGCCCAAGTACGACACCATCTGGCTGAACTGGATGCAGCAGCGGGGGTACATACGCGGCACCGTTACGGTAGCGCCGGAGGCGTTGCTCCGCCGGTACCGGTCAGCGGTCCGCGGCTGCGTGGTGTACGATCCGGCGTTTCGGGCGTCGGTGAACATCGCGACGATGCTGGCCGGGTTGGAGCGGTTGGTGGTCCTGGCGCCCGAACTATTGGAGAGCGTATCGCTGCCGGTGGTTCACGACCTGCGCGGCCGATGGACCGACAACGCCGCAGCGTACCGATGGGCCATCGACCATCTCTTCCCGAAGATGCACCGCCGGGCGCTCTGCTCGCTGGAGCCGCACGCGGCCGGGTACCATCTCCGTGACTATCTGGTGCAGCAGCGGATCTTCCCGTTCTGGGTCAGCGGAGAGGGAGACCAGGTGCGCGACGGCGCCGGGCCGGAGGAGCGGACGGTGATCGAGTCGCTTTTCCGGAAGACTCCCCCGAACACCGCGGTGACCGGCTTTTGGTCGGCAGGAGACGCCTATCCGGGCGTGTCGGAGTATGGCGGGCTGGTCTGGGCGGGCGGTCTGGGCAAGCCGACCATCTGCCATGACTGGGGAACCAACGGCAGCATCCACTCCGCGGTGCGAGTCGAGCCGTCCGTCTTCCGGCAGCGTCCGGCACCTCCGCCGCCCCGTTTGGAGCGCGATCGGATCTATGTATCCGTCAGCATCAACGAGAGCGGCGACGCTCCGTGGTACTGGCAGATGAGGCAGCGCGATGTGTGGGACGACCCCAATCGGGGCAAGGTGCCGATCAGCTGGTGCGTGGGCGGCGGCGCCTGGGACATCTATCCGGGCATCCTGGAGTGGTATTACCGCAACGCCACACCCAATGACTACTTTTACATGGCGGTCTCCGGCGCGGCCTACATGATGCCGCCGTATTACGCCAAGCACACCGCCGATCCGGAAGCGGTCTGGCGTGACTGGTACGCGCTGACGGATGTGTACATGCGCCGCCTGGATCTCGATATGGTGGCGCTGCACATGGATGCCTGGACGGCATCGCCAACACAGTATGAGGACAGCTCCATCTTTCGCGGGTATGCGACCCAACTGCCGCGGCTGAAGGCGATCCTGTCGGATTTCGGACGCATGGAAGACCTGGATCTGAAGCGCGCTAACCACTACACCGCGCGTGGAGTGCCGGTGTTCCATTGCCTCACACGCTGGCATCATGATATCTCCAAGGCTTACGATCCCGGCGAGACGCTGGCCGCGGAAATCCGGGAATACACGCCGCCGCAACGGCCGGGGTTCATGCATGCGATGGCGTTGAGCTGGCGGTATACGCCTACCGATATCGTCAAGGCCCGCATGCTGCTGGGCAAGGAGTATGTATTCGTCACCGCTCGGGATTTGGACATCCTGTACCGCCAGGCGTATCCAGTAGGATAGTATGCGTGAGACCACTCGACACATACTGTAAATCGATGCACTAATAGATCTGAGGCAAAGCAATGGATCATCAGGGCTTTCTGCAGCCGGATACACGGTTGAGACCGGCGCCGTTTTGGGCGATCAACGATGTGCTTGACCCGGAGAAAACGGCCGCACAGATGCGTGACATGCGGCGCGTCGGATTGGGGGGCGCGTTCTTTCACTCACGCCACGGACTGATTACCGACTATATGGGTGACGAGTGGTTTGAGGCGATGAACGCTGCACTGGAAGCGGCTCGGGAAACCGATGGTTACCTGTGGCTCTACGATGAGGATCTGTGGCCCAGCGGCAACGCGGGAGGACAGGTGGCCGGGATGAAACCCGAATGGCGCGCCGCGCTGTTGACCGGCATGCTGCTGCCACCGGGCGCTCCGCTCCCGGCCTCGCGCGATGATCAGGAGTTGCTGTACGCTTATGTGCTTCATCAACGCAACGGCAGCCTGTTGACCCGGTTCGAGCGTGTACACCGCCGGGATCTGTTGGACTATGCCGACACCGAGCGCCTGCTGCTGGTGCGACACTATCAGCCGAAAACAGGCTGGTGGGGCGGAGAGTCGTACTGCAACCTGCTGGATCCCGAAGCTGTTCAACAATTCGTCAAGATGACGCATGAGATCTATCGGCAACGCCTGGGGCACGAGTTCGGCAAACGCATTCCCGGCATCTTCACAGATGAACCGCAGCTTCCGCATGATTCCTGCGGCATTGCGTGGTACAGCGGGCTGCCGGAACGGTACAAGGAATGGACCGGGCGCGATCTGCTGCAGGACCTCCCCTGGCTGTTCTTTGACGGAACCGACGCCCGGACGATCCGCATTCGCGTGTATCGGACGATCCTGCGGCAGTTTCTGGAGGCGTTCAGCCGGCCGATCTATGCCTGGTGCGAGCAGCACGGGCTGGAGCATACCGGTCACTACAACTGTGAAGACAGCCTGACGGGACAGGTGGAAAACCATTGCGGCGGCGTGATGGCGCATTATCGTTATCAGCACACGCCGGGTATCGACCATCTGTGCCGTCAAACCGATCCCATGCTGCTGACCGTCAAGCAGGCGGCGTCCGCGGCGCGGCAGCTGGGGCACCGCAGCGTACTGACTGAGATATTCGGGGTCAGTCGGCACACGAACACCTTTGAACAGTTCCGCTGGATAGGCAACTACAACCTGGTGTTGGGCGCCGACTTCTTTGTGCCGCATTTGACGTGGTACTCGGCGCGCGGCCGTCGTAAACGGGACTATCCCCCTGTATGGAATTATCAGCAAACCTACTGGGACGACCTGAACCCTCTGAACGACGGTTTCACCCGCGTAGCGCATGCGGTACGCAGTGGCGATCCCATGTGTGACATCCTGGTGCTGCATCCCGTGGAGAACGCCGCGGCGGGCCGGCGTCTGGGCGTGCGTACACCCAGCCAACAGGATGAGGGCGCGGTGCGGATGCCAGCCGATCCCCCAACCCATTCGCAGGCGGAAGGCGAACTGATCGACCGCATGCTGCGTCTGACGCTGGACACCATC
>CAZHSN010000219.1:0-5183 GCA_964535125.1 uncultured bacterium
TGTTGGCGCGTCTCGTGTGCGTGATCTGTTTGATACCGCCAAGGCGAACCGGCCGTGCCTGGTCTTCGTGGACGAGATTGACGCGGTGGGGCGGCAGCGCGGCGCAGGATTGGGCGGCGGACATGATGAGCGCGAGCAAACATTGAACCAGATGCTGGTCGAGATGGATGGTTTTGACCCGAACAGCGGGGTCATCCTGCTGGCGGCGACCAACCGTCCCGATGTACTGGATCCGGCATTGCTGCGTCCCGGGCGGTTTGACCGGCACATCACCGTCGATCCACCCGATCAGAAAGGGCGCGAGGCGATTCTACGCGTACACATGAAAGAGAAGCCCGTGTCAGATGATGTGGATCCGGTCAGTTTGGCTCGCCGGACCCCGGGTTTTTCCGGCGCTGACCTGGCGAATCTGGTGAACGAAGCCGCATTGATGGCCGCCCGGTATGACCGCAAGACGATCACCATGGCGGAGTTCGAATCCGCTGTGGACCGCGTGGTCGCCGGCCCGGAACGGCGCAGCCGTCTGGTGGACCAGACGGAGCGTATGATGGTCGCGTATCACGAAGTCGGGCATGCGCTGGCCGGTGAATTGGTGCCTCTGGGCGATCCGGTCCATAAGGTGTCAATCCTGCCGCGGGGTATGGCGCTGGGACTGACCATGTTCCTTCCGGAGCGTGACAAATACCTGGTCACGCGCGCCGAACTGCTGGACCGGATTACGGCGATGCTGGGCGGCAGGGCCGCTGAGACATTGATCTACAACGAGGCGACTACCGGCGCCAATAATGATTTGGCGCGGTCTACCGAGATGGCGCGGGCCATGGTGTGCGAATACGGCATGAGCGACCGTCTGGGCAATCTGACCTTTGGCCGGCGTCATGGCAATCCCTTCCTTGGTCGGGACATCATGGAGGATCGAAACTACTCCGAGCAGGTGGCCTTCGCAATTGATGAAGAGGTGAGCGCGATCGTCAGTGGCTGCTTTGATCGGGCGAAGCGCATACTGGCCGATAACCGCGAGATCCTGGACCGCATCACGGAAGTGCTGGTGGACAAAGAGACGATTGACCGGGACGAGTTTCTGGCCCTTGCGGAGGGAGCCGTGCACGCGGAGCCGATGCTGCATTGGCATGCGCCGGCCACGCACAGCGACTGACCACGGGTATGACGGTCTGGCGCAGATCAACGCAAACTCTGTGTGAGATTGCGAAGGAGCATCATGAGGCGATCGCAGGAGTACAGATACCTGAATGAACAGAGGAGACCGCTGTGGCAGCATCTCCTCTGGGCAGTTGTGCTGGCTGTCGTCTTCTGGTTCATCGGAGACCGTTTGCTTGCACCCTACCTGCATCAGACAGGATCGACAGCGTCGAAGGCAGTAAAACCCTCGCATGATATTGATGTGGTGATCCGGGAAATACCCAAGCCGTCCAAACCGTTGACACCGCGTCCGCGCCCGAAACCGCCAACCCAAACGGCGTCAGACCGCCAGGCCGATCAGGTGACATCAGAACCCGCCCCCGCATCCGGTTCTGTGCATGAGCGTCCTGCTGCGGCGCCCAAGCCTACCGTCGCGCCGCCTGCCAAGCCCACGCCTGCCAAGCCCACGCCTGCCAAGCCCACGCCTGCCAAGCCGCAGGCAGCGCCCGCGCGGCCGGTAACCGAGCGCCCAAAACCGGCGACGGTGAGCCCGCAGGAGCCGTCGGCTCCGAAACGCCATACACAACCGAAGAGCGCAGGGACCACATCGCGTCCAGCGCCGCACACAGATACCAGACCGTCAACTGCAGCCAGTCCCCGGTCTGATGCGCCGAAACCCGCGTCGAAGCCGGCGCCGCCGAAACCTGCGCAACCACAGCCCGCGCAACCAAAACCGACGCAGACAAAGCCTCCGGCTGTACAGCCGTCTGACTCACTGGACGAATTGAGTCATCATCCCAACTCCACGGGGAG
This sequence comes from uncultured bacterium, assembly GCA_964535125.1. GTDB lineage: Bacteria > Armatimonadota > HRBIN16 > HRBIN16 > HRBIN16 > CAZHSN01. Next base: position 1,954 of record CAZHSN010000219.1, read on the forward strand.
TCTGCGAATACGGCTGGCTGCGCGGTACGCAACCCAAGCATCGGCTGAACAGGCGGCGATGCGGCTTCGGCCCGTCGCACCGTCGGCCGCGGTGGTGGCAGATGACACCCGGCCGGGCTCTTACCGAGTGCAGCTGGCGGCATACGCGCAACGCGACAACGCGCGTCAGTTTGTGGTGGCCCTTGCCCGTTCCGGCGTCGCAGACGCACTGTCCATTGAGTGAGAAAGTGGTGGTACATGCCGCATAGCCCCTCCGCCGTCGCGCGTCCACGCGTATTGTTGCCGTCTGCAGTCCTGTTCCAGCGTTCTGCCTCACGCGCAGGTTGTCTCGTGTGTGCTTGTCTGCTGATGATCATGGTTGATGCGGCGGCCAGTCAACCGATTCTTCCGTTCGCTCAAGTGCGAGCCGGACAGCAGGGATACGGTCTGACCGTGTTTCAAGGGACCACTCCCGAACGGTTTCAGGTGCGCGTGCTGGGGGTGATGCCCAAGACAAACGGCGGGAGGGGCCTAATCCTCATTAAGATGGACGGCGGGCCGCTGGTCGCCCGGCGCGTGAACATCGCCGGCGGCATGAGCGGGAGTCCGGTGTACATCAACGACAAGCTGATCGGGGCGGTCAGCATGATGGCCATGAACTTTCCCGCAGAGCCCCATGCATTGGTGACACCGATTGAAGACATGCTGGAAGCGTGGGATCCGGCGTTGCCGCCTGCGCCGCGTGCAGCGCTGCCATCCGAACAGCAAGTTGGAGACGGGCGATGGACGGGCGGGTTGACGCTTGCTGTGGGGGGTGTGTCGTCTGCCACGCGAGACCGGCTGCAGACGCGCATGGGCGTGCGCGACAGCGCGGTGGCCGGCTCCAGCGATTCTGCTGCAGCGTCCTCCACGTTGCGTCCCGGAGCTTCACTGGGCGTGGGGTTGATCACCGGTGATGTCGATCTCTCGGCAGTGGGTACGGTAACAGCGGTTGACGGCAAGCGTGTGCTGATGTTCGGTCATCCGCTGCTGCAACTGGGCGCTATTGAAGCGCCGTTGTTGCCGGCGGTGGTGCTTGATACCGTGCCCGGTGTCATGCGCTCTGAGAAGTTCGCCGTGGTAGGCAGACCGATCGGAGTCGCCACTCAGGACAGGCCCTATGCAATGGCCGGTCAGCTGGGTGGCGCAGCACGTATGGTACCGGTGACGGTCCGCGTGGAGGACCCTGAAGGTAGACGGTCTGTTACGCTGCGAACCGCGGTGCTGCGCCATCCGATGCTTGTTGAGATGCTGATCGACACGGTCGTGTTTGAGGCGGTTACGCGCGTGATGCCTGTTCCTGCGGAGGTCACGGCCGTTATACAGACATCAGTGCGGACAGACCTGCTCTCCGAGTATCGTTATGTGAACCGGATCAGCGGAGACCGCGAGACTGCCCCCCTGGTGTCTGCCGAGGTGTTGCGCGTCGTGTCCGCGCCACTGGGCAACCGCGAGACGCCGGTCACATTGGCTGGTGTCACCGTGAACGTCACGCTGCAGAGGGGGCTGTCGACGCGTCGTATTCTTGGGGCCGCGGCCGACAAGGCGCAGTACCGCCCCGGAGAAACCGCCGCTATCCGGGTGCGTCTGCGTTCCCAGTCGGGAGAAGTCAGCACCCGTGTCATCAGCCTGACTGTGCCTCGCGGGTTGCGCAGCGGCGCCTATCCGTTACTGGTTTCGGGAGGCGGGTTGGATCGGTCAGTGGGAACCCTGCGCATGATCGGCGCCGCTGTTCCGCTGCAGTCGCCACACGAAGCAGTGCGGCTGTTAACGGAACAACCTGCCAATGATGAGCTGGTTGTCCGGTTGTCTCTGCCCAACAGCGCGCTCACGGTGCAGGGGCAGCGGCTGACGGGTTTGCCGGGACCGCATCGCGCGCGTTTGGCTGCAGTCTGGGGAAGTCAGGCCAGACCGGACCGCGATGATGTGCTGGAACGCGCGTCGCTTGATGCCGTCGTGCTGGGACGTGTTCAACTGACATTGCGGGTTAACGACGGTAGCACGGCTGCGTCCGGTCCAGTAGATGCGATCATGGCGAATCTCTCGCTATCTGAGCTGTTGGAGGACGATGACAACTCCGATGCGAGTGATGGCCTGCCCTTCGGTATCGATATCGCGGCCTCATCATCCCTGCAGGCTCAGGCCGAAGCGCCCCGTGCCCCGGGCGATGAGTCACCTAAGCCGAAAGAGAGCGCCGAAGCGGTGGTGATCACGGGTGACGCGCCTGTGTCGCCTGCGGTTCGACGCGGTCAACGCCAGCCGGATGGCTCACGCCAGTGGCGGTTGCGGACATTGAACGACTGGCGCGGGGGAACTCCCAACGGCTTGGCGCCGTTATCCACCGGCGGCCTGGCGCCTGTTCCCGTGTGGCGGTTCGATGCTCCCGAGGCGATGGCTCTGACCGTCGATGTGGCGAATGGGACCGGCGGCATGTGGTCAATCGGAGGGTTGCCGTCGGTCGCGCATCTGTGGCGTGATGGCGTCGTGGTGCGCAGTGTCCCTATCCCGGATGGGCGTATCGCCGTGGCGGCGGCCGCTGCAGCCGACCAGTTGATTGTCAGTGTGCTGCCCGGCGCGCGATTGCTGCGCATAACCTCGGATGGCGGCGTACATGAGATGGATGCTTTAGGCGGCGCCTGTGTGTCGGCACTGTATACCGCACCGAATGGTTCTGTATACGCCGGCACCAGCCGCCCGGCGCGCGTGTACCGGGTCTGGCCTGATCGGGCGCTGATCACCGGCGTGAATGCCGACTCGGTGACCGCGTTGAGCGGCTCCGGCGGCACACTGGTCGTTGGATGTGGCGCGCCGGCCGGTGTTGTGCACCTGCGACTGGATGGTGGGCAGAGGACACTGGCTGTCGATGCCGGCGGCGCTGTCTCGGCGATCTGCATGGATGAAGCCGGACGCACAGCGGTGAGTCTGTTTCCGCAGAATAGTGTCACCGTGTTTGGCGACGATGGTATGGTGCTTACATCAGTCAAGCGTCTGCCTGGTATCGTACACCGGCTGGAGTCTTCGGCGGAAGGCTGGCTGGCCTTTGGCGCTGGAGGGATCTGGCAGATACGTTCTGACGGATCGTTCGCTGAATCCACCGCGCAGAACGACACGTGGATAGCCAGTTGCGTGACTTCGAACGGACCGGTCGCTGTCTCCGCAACAGGCCGCGTCGTGCAGACTCAGGGCACAGTACACTGGTACGAAACCCCTGT
>CAZHSN010000220.1:0-5137 GCA_964535125.1 uncultured bacterium
GCATGAACCCAGTCGCGGGCGGCATCGGCGTCCGGACAGCGTTCCAGTTCCGCGCCCAGCGCGGCGGCGTGCGCCTCCCAGTCGGCGTCCGCGCGGCCATCCGGGCGGTGCAGCGTGACGTACATCCAGCCGCACTCCTGCTCCACCGTCTCCAGTATACATTCCGCCTCACGGCGGAATGCGGCGGCGTCCACCGGGGTGTTGTAGTTGTAAGCAATGAACGTAGCGGCGGGCGACAGATCGTTCAATACCGCTTTGCGGGCGCCCAGCTTGCTGAACGGCTGAGGATGGGTGATCAGCGGATGCGGATTGGGCTTGCCGGCGGCCAACGCCTGGTGCGCCTCCCAGGCGGCGCGCTCCCAGATGTCGCCGGCGTCGTCGACCACATAGTCCCCCGGCTTGCCTTTCGCGGGATCTGCTCCCAGCGCTTCCACTTCGGCGCGATCACCGCACAGCTGCGCGGCCACACCGGTCATTCCGGTGCCGCAAAAACCGTCATACACCACATCGCCGGGTTCGGTGTAGTGCAGTATGTAGCGCATGATGGCGCGGTGAGGCACCTTGGTATGATAGCTGTGCGCGTTATAGATAGGGTGATTCTTGCCCTCGCTCACATCGGCGGCAAACGGCGTGCGTTGGTAGGTATCGGTCGCGGGGTCGTACGGTTTGGCGTGTTCCTGAAGCCACTCCTGCAGGAACGGATTAGGGCAGGCGGTGTAGAACGGCGGGTCAGACAGCGCCAGAATATCCTCGTCCGACCCGATGGGGAACCCGTCGATGGCGCGGAACGCGGGATCCTTCAGCGCCTCGGCGAGACGCTGGCGGTAACGCTCCCTCTCCTCTGGCGTCAGCCCGCCCGGCACGCTGGCTGACGAAGGGGTTTCCGGCGCATCAAACAGCCGCTTTTGCTCCATTTAGTCCTCCAAAATCACGCGGATCTTTTTCTTATCCTCCGCCCCGGCCAGCTGCTCGAGATACGCATCCAGCTTGGTGCGCAGCTCGTCAAGCTTCATGGGCGACCGGTCCGTGAACAGCGCATCGATCAGTTCGCGCCCCTTGAGGCGTTTCAGCTTTAACCCGCTGATCAGTTGGTTGAACGCCACGATGAACGCATCGTCCACCGGATCGGGCAGCCGTCCGGACTCAATAAACGCGTCGATTCCGCGGCGTTCACTTGGCTGCAGGCCTTCCAGGCCGGCTTTGACGATCGGCTCGTCGCGCAATTCATGCAGCAGCCGGTTCGTCCACTCGTTCAACAGGGCGTCGATCTGCGTCTCGATCTGTCGCAGCTGTTCTTCCGCATCGATCCGATGCTCCGCTTGCCTCGGATCAAACGGATCCCCCGGCAGCAGTCCGTTGGGACTGTTTATCAGGTCCTGCATAGTAAACTCTTTGGCCGGTTTCAAACGCTCCAAGGAATTCACCAGTTGGTCATACTGGCTTTGCTGAAACAGGTCGATCTTGGCCAGCTGCTGAAGCTGCTTCCAGGACGCACAACTGATCAACTGTTCGTGTCGCTTTGTTTGCTGCCGGTCCATCCGCGCGCGCTTATACCGCGTACGGTAGGCTTCCACGGCGGCTTCTACGCTCTCATCAATGAGTTCCCCCACGGGCTTGCCTTCGGCGTCGAGCCTCTGCGGGTCGCGATACAGCGCGTTGAGCTGTTCGCGCAACGCATTAGCCCGCTGATGGATTGGCGTGTCCACATCCGCGAGGATCTCTTGGAAACGCGCCACCGCATCCAGTTTGGGCTTCCAAGCCTCGACTGACTTGATCAACTGGGTGTAGGCCTCCGCGCGCTGCAGATGCTGTCCCAACGTTTCGATGTCATCCAGCCCCAGCTCCAGATTGCGCATTTTGGCCGGCGTATTCAAGTTAATCAGCTTATTAAGTATGTCGGAAGGCGCTTGCAAAGTCACCGAGCCTTTCTGTCGCACTTCAGCCATTTCCGGCTGTTCCATCGGCCAAGCGACAGTGAATCGGGACTGAAGGTCAGATATTTGCTCTATGCGTTTGTTGCAAGCCTCCACAAAGTTACGGATCGCGGTCGGATGGTTGGTTTGGTGCGCCAGTTCGCTCTGTTTCAGCCTCAGCACGCCGAACAGCTTACGCCACTGCTCCATGGGGATGTCGCGCGGCCGCCCCAGCCGAACCACATCATCCGGTATCTTGATGTCGCGATACAGATCTTCCAGTTTCGTGGCGTCATAGTGCCGATTCGACTTGCCGTACAGCACGAACTCACCGGCAGCCACGCCGGCCATCAGCACCACCAGCAGGTATTCAGCCTCCAGGCACTCTCCTGTGAACCAGCGGCGTCCATCGCGCTCTTTGAACAGGTCGGCGGCGTTGAGATATTGCTCATTCTTCAGCTTTCGGAACCGCTCGCGCAGTTTCGCCATCCAGGGCGAGTTGTCTATAGTGTCCACGCCATTGATACGCAAGCCCAATGCGGCCAGCACGGCCTTGGCCTGTTGGCTCTCCATTCCGATGCGGGATAACGCTTCCATGGCGGCGCGCGCATTGGCGTCCCGCGCAGACTCAGTCTGCATGACTTCGAATTTGGGATACTCAGGATATTTGGTTTCGAACCAGCGGGCAAACCACCATTCATGCACGCAATTGAACTGCGTACGGAACGTTGAGGCCGTCAGCCTGGAGTCCAGCTCATTCATCCACTCACGCAAAGGCCGCCGGTCATCTCCCAGCTGCACGCTCACCCATTCGCCGCAATGGCTGTTGAACTTATTTAGGAGTGACTCCCTGAGGTTCTTGGCCCGCCTGTGGAAGGGCGTCTCCTTCGACTCGCTTTTGTTCAATTCGGCCAACTCGCTGTGCGCCGCATAGAGCCACAGGTCATCCAGCCAGGCAGCCTGTTTTTCGGCATCGGCGCCCGTTTCGCGCGCGGATAGCGGAAAATCCTCAAAGAACCAATAGCTCTCATCCTCTTGCGGGGTGATCGGTTCGTGAATCCGCTGCACCCGCAGCGACGGACAGAGAAATACATAGAAGTCCTTGGGTGGTTTTCCGGTGGACCGCAGGTTCGGATAGCCGAAAAACAGCCATCCGGGGCGTTCCACCTGGCGGTCCACCCATTTGATGGCCGTGTTCCACAGGCGTCCTTCGGTTACCGGCTTCTCATTATCAAACTCCAACGCCGAGATCAACAGGGAATTCAGATAACGCTGCACCACATCCGGCGCTAACTGTTTCGCTTTAGTCGCGGCTTCTTGGTCGTAATCTCGATCCAGCGAGAAGTCGATATAGAACTGGCTGCCTTGAACGGTCAGGTACTGCCCGTTGGCGGCTTCGCGTACCTTTTTCAGCACCACCTCGATGCGCTGGGCCAGAAACGATGCATCGCGCATCGGCGTGTCGGCCCACCACAGCAGCTGATCGCGCAAGTCTTCGGCCGTCAGCCCTATGGCCACGCCCGCATCCGGAATGGTCAACCGGTTGACACACAGCGCCGGCAGCAGCCGCAGCGCGCCGGGCCGCTCGGAGGGGTCCAACTCCTTTTCGATGCGGGCTCGCAGCGTGCCGGCGACTTGCTTACACTTGGCAATCGTGTTGTTGTTATTGAGGCCTGTATCCGCTTCGATATGCGCCCAATAACGGTCGGACGTGATTAAGGGCAAGGGCTGATCGTCCAGCGCGGCATCCGCAATGGCGCGTCCTTCAGCGGTCAACACCTTCAAGATCTCCCGCCGCTCCACCATAATGACCCGCTGGAACTCATCCACAAACGCGGGATGCGCGGGGAACAGCTGCACAAATCGTTCCATCTGCTGGGCAATGATGGGATAGAGATCCGCCTGCTTTTCCAATGCGGCGCGGATCTGCTGACGCTGCGCATCCGTCTTTTCGAACAGGTAGCTGCTGATCAGCTGTTCCACACCGCGACTGTCGATCCGCACATCGGCATATCGCTGTCGAATGCGCTGTATCTCATCGCTTACGTGCTGAAATTCCGGGTTTTCGAAGAGGCTTTGCTGCACGCCGGCGATGAACCGCAGCCGGCTGTTGTCGCAGAACTCACCCAAGGCGCGCAGCATCCCCAAATCACGCACCCGCGTATGGTCCTTCAAGCGCCTCAGGTGATCGAGCACCTCGTCGGTAACCAGCAGCACGTACTTGTCGGGGTATTTAGCGGTGACGGCGTCCATCCAGCGGCCGAGTTCGGCCTTGATATCGGTTACCCCTTGATCACGCATCCGATAGTCAACGCCGTGCTGCGCGCCCAACAGATTCAGCTGGTCGGCAATGACCTGGTACAGCGTCACGTTATCGGTATCCGGCACGTTCAGGTCATGTCGTTTGACCAGGTATTTGCCGGCCAACGGCCGCAGTCTGTCCGCCCATTGGCTGTCGCGCAGCCAGTCAAGCGCCTCGGCATGTTCGGCCACCACCGAGATGAACGACATCAGGTGGCTTTTACCCGTGCCATAGTTGCCCACTACAAACAGGCCCTTTCCTTCCTGCCGAGATGTGGGATCCAGCATGGGTATAACCACTCGGGTCAGTTCGTCTTCAAGGCTGGGGGTCACCACGAACGTCGAGACCAACCGCTGTGCTTCTGACAGCTGGTCGGCCTCGGCGATTTTAATGACAGACTCGATGGGATTCAGTTTGAACAAATCACAGTATCTCATAGCGCTTTCAGCATACCATCATTTGACGGACACACTGAATACCAGCCGAAGGAAGACTGCGCGACGGGGAGGGGCCATACAGAGGGGAAACTTGGGGCGGAAGACCGGACTTGAACCGGCGACCTCCTGAGCCACAGTCAGGCGCTCTAACCAACTGAGCTACATCCGCCGCGATGTGTGACTGGCGCCCCCGAGAGGACTCGAACCTCCGACCCACTGCTTAGAAGGCAGTTGCTCTATCCGCTGAGCTACGGGGGCGCAGGGCCTCGGGGACTTCCGTCTCCACCAGACGTGCATGGTACCATATCGCGTTGACGGGGTGCAACAAGACTGAGGTGCGTCGCTGCGCGCCGCGGGCTTGGCACAAGTTTGGCAACCGGGGGCGGGGAAAACCCCGCCCCTACATGACTTCGCACCCTGTGCTGCCGGTATGCGATGGCTTGGCAACGAACCGCCGCAGGCCGTACGTCACGATCGAGATCGTG
>CAZHSN010000221.1:0-5128 GCA_964535125.1 uncultured bacterium
CGGCTGGCCGTCAGACCCGGATCGATCGGCGGATGCTTATGCGAGGAACACCTGACTGCCTTCGCGCAGCGCAGCGGACGTTCACCGGCTGACATCGCCCAACTGCGCGAGGAAGCGCGGGACAAGCGCTACAGCCCGGTGTTGCACGAATGGGTGGATTTCATCTGCGACGAACTGAGCGGCGCCTGGAGAGCGATCCAAAACGCCGCCCGCCCAATCGAACTGGGGATCATGGTGATGTATATGGGCGCGGAGAAGGCCGGGATCCGGTTGACCGACTATCGGCGCGCTTTGTTTCGGGTGGGCGAAGCGCATTTCAGCGACGGTGACTTCGGTACGCTAAAAGGCAAGACGAGTGAGTTGTTCTCGGCGTTGATGCACCGCCGGTTCTGCACTCCGGATCGCGCCTACAGTGAAACCACCGCCTATCCCGCAGAGGCGCTCTCCGCCAGGAATATGGCGGCCAAACTGAACGTTTCACTCATCGCCGATGTACGCAACACGATGCTGATGAGCGGCATTACTCCCTTCCCCATGGCACACTGGGATACGCTGAGGCCCGCCTTCAGTCATCAACGCCAGTTGCACGCGGAGATCAAGGGACTCACCCCAAAGGGACCGCTGAAACATTTCTGGGGTCTGCACGGGCGATACGCCGGCGACGATAACCCATGGAGCCTGTTTCTGGCCTGCGGCATCCCGTTCGAGGTGGTCTCCCGCATTCCGGGTGACGGCTGGACGTTCCTGGGAGACGCCGACGCAAGGGCTCTGGAGTCGGGGTTAGTCACACGGCCGCGCGGACGCTGCATCAGCCGCGCAGGCGGACGGTATGCGATCGCGCTTCCAGAGACGCTGGAAGCGCTGTGGCAATGGAAACGCGAAGTGACAACCACGCTGCGGAATGTCCCCTGGATTGTTCAAGACCATCCTGCAGTGATTGCCTGGTACCCACAGCGACGAATGGCGCTGGTATGGAACCTGCTGCCGGAACCGGCCGATCTGGTAATTCGCATCGGCGCCCACAGCCGTCCGATTCGTGTTGGCCCGCTGGACAGTGTACTGGTGAACGGTCTGTTATAGGGGCATGTTGCCTCATGCCCCTACGGCATAGACGCAGTTCGACCGTCACCCCGGTCCCATCACCGACTGCTGCCAACCGTATACTTGGTGACTTTGCCGCTGGCCATCGCCTGCTCATAGTCCGGGTAGTTCAGCGCATTCGCGCTGAGAACCTGCACAGTCGCCCAGATATGCGCACGGTCAACATACATGGCAATGATCAATCGGTCATCCGCGGGCTTGGAGTTGATGGAATAGCGAAACAGCGCGAGCAGATCACTCCGTGCGCCTATTAACTTTTGCGTATCCAGATGACGCAGTGACGCGTACCATTCGGAATAGGCATCGGGTTTTACCAGCCTCAGGCTTTGACGGATGGCCTTCTGCTCCCTCGGCGGACCATACAGGCGCTCAGGCCAGTTCCTGTACCACTTCCGTTGATACAACGAGTGTATGTACCGCGCCAGATCATCGATGGCCTGCTGCTCAGCAGCCAGAACCCGCTGAGAGAGCTGATCCGTTTGCGGCGGCTTCGCCGCCGGGCTTTGAAAGAGGTGACGGTAACCCGCCCACACACCGATCGCGATGACCACCACCGCCACCAAGGCAACCCACTTGGCCAAAACTGAGCCATGCGTTGTCATAGACATCACCTTCCTGTCATGTGGTTCTGCGCACGCCTATGTGGCGGCGTCACGGTCTGTATCGCTGCCTGGGCACATCCTTACAGCCGGGCAGCAGCTCCCAGTTCAGATGCACCAGGCCGCCCCAACTATACGAGTACCAGGGCCACTCCGGGTCCGTGACCTCCGGTTTTGACGCGTCTTCGGCGGTCAGAATATGCGGTTTCACGTACCCGACATGACCGTCCAGCCAGAGTGCGATCAACGGACTGGGATAATCGTTCGGCGCCCGCCGCAGCGGTATGTTTTCCGGATCGGGCGGAGGCAGACGCCCGTTGCGTGTATGAAACACATCAACCAGCCAGTAGATAGCTTGATAGGTGGTATCGCCTAATGACCGTTGATGCCACTGCTCATCGGTGCAGTCGATCCAGCCGGGTATGGCGCGCGCGTACACGTAGGAGCCGATCATCGGCGCTCCCACGCGGGACCAGTCGTCCAACCGGCATTGTGTCAGGCTGGCCGGCAACAGCCGTTTGGCCACATCATACCGCGGCGGTAACTGCGCCTGCCAGTCATTCATATACAGGTGGAACGCGACACCGCACTGCCGCAGATTGCTCATGCAGGTCGTACGGTGCGCCTCCTGGCGCTGACGCACGACCACAACCGTTACGATGGACATCAGCACGCCGATGATCCCCACCACAACCAGCAACTCGACTAATGTGAACGCATATGTCTTCGCCAAACGGGCCATGCTCCCCCTCCTCACGAACAGACCGAAGTCCGGCCACACCGCGCTGATTCGGGCAGACAGCCAGCATGACCGGACATCGTGACTACAATGCCATCAATAGTGTATCCACTCAGGCGGACAGTCGCCCGGTACCGGAACACATTGATTCTGAACGGGCATGGTACAACATCCGTTCTGCCAGACTGTACAGCTGTAGCTATCCGGAGGTCCATCAGAACCATAACGCGGAGGCGATATCAGTGAGTAAGTGCACACCCATCTTGCGGTATGCGTATAGCCGAAAGCGGCTAATGCTAAACCACCACATGTTTCCGGCCATTTATACACGCAACTGTAAGTATCCTGTATGAACTCACGGTTTTCAACAGGTAAGTGCGCCTGCACCCGCACATAGCACACGCTGATTGCCAGCAACGCCAAAATTGCAGCCGTCGTCAATCGCACGACAGATCTCTTATTGATTGTTTGAACTCCCATCATTTCACGATTCTCCTTTCGTTGTGTCATGTATGCCCGAATCCACTGCCGTATTTCGTTGCCTATTCATACACGCAACCATAACAGGCATCTTATGGACAACGACAACCCTAGACTTGTTGACATTCATCCCGATACATACTCACGGGAATCAGACGCCTTGCTATCAAATACGCCACTAAAGGTTTGGTCCACTCAGTCAACGGAGCTGCCGTCAAAAATACAATCATTTGAAACACTGTTACTTTTACAGACGATTGTGCCATGATCATATAAAATATACCCATTGCTACAGCCATAACCATATATATCATCATCATAAAGCGCATTTTAGCCCATATCATGGCCGGGGCCAAAAATACCGCCAGTAACCACCCCATCTGAAACCTTCTATACACCAGTGATCTGAACTCATCAGGCAGACTAACAGGACTACCTGCGACGATGCCGTAGTAGTAAATAACGCCAAGCGATAACACAATATCATATACGGCTCCAATCACCCACACCAACAACAGCACGATAACGCACGCTTCAGACGGCGATAAACAAGCCTTTTCACGCTGTTCTTCACGGGATGCCTTGCCACCAGATTGAACATCCATCATCTCACCATCCTGCGCATAGTCTCAAGAGCGAAATCGGGTAACGGCCATCCCGTGTATACAAATCGACATCGGCCAGCCGCATCGTACACCAGAAACAACGGCACCGGCGCCATCACATCCTGCGCTACAAAGTCGCCTTTCGGATGTCCCAACGTGCGCAATCGGGCGATACGGTACTTCACGCCAGTAGCCGGCAGTGCGTTGAGCGCCTGATGGCAGGCGCGACAGGCATCACTGACCACCACCATACACACGGGATGACAGGGAAAGGCGGAACGGAAATGGTCTTCCCAGCGGCTTCCCATATACAACGGCACGATATCCTGTTCGGCCTGTCGACTGCTTGTTTGGTTGGAGGGTAGAAGCACAATACACATACCCGCACATAACACCCATCGCACGGTGGACGGCAGCACCACATGGTGTTTTGGGCGTTCCATCAGCGCGCTGGCATATATCAAAAATCCGCTGATCAGGCACTTGTAACAAAACATCGGCACCAGAGTGAGTGCCACCGCCTGAACCAGTGGAACAACGCAGCCAATCCATCGGGCTATGGTTTCGACCGTTTGATGGCGGGGTAAAAACCAATAGCGCACGGCCATCAGTACCGTAACGGCAATGATCCCATATGTCATGAACTGCACGACAACGACGTCATATCCGGAACAGGATGTACAGCCGGTTTGCGGCATGCCGTTCAGCACCACCAGAATGAGGGGAAACAACACTGTCAGTGTGCTGAGTTCACGCTGCATCAACCGGGCAACTAGCATGCCGATGAGAACGAGTAAAACAGCCGCTGCGCGTGTCACCGTACGGTCCCATATCTGTTGCTGCATCATCAGGTACCGGGTGACGGTTTCGGCCCCGTCTATACGGGCCGCAGAGCGTGGAGGGATCACAGCAACCGACACATCGGCAGGCAGTTGGATGGCCATTGCGTGGTGAGAGGAGGCGCCAACTGACCGAGCGGTGGAGAGCGGAACATACTCGATCTGCCCTCCAAAGAGGCGTATCATCGGGCGGGTGATCTCCTCAGGTACGCCCTGTCGGATAACCAGAATGGTACTGGTACGCGCCTGATAGGCTCTCAATGCGTCACCTGCGGATATGACACAGATCAACAAAACCGCCGTCAGCACCAGCCGTTGGGCCAGGTCCCACCGGGCCACAGTAATGAACAACCGCTTGGAATACACTCTGTATCTCATGCCAAGTCCGCCGTGTGGTACGGGCCGATTTGGGCGGAACGGAACGGACTGCACGAAGCCGGCAGGAGGTGTGATGTGACGTCATGGGTGTTGTTCAGCGAATGAGCGGGACCGCAATCAATCGAGATAAAATACCGGGAAAGGTCTGTAGACGGAGGGATCTGCAGGAACCGAGACCTTAAAAGCGGGTTTATGCCCCCCCCCCCCCCGAGGAGGAGGTAGATGTCATTGCATTCATCAGGATATGTGTACCCCGCATCCGCTGCATATCATCCTCTGTCCGGTCGGCCAGCCAGTTCGCTGTATGTACTCTGTGTACCACACGGAACAAAACGCGTCAAGTGTTTTTGACCGTATAGTCAAAACGTGACTGGCGATCGCAGTCAG
>CAZHSN010000222.1:0-5124 GCA_964535125.1 uncultured bacterium
CCTGCGGTTAAGTTGCAGAGATACGGTAACCGTGACGGCAACGGGAAGCCGAAAGCCGCACGGCCCAAGCCCAGCGCGGTGATCCCGCTGGATGACGATGAAGACGCACAGGTACTGCAGAGCTTCTGAACAGCGGATTGCAGAAAAACGGGGCGGCCCCTCCCTGGCCCGCCCCGTTTTTCTGCGAGTGTTGTCGACTCACAGCAGCGCACAACAGGCAAGACAGCATCCGATGCCTTACGGGGATCCTGCTGGCGGTGACCGTGCGCAACACATACACCGGCATAGGGAGCGAACGACTGCCGCGCACCGGACACGCCCGCTCAACAGCGAGAACACGGTGTTCACAGGTACCGCGCAGTGTGCTGTCCAGCCTGATCCAGGGGTGAGACACACAGGCCGGCCTTGTGATAATGAACTGGCGGCGAATGGCGGCTCAGCCATAAGCCCGCTGACAGCACTTAAGCGGAGTCACATACATACCGATGAATCATCATGAGATACCTAGCGAAATCGCCACCGAGATATGCCAGGCCGGAGAAACGAACATGATCGACACAACCACTGAGAACAGTCTGCTGGGTTTGGAACTGACTGATGATCAGTTTCTGCAGGTACGCGATCTGGCCTACAAGCTGGCGGGGATCAACCTCAGCGCAGGCAAAGAGGGGCTGGTCAAGGCGCGCCTGTTGAAACGCATGCGTGCGCTCCACATCCACTCGTTTGATGAGTACCTGGATATGGTCGGCGAATCCGAACATCAGGACGAACTCTGGTCGATGATCGATGTCCTGACCACGAACAAGACGTCGTTCTTTCGCGAGTCACGGCACTTCGATTTCGTGCGTGACCGGATTGTCCCGGCCGCTCGCATGTCCGGCCAGCCGTTGCGGATCTGGTGTGCCGGGTGCTCGAGCGGGGAAGAGCCCTACACTTTGGCCATTGTGATCCGCGAAGCCTGGCCGGAGACAACCTCGGAACAGGTGCGCATCCTGGCGACTGACATCTCCATGCGGATGCTGGACTTGGCGCGCGACGGTGTCTACAGCCAGGAAAACCTGGCGGATCTGCCGACCGACTTGCGCCAGCGCCACTTCGCCGCAGTGAACTGCAAAGGACGCATCTGCTGGCAAGTGAAGCCCGAGACGCGTCGATTGGTGCAGTTCGCGCGCCTAAACCTGATGGATGACTGGCCGATGCGGGGCCTGTTTGATGCGGTGTTCTGCCGTAACGTCATGATCTATTTCGACAAGCCGACGCAGCAGCACCTGATCAGCCGGTTCGGCGCCGTGATCCGCCCGGGTGGCCATCTGTTCGTCGGCCACAGCGAAAGCCTGTCGACATGGTCACACGAATTCCGTTATGTACAGCCGGCGGTGTACTCACGGTGAACACTGACACACCCGGGAGACACAGATGCGCGTGATAGTGGGAGTGGCCGATATGCAAATCTCCGCATCGCCGGAGGACGAACTGATCACGCACGCGTTGGGCAGTTGCCTGGGCATCACAGCGTATGATGTTCGGATGGGTGTCGGCGGACTGCTGCATGTGATGCTTCCTGAGTCACGTATCGACCCAGGCAAAGCGCAGGCCAATCCGTATATGTTCGTCGATACCGGCGTTCCGGAGTTGTTCCGGGCCTGTTATCGCCTGGGCGCACGGAAGGAACACATCGTGTTGCGGGTCGCCGGTGGGGCGTGTACACATGGCGCAGCAGAAGACGATCTCTTTCAGATCGGCGCACGCAACATGACCATGCTTCGCAAGCTACTATGGCGTAACGGCGTGATGATCGACGCCCATGATGTGGGCGGTTGTGAATCCCGCACGATGACGTTGAACCTGCGCGATGGCAGCGTAACCTTACGCACCAACGGACAACACAAGCCGTTGGGGGCTCCGTTGCGCGTTCCAGTGGAACAGGGGGACTAACCGATGGCGCTGAATGTGCTGGTAGTTGATGACAGTGCGGTGATGCGCTCGATGATCATCAAGACGTTGAAGCTGTCCGGCGTGCCATTAGGCGAGGTGCATCAGGCTTCGAACGGAATCGAGGGGCTGGAAACGCTGGATCGCGAGTGGATCGACCTGGCGCTGGTGGACATCAACATGCCGGTGATGAACGGTGAAGAGATGATCGATCGCGTACGCACCGATCCTGCGACCGAGTCGCTGCCGATTGTGGTTGTATCTACCGAAAGCAGCGAAACCCGCATCGATTTGCTCGAACGCAAGGGCGCCCGATTTGTACATAAACCCTTCACGCCCGAGGCGCTGGGCGCGACCATACGTGAACTGACGGGGGTACAGGACCATGACGCCACGCTCCAAACTGCTGGTTACAGCGGCCCGGACTTTTGAACAACTCGCATTCCTGAGCATCGTCGACGAGCGTCCCGCCTACACCGACAATCTGACATGGATGCAGGTGCCGTATTCCGGACCGTTCACCGGCGCGCTCTATCTGGGTGCAGCGCCTGATGTCGCGCTGGCCGTTGCGGATAACATGCTGGGTGAAGAGATGATGCCCACCGTGGAACAGCAATGGGATGCCTTGGGTGAAGTGGCCAATGTGATCTGCGGGAATGCGCTGGCCGAGTTGTACGGCGCCCAGAACGTGTTCGACCTGGGACGGCCGACGCGGATCGCCCCCCCTCAGCAAATCGCCGGCGAACAGGCGGCGTTTCAGCTGGACGCCGGTCCTGTCTGGGTCGGCATGGAAACCCATGGGGCAACGGGCGCACCGTCATGATCCGCGTGCTGGTTGTCGATGATTCGGCCATTGTGAGAAAGACCCTCACCGAGCAACTGTCCCGGTTTCCGGACATAGAGGTCGTAGGGGCGGCCACCGATCCCTACGCGGCCCGTGACAAGATCGTGCAGTTAAGTCCGGATGTGGTCACTCTGGATGTGGAGATGCCGCGCATGGACGGGCTGTCATTTCTGGCCAAGCTGATGAAGCATCATCCGATCCCCGTCGTGATCGTCAGTTCGCTGACGCCGGAAAACAGCGACAACGCGCTGAAGGCCCTGTCGCTGGGCGCCGTGGAAGTGGTGAGCAAGCCGGGTTCCACGTTTTCGGTTCCCGATGTGGACCGTAAGCTGGTACGCGCCATTCGAGCCGCGCATGCCGCCCGGATCCGGATTGGCCATCGTATTACCGCACCCGATCCCAACACGGTCTCGTTTGACTCCGCCAATCTGCGGACAACCCATAAGGTCATCGCCCTCGGCGCGTCGACGGGAGGTACGATGGCCATTGAAGCGGTGCTGAAGGCGCTGCCCGTCACCACTCCCGGTATCCTGATCGTGCAGCACATGCCCGAGCATTTCACCGCCGCGTTTGCACAGCGTTTGAACAAGGTGTGCGGCCTGGAGATTCGAGAGGCATCGGACGGCGACATAGTGGTTCCCGGACTGGCGTTAATAGCCCCGGGTAACCGGCACATGCTGCTGCAACGCAGCGGCGCCCGCTATACGGTCGTGATCCGCGAAGGGCCGCCGGTACATCACCAGCGTCCAGCGGTGGATGTGCTGTTCCATTCGGCAGCGGAAGCGGCCGGTCCAAACGCTGTCGGCGTGCTGCTGACTGGGATGGGCGCCGACGGAGCCGCAGGCTTATTGGAGATGCGCAAGCGCGGAGCGGGGACAATCGCTCAGGACGAGGCCACCTGTGTGGTCTACGGTATGCCCAAAGAGGCGGTCGCCTTGGGTGCAGCGCAGCAGGTATTGCCGCTTGACCGCATCCCGGCGGCCATGTTGCGTGCGGTAGAAGCGGCGTGAATACGGCAGGTCACAACGGCAAAGGCCGCGTTGATCCTGTTACTGTATTACGCGGGTAACGGCTGCAACCAACGTTCGCAGGTGGATCGGTTTGGTGAGACACTGGTCGAATCCCCGGCGGTTCAGTTCCTCCGGGCTGTACTCCGCCGGGTAACCGGTCAGAGCGATCCGGCGGATATGCGGCCAGCGCCGGCTGATCTCCGCACACAGCTGCACCCCATCCATTCCCGGCAGGTTCAGGTCTAGCAAGGCAACCGCGCACTGGGCGTTCGCCAGCAAGGCCAGCGCCTCTTCGGCGCTCCCAGCCGTCACCGTATCGAAACCCGCACGGCCGAGGGTTATTTCCACGAGCTCCCGAACGAATGGCTCGTCATCGACGATCAGCACCCGTGTAGCCGGGATCGGCGCGTCTGTCATGGTCAGTGGCTGTCTTCCGGTGCGGATGCACTCCGGATGTCTACAATACGGGTGCTGCCGTTCATATACGACTTGGAGCGGTACCGCGTAATGGCCATTATCTGGCGGGTCAGATCGCCAATCCGTTCTGCCTCCGTATGCAAACGTGACAGCAGTTCATGCTGATGATCCTGCGTGTTGTTCGGCATCATCAGCAGTTCGGAATAGCCCAACAGACTCTGCAAAGGCTGATTGAGTTCGTGACACACGGCCCCGGCCATTTCCAGTACGCCCTGCAGTTTGCTGCGCTCGTTTATCTGCGCCTGCATCTGTACGATGCGTCGTCCCACGTTGATCCGGGCATGCAATTCCGCGGCGTCATACGGCTTGGTGATGTAGTCGTCGGCGCCGGCCTCCAAACCTGCCACCATGTCATCGCGGCTGCCTCTGGCGGTCAACAGGATCACATAATAGGAGTGGTCACGCAGTTGGTTGCGCAGCATTTGGCAGAGCTGTACGCCCTCTATCCCCGGCATGATCCAATCCAGAATCAGAATGTCAGGATACGGAGGCGCCTGTAGCGCCTTCCAGGCGGAGTCACCGTCTTCATACTCGGCCACTTCGTAGCCCCATTGTTCCAGAACGTTGACAAGCAGCGTACGCGACGTACGGTCATCATCAGCCACCAGAATACGCATGGTCACCTCGGTTCCCCTGTTGCGGCTCTACATAAACAGTACCCGACAGCCCGCTCCTGTTCCATATTACTGCCGGCAGGCGCTGGCTGCGGCACGTCCTCGCGCATGCCGGGGCCATGATGCAGCCGCCAGCCATCTACTGTATATCATCGGCTGCCGGGTAGAGAAACAGAACAGCCCCGCACGTTGGTGCGGGGCTGTTTGTTGAGTTATCCCTGGCGGCGTCCTATCCTCCCGGGGGCTT
>CAZHSN010000223.1:0-5075 GCA_964535125.1 uncultured bacterium
GCATGCAACAACCGGTTTGCATCTATATCAACTGGGCGGCGTATGACGAACTGTCCGACAATGTGGAGTTGACGGAGCAACTGGCGCTGGCTCAGTTGGACGAGTTGCTGCGTCTGCGTGCGCTGGGCGTGCGTTTGGAATACTACCTGATGGACGCCTTCTGGTATGCCCGGGACGGCGGTTACCGCACATGGCGTCAACCCCATTGGCCTCACGGACCAGATCGCTGGCTGGACCGCTGTCTGGATGCCGGTGTGCGGCCCGGCCTGTGGGTTACTGCGAACTCATTAAACCTGATGGATCCGTTTCCGGCCTGGCACGACTCGTTCGATCCCGAGACGAACGCTTACTGCTGTTTTTCGGGCGGGTATCTTGAGCACTTTATGGAGACGTTGCGGCAGTATGTCCAGCGGGGCGTGCGTCTGTTCAAGTTTGATTTTGCTGACTTCAGCGCCGCTCCGGTGCGTCTGAAAGAGGTGATGCTGCCGTCCGAGATACGGCAAGCCAATATACAGGCTTTTCAAACGGCGCTGAAGCAGTTGCGGAGGGATCACCCTGACGTGCTGTTGCTGGGTTACAACGGCTTGGAAGAGACCTACGCGCAGGGCTCCACTTCATTGCCTCTGCGCAGAAGCATCGACACCCGATGGCTGGACGTGTTTGACGCGGTGTATTGCGGCGATCCGCGTCCAGCGGATGTGCCGTGCGCCCGTTTCTGGCGATCCAAGGACATCTACTCAGACCACATGGTGCGGTACTATGAGGCCAATGGATACCCGTTGCATCGCATCGACAACTCGGGCTTTATGATCGGACTAACGGGTACCTGTTACAAACGCGGAACGGCCGCCTGGCAGGGGATGTTGTTACTCAGCATGGCCCGCGGAGGCTGGGCCAACACACTGTACGGCAATCTGGAACTGCTGGACGGTGACAAGGCCAACTGGATGGCGCGCGCACAGCGGTTGATGCTTCCGCTGCAGCAGTGCAACGCCTGGCGCACCTTCGGCGGTGTACCGGGGCAGGCGCAGCCGTATGGCTATCGTGCAGACACCGAAGCCGGCTCACTGGTATTAACGGTCAACCCCGGTCAATCAATGGCTGCCGTCCCGCTGGATGTGAGCAGCGAGGCGCGGGTGCTGTTCTGTGATGCAGGATATGCACCTAAGGTGCAGGATGGGATGATCAGGCTGGGGCCCGAACAGCTGGCGCTGGTGGGGACCGGGTGTTACGCGGACAGCCGACATGAACTGGGCGTGCAGCAGGATGTGTCGGTACCCTGTTCGATACAACGACTTGCCGGGAAAACCACCGATCGGATGGCTCAGGCGGCTGCGCAACTGACTCTGCGGCCTTCGAAGGGAGCGGGACTGCGTGTGGTGATGCAGCAGACACGGAACGGAATGCCGGTCCGGACATCAGGAGGCAGTCCGCCGGATGGTCAGACACTGGGACGTCTGCTGACCATCACGGTGCGTCAGAACGGTCAGGAACTGCCCGTCCAACGGGAGTACGACAAGGCTATCTGGAGCGGATTGTCGTGGGCGGCGGCTGAAGTTGGATCCAACGATCTGAATGACGGCGATGTGGTGATCCATTGCGCTACCAGTGAGCCGGACGTGCAACTGGATGTGGAGGTTTATGCGGTGCGCTGCGATGGCTAAAACGCCTCCGCGGGTGAGCAGAGACGGGTATGTCTCGCTGCCGGCTCCGATGGGACAGGCGCGTCCGTTGCGGGTTGTGTATTACCATCCTTCTGATCGCCCACCGTTGGCAGGATACGCGCCGCGAATACGTAAAGTACTCGAGGAGATCCAGCGTTTCTACGCAGACGGGCTGAAGCAACACGGCTGGGATGACGTTCCGACGTTTCGTCTCGATGCAAATCAGCAAGGCGATCTGCGGGTTGTCTTGGCGCAGGGAACACTGACAACTGCGCAGCATGAGCGCGGACGCACGGAACCGCAACTGCATCAGGCGGTGGAGCATGCGTTGCGGTCGGCCGGTATGGACCCCGGTCAAGAGACCTATGTGATCTTTTCCAACCTGCTGTTGTGGGAGGAGGGACGGTCCCGTGAGGTTGGTCCCTATTATGGCGGAGGCGGTCCGCTATCTGGGATGGCGGCCGTCCTGGACGACCCGCTGCTGGATCCGGATATGCTGGGTTCCAACGAACCCGGTGCCTGGTTCGCCTCCTGGGCCTGCTCGATTGGGGAGTTCAACGCGCACTACATCGGCGGCACAGCCCATGAGTTGGGTCATGCATTCGGGTTACCCCATAACCGCGAAAGCGAGGCACAACGGAAGACACTGGGAACATCGCTGATGGGTGCCGGCAACCATGTGTACGGCAATGAGCGACGGCCTGGCGCCGGACTGGGAGCGTTTCTTGCGGCTGCCGACGCGATGATGCTGGCGTCCCATCCCATGTTTCGGTCTGGGATCACGCCAGGCGCCGATGATCCCGCAGTGGTTTGGCGTGTGAAGTCGGTGCGCAGGCTGCAGGGCGCGTTATTCCTCGCTTGCGAGGTGCGCACCACCCCGGCGGCGTACGGAGTCGTGGCGTTCGTTGACCCGCCGGGTGACAGCGACTATGATGCGCGCACCGATTGCTGTCGCTTGAAACCGGATGGTCGGTTCGAACTCCATGTGCCGGATGTTCCAGACGGCGAGTGGACGGTTCGACTGGAAGCCTGCCTTATTGATGGACGCCGATCGTCACTAACGGCCGTCTGCCGCACCGATCCGCACGGAGCGGTGGATGACCGGCCGCTGCAGCGCGCTGCTTGGGAACAGCCGGTATTTGCGGCATTTCAACGGCAGGACCGACGTGCGGCAAGCAGGTCGCTGGCTGACTACCACCGTGCGATGGGGCGGGATGTGGAAGTGCGGTCGCGCATCGCTATCATGCGGCAATGGTTGACGCCGCAACGGCTGAGCGTCCTGTCAGCCGTCCCGGCATCGGTCCGTGAGGTGGGGTTATCGGAGGTGGAATGGGAGAGCGCTTCGGTGGGATGGGCCGAGCCGCTGCGTAACCGCGTGGTGTACGAAGCCGGCCGCCCTCTGTATCTCTGCGTGAACGACACCGCCGTGGCGCACGGTCTGTTTGCCCATGCGCCGTCGCGTGTCGCCTTTCGACTGCACGGCCGGTGGGGGCGTTTTCGGTCAGGATGTGCCTTGCAGCAGAATGCGCACGGGAGTGTGGTGTTTGTCGTGCAGGCCAACGGGCGCGAGTTGTACCGTTCCCCGTTGGTTAAGCACGGCGAACGGGTCGACATCGACCTGGATATCAGCCGTGCGGACCGCCTGGAGCTGTTGGTTGATGATGGCGGCGACGGGTGGCACTCCGATTGGGGGCTGTGGTTGGAACCGCATCTGCTGCGGTGATTCTGCTCGCCTCGAACGCTCTGCCATACTGAAGGCACAGTGACAGCGCGACAGGGAGTTGCCGGCGGCCGGTGAGTGTCAGACCGGCCGCCGGTGAACGGGCCGAGGGGTTACCGGATGACCGGCACCGGTCGCCACCCCTGGCCCTCGGTGAACTCACGAACGCTGAAGCACCAGACGACCACCTTCTTTCCCTTCAGGTTGTCATTCCGGCGCATCAGGTTGAGACGGGCCGGTGTGGCCCCGGAGCCGCGAACCGCTACCACATCCACCGGAAAGCCCAGTTCTGCGGCCAGATGGTCCGCCAGACCTGCGCCCTTTGCCTGCATGTCATCGCCGGTATGGAAAATCAGGTTGTGGCTGTCGCCCAACAGCAGCACGGGACTCTGCCGCCAGTCAGCCGGCGGCGGACCGGATGGTGTCTTCTCGGTCACGAACGAGAGCGTCAGCTGTTCGCGCTTCACCGAAGGATCTGCAGTGTCCACCAGATCGCCACGGATGGTAACGGTCTTGTTGGTGCGCACATAAGTGCGTTTCGGTACGGCCTTGGTCCAAGCCATCGGCTTGATGGCAGCGCTGATCGCCTGAGCGGCCAGACGGCAGCCCTGTCCGGACCAGTGCGTATCCTGTCGGCAGAAGAGAGGCCCGGCAGGGCCGCTGCGAGCTTTCAACATGGCGGGCAGCAGGTCGATAACCTGGATTTTATGTTGACGCAACTGTGCGTAGAACTGCTGATGGTTGGGGTCGAGTCTTGGCAGTGTCGCTCCCAGTGAAGGGGCGTTTGGAACCGACTCTGGGTAAACCATGCATTTCGCCGGTACCGGGGCGAGGATTAGCGTGATACCGGCCTTATCCAACTGCTTCTTAAGATCCAGGATCGCTGGAAGCGGGTCGGCGTACTCCGCCGGTGCACGGCTGGCCGTTTGGGCTGCCTCTCCCCAGAAGACGCCGGCGCTGGCGCTGCGCAGTTCCGGAACGAAGTAGTACCAACCTTGAGAGCCAGCTATGGCCCCTCGGTCCGCCTGGGCATGCTGTTGGGCCAGCGAGCGCCAGTGGGTCAGTGTCGCCTGTATAGGGTTGGCTTGTGCGCTGGCCATGCCGCAGCAGAGAGCGAGAGCCAATGGCGTTGCGATGCGTCTGTTCATGGCGTTGATTCTCCCCAATAGACATCGAGCATCAGTGTATGTTCATCTTCCAGCTCGATTCGGTTGTAGCTTCCGTATTGTGACTCCACTTGATCCCATGGCGTGAGTTTCAAGCGAATCCGTTCACCGGTCCGCCAGCGGGATGCGGATGTCGGTTTTCGATCACGCATGCCCCAGACGAACACCACCAGTTCGTCTGTCGGCTTGGCGCCCTGCACGGCGCTTACGCCGGTGAGGTGAACCGCGATCAGACAGTCTGCATAAGGAACGGCGGATGGGTCGGGTGGACTGGTTCGGGCGGCGACTGTTCCTTCTACGACCCGTGCGGCCGTCACTTCCGCAGGCGCTGAGGAACCCGTTGCCAAAGGTTCACCAGGCGCCGGGGATGGTTGCATCGGTTGGGACACACCTGGGCCGGAAGGGAGCGGGGACGGCTGCGGCGGGACGGTCTCGTGTATCCGCTGAGCGGCCGGCATCCGGATGGGCCGCCAACCTGTCGAACTCAGGTCGCGGCACGCAAACTGGTACACCACCACCTGTACG
>CAZHSN010000224.1:0-4981 GCA_964535125.1 uncultured bacterium
ACAACGGCCACCCGATGTGTGAGCAGCAGACGTTCTACGAACTGTTCCGACGTGAGCCCAGTACTGCGGATCGAAGGGAAGACGTAAAACGCGCCTTCGGGTTCGTAACAGGTCAGGCCCATGTCATTCAGCCGTTTGACGATCAATCGACGGCGCCGGTCATACTCGGCGACCATGCGCTGCACCTCGGGTTCGCCCCGGAACAGCGCCTCTTCTGCGGCCATCTGGGCCGCAATCGGAGCACACAGCATGGTGTACTGATGAATCTTCAGCATCAGCTCAATCAGATGCGGCGGTGCGCACGCCCAGCCCAGCCGCCAGCCGGTCATTGCATAGGCCTTACTGAAGCCGCCAAGCAACACTGTGCGGTCGCGAGCGCCGGACAGCGACGGCACGCACGTGTGCTGTGCGGATCCATAGATCAACCGGTCATAGATCTCATCGCTGATAATATACAGATCATGCGCTTCGGCCAAATCCACCAGCGCCTGCATCACGTCCCGCGTGGGCACCACACCGGTGGGGTTGCTGGGGAAACCCAGCAGGATGCACTTGGTGCGCGGTGAGATCAGCCGGGCGGCGTTCTCCACCGATGGCTGGAAGCCGTTGTGCACGTCGCAGGGTACGGGTACCGCTACACCGCCAGCAAGCGATATCCCCGGTTGGTAGGACACATAACCGGGATCGAACACCAGGACTTCATCACCGGGGTTCAGGATGCAGCGCAGCGCCAGGTCCAATCCTTCACTCACACCGACGGTCACCAATACTTCACTGCCAGGGCTGTAATCCACGCGGTACATGCGCGAGAGGTGTTCGGCGATCTTCTCACGCAGTGTCAGCCGTCCGTAGTTGGATGTGTACGATGTGTAACCCTTTTCAATGCACCAGATAGCCGCTTCGCGGATATGCCAGGGAGTCACGAAGTCCGGTTCACCGACACCCAGCGAGATGCAGTCTTCGATCTGAGCGGCGACGTCAAAATACTTGCGGATTCCCGACGGCGGGATCGCCTCAACGGCGTGTGACAGGGGTTTCATGGCGCCACCACTAGCCGGTTATCGGTCTCATCGTCCAGATATACCTCTCCGTCTTCCTTGAAGCGCCGCAGCACAAACTGCGTGTAGGTAGCATTGACGCGCTCAATCGACGCCAGGCGTTCGGATACAAATGAGGCCACATCGCGCATACTGCGCCCGCAGACGATAACGCGCAGATCATGGTCGCCGGATACCAGGTAGACCGCATGCACTTGCGGAAACCGGTAAATGCGCTCTGCCACATCGTCAAATCCCACGCCGCGCGCCGGTGCGACCTTCACATCGATGAACGCGAACACGCGCTCCTCGCCGAACCGTTCCCAGTCCACCACGGTGCGGTACCGGCGGATCACACCGGCCTCTTCCATCTCGCGTACAGCGGCGGTGACGGCCTCGGTGGTGCTTCCCACCATGATGGCGATCTGATCTGCCGTGGTGCGGGAGTCCTTCTCAAGGACCTCCAGGATGGCCTTCTTCATTGTGTGATCCATGTGTGTTTACCTGCTGTTGATTTCGGCCGTCATTGCGTGCAGCGAGGGCGGCATATCGCGCACGGCCGCTGCGGGCAATGGTTGACCGTACAATCTATAGTGTATCATCCCTCAGCAGGGCATCCCGGATGCAGGCTGATGGACAGGTACCGTGTGTTAGACCTCAGGGAGGCTGTGATGGACATCAGGCAGAAAGCTCTCATCGCATTGGGGGCGGTCGTCGCCACGTCGGGCGTGTTGACGGCCGGATTGCAGATCGGACGTCGGCATCACACCGTCGCCGGCGCACCTTCGGCTGCATCGGGCTCGGTCGCCGTGCATGTCTCGGGTGCGGTGCGTCAGCCCGGTCTGGTGACTCTCAGGGAAGGCTCACGTGTGTCTGACGCGGTTCAGGCCGCTGGGGGACTTGCACCGGACGCGGCGCCCGACGGGGTGAACCTGGCTGCACCCGTGCGCGATGGCGACCAAGTGTATGTGCCGGATCGGGCGCACTATCAGCCCGCTGTGTTGAGCGAGCCCTCGGCTCCGGTGTCCGGTGTTCCCTCACAAGTCTCCAGTGGGTTGCCGGCCTCATCGCCCTTGGCCAGCAGAACCACCGTTCCAGGCGGGATGGTGGACATCAATACCGCCTCATTGGCCGAGTTGGACACGTTGCCCGGAGTTGGCCCGGTCACCGCGCAGCGGATCATCGAGTATCGGACGGCGAATGGTCCGTTCCGCACACCCGACGATCTGATCAACGTCAAGGGAATAGGCCCCAAGAAACTGCAGAAGATGCGAGACCGGATCCGCGTGGGCGGACAATAAGCGCCGATGCCATCAGTATCGCAGGATCGCCAGGCATGGGTGGCGGATGTCATCATGGATGCATCCGGAGCGGGGCGCGAGTGTTATACCTACAGCGTGCCGGCGCATCTGCTGCCCGAGATACGGTGCGGGGTCACTGTGGTCGCGCCATTCGGCGCTCAGGAGACGCTGGGTTTCGTCGCCGATCTGCGTCCACGTTCACATGACGACCCGGCCGATCTGAAATCGTTGCTTGCCGTACTGGATGGGGAGCGGCTGGAACCCGGTTGGATCGACCTGGCGCGCTGGATGGCGCGCGAGTACCGTTGCCAACTGAGTGACGCGGTACGCTGCTTCGCCCCGTCGGGATTGCTCGCACGGCTCGTTCGGGAGGTGCGGCTTACCCGGGCGGCCTCGCAGGGAGTGCTGCTGGATGCGCCGCGCCAGGACACCGGTGATCGGTTGATGTCGTATCTTCGGGCGCATGGCGGTGCGTGCCCGGTTCATGTGGCCAAACAGGCGCTGGGTGCGGCCGCATACGTGCGGGGACTGGCGCGGCTGCGGGCACGCGGTCTGGCATGGGAGGCGGCCGTGTTATTGCCTCCGCGTTGGACGCCCAAACGCCAGCTTGCCGCCCGGTTGACCGGCAGCGTCCTTGATCCGCAGGTGCTGGAGTCGCTGCACAGGCGGGCGCCCAAGCAGGGGCAGTGCCTGGAGGCGCTGCAGACAGGGCCGTGTCTGGTGTCCGACCTGGAGCGCCGGATCCCCGCTGCGCGTGAGGCGCTGCGCGCATTATCGGCACGCGGGCTGGTAACGCTGGAAAAGCAGGAGATTGACCGCACGGCTGCAGGTGACGTCGCAGCGACCCGAGCACCCATACACACCGAGGCGCAGCAGCACGCCGTGGAACAGGTGCGCCACGCGCTGGAGCGTTGCTGGACGGGTGAACCCATGCAGATCCTGCTGCACGGGGTGACCGGCAGCGGCAAAACAGAGGTCTACCTGGCGGCGGTCGACCATACGTTGCGGTCCGGGCGGTCCGCGGTGTTGCTGGTTCCCGAGATCGCTCTGGCCGCGCAATTGGTACGCTCTGTGTCCGGCCGGTTCGGTGCACAGGTAGCGGTGATGCACAGCGCCCTGGGGAGCGGCGAACGGGGCGATGCCTGGCGGCGCATCCGCCGGGGCGAAGCGCGTGTGGTCGTAGGAGCGCGCTCGGCCGTCTTCGCACCCGTGACCGATGCCGGTCTGTACATCATTGATGAAGAGCATGAGTCGGCCTACAAGAGCCACGATCAGTCTCCGCGGTATGACGCGCGTGCGGTCGCTTGGCGGCGGGCACAGGACCCGCCGGCGCTGGTGCTGCGCGGCAGCGCGACCCCGTCGCTGGAGAGCTATGCCTCCGCCCGCGTCCAGACCGGTGCGTTGATCACCTTGGAGGAACGCATCGCCGGCAGGCCCATGCCTGAGGTTCAGGTGGTGGACATGCGCAGCGCGCCGCGCGTAGCCGAGTCGGTGTTCAGCCTTCCGCTGGCGGAAGCCATCGCTGACAGGCTGCTGTGGGGTGAGCAAGTCATTTTATTGGTGAACCGCCGAGCCTGGGCGATGTTTCTTATGTGCCGGTCGTGTGGTTATGTGGAAAAATGCCCCAACTGTGCGGTTTCACTGGCGTATCATCGCGCCGCTGGGCGCTTGCGCTGCCATCACTGTGAGCATGAACAGCCTGTTGTGGAAAAATGCCCCAACTGCCCCGGAGGGCTTAAGCCCTTCGGGATGGGAACCGAACGGGTGCAGGATGATCTGACGCGCATGTTTCCCCAGGCGCGCGTGCTGCGCATGGACCGCGATACCACGACGCACAAGGGAGCGCATCAGGAGATGCTGAGCGCTTTTCGAGCCCGGGACGCCGACATCCTGGTGGGGACGCAGATGGTGGCCAAGGGACTCGACTTCCCTGAGGTGACGCTGGTGGGGGTGGTCATGGCCGATACAGGCTTGAACCTGCCCGACTTCCGCGCTGCTGAACGTACGTTTCAACTGCTGACACAGGTGGCGGGACGCGCCGGACGCGCAGATAAACCCGGCGCGGTCTACATCCAGACGTTCAATCCCGAACATGAGGTGTTGATGCGCGCACTTCAACACGACTACACCGGTTTCTACTTCAACGAAGTCCGCCAGCGGCAGGCGTTATGGTATCCGCCGTTCAGTCGGTTGGCTAATGTGGTGTGCCATGCGCCTGAAGAGCCCGATGCGCAGCAGGGCGCTGCGGCGGTGGCGACCAGCCTGCGCGAGGTGGTATCCGTCTCATCGGTGACCGCACAGGTGCTGGGCCCTGCGCCGGCGCCGCTGGCGCGCATACGGGGGTTCTGGCGTTGGCATGTGCTGCTCAAAGCCGCTCCGGACGCCGACACGCCCGCACTTCTGGACGAAGCGCTGGCCAGAATACGCGTTCCCGCCGGCGCCTGGTTGCAGGCCGATATCGATCCCGTATCGCTGATGTGATGGACCGGACGTCGGGGGTGAAGCATGACGGGGGTGAGGCGGCCCATGCGGGCCGCGGGGGTGTCCGCGCTGCGCGCCGGGGGTGAAGCGCGGTGCGTTTGCACGCCCCGCGCGGGGAAGGTGCGGCGCTGTCGCGCCGCGGTGGCGGCGTTGCCGCATTTG
>CAZHSN010000225.1:0-171 GCA_964535125.1 uncultured bacterium
AGCCATGACGGGTCGCAGAGGCTTACACGTCTCGAACTATGGCGCACAGCGCATGCGTGTGCACAGGCGCTGCGCGCCGCACCGGACTGGCAAGAGCGTCCCCTGATGGCGGTGATTGCGCGCCGGTCTGCGCACACGCTGGCTGCCATGACCGGTTCGCTGTTTGCCGGC
>CAZHSN010000225.1:181-4966 GCA_964535125.1 uncultured bacterium
GAGGGTATCTGCCGCTGTCACTGGATATGCCGGAGGCCCTGCTCGCGTCCATGCTGCTGGAGGCGCGGCCCGCCGTGTTGGCGGGTACCGCGCAGGATCAGGAGTTGCTGCGGCGTCTGCGGGTGATCGTGCCTAAGTCCCCTGTCGTCCTGCTGGATTCGCTGCCTCCCTGTGACCGGTATGTGTGTACCCCGACTTCGGCTCCTGCGTACGTGTTGTATACATCGGGGTCAACGGGCCGTCCGCGAGGCGTGCCGATCTCTCCGTACAGCCTTGGACGTTTCACCGACGAGGCGATCCGTTACTATGGTCTGACACCTGAGGACAAGGTTCTGCAGTTTTCCACACTGGCGTTCGACGCCAGCGTGGAGGAGGTGTTCCCGTCGATTTGTGCCGGTGCGGCTCTGCTGTTGCGTTCCGACGAGATGGCGTATGCCATTGATGCGTTCCTTCAAGTCATCCATCGGCATGAGATTACCGTGCTGGATCTCCCTACCGCCTGGTGGCGCATCCTGACAGACCGGTTGCACCAGGGGATGCCGTTGCCGGCGTCCGTTCGCCTGGTTATCATCGGCGGTGAAACCGCTTACCTGGATACCGTGCAGCGTTTCCGTGAAGCCGCTCCGCACGTCCGGTTGGTGAACACGTATGGCCCGACAGAGACCACTGTAGTGGTAACCGCTGCCGAGTTGTCCGCAGATGACCGCATGACCGAGGAACGCGGAACGCCGCCCATAGGGTCGCCTGCCTTCGGAGCGGAATGCCGGGTGGTCGATGCCAGTGGATGGCCGGTACCCTTTGGCTGGCCTGGCGAATTATGGATCGGCGGGGTCTGTGTGGCATCGGGCTATCTGAACCGGCCAGCCGATACCGCAGCGCGTTTCGTACATCCGGAATGGGACAGTGCGCGGGTTTGGTACCGCAGTGGAGACAGAGTACGGCAGCGTCCGGACGGTCAGTTGGAGTTTCTAGGGCGCCTCGACATGCAGATCAAATGGCGGGGATACCGCATTGAACCTGATATGGTCTTGAAGCGCCTGTTGGCCGTGGATGGAGTGTCTGATGCAGTGATAGCCCTATGGGGGGAAGAGGGCGAGGGACAATTGGCTTGTTGGTTTGTCGCTGAAAGCGCGGTGAGCGTGACCGCGTTGCAGGCTGCGGTGGCCAAAGACCTGCCGGCTTATATGGTTCCGGCATTGTGGGCTCGACTGGACACGCTGCCATTGACGTCGAACGGCAAGCCCGACCGGCAGCGTCTGCCGCAGCCGGCGCCGGCCGCCGATGACGCAGAACCCCACAGTCCCCAGACGCCTGTGGAAGAGGTGATCCATGATGTCTGGTGTGATGTGCTGGGGATCGACGAGGCGCCGGTCGACCGTTCCTTTTTTGAGCTTGGCGGTCACTCGTTGCTGGTGATGGATGTGATTGATCGCCTGGCCAGCGCCGGCGTTCGGATCTCGGCGGGCATGTTCCTACAGCATCCTACCGTGCGTGGATTGGCCGAGCAGGCGTCATCGGCCAGTACAGGCGATGATGAAACGCTGATTGTGCTGAGGGAGCAGGGCGATGGAACACCGTTGTTTATCGCCCATTCAACACCGGGTGATGTCTTGGGTTACACCCATCTGGTGCGTGCGCTGCAACCCGGCCGGCCCATATACGGGCTACAGTCACTGGGGCTGAGTTGCCCTGAGCGGGCGCACACCACCCTGCCGGACATGGCGGCTCATTACATCGCCCGTATGCGGTCTGTGCAGCCGGAAGGGCCATATTGCCTGCTGGGCTGGTGCTATGGGGGTCTTGTCTGCGCCGAGATGGCGCTGCAGTTGCAGGACGCCGGGCAACGCGTCCAATGGTTGTTTCTGATTGAGACGCCGTACCCGTATACCGACATGAGTCATTGGGCCAATGTGGCTCGCCGTGCCTGGCTGCTGGCTCAGGCCGGTCCGCGCGCGGCATGGAAGGCGTTGCGTGCCCGGCTGCGTTACCGCCGACTGGTAAGGACCGGCCAACTGCAGCGCACCTTTGGACTGGAATACACAGGAGGCCTGCTGGCGAACCGCCGCGTTACGTCTGAGATGAACTTACAGGCCGCCGCCGCTTATCGGCTGCGCCGTCATCCCGGCGCAATGGTGCTGATCAATGGCCGTGAGCTCGCCGACGGCGTGCTGGAGATCGCCCAAGACGGCTGGACACTGACGCGGGAACCGGTACGCCGTATTACCGTATCCGGCAACCATGAGACCGTGCTGAGACGCCCGCATGTGCAGGAACTGGCCGCAGTAATCGATGGACTGCTGCAAGAAGGCGCATGATGCAGTCAGTGCTGTACCTGGTTCACGGGTCCGATCCGGACATGCTGCCAGAGAACTGGCTCCGTCTGCTGCCGGCGCTGGAACAAGAGCGAGCGCTTCGGTACCGGCATGCCGGCGACCGATGGCGGTTCGTTGTCGGGCGGTTGATGATCCGTTCGGTGATGTCGTTGTATGCCGGTTGCAGGCCGCATGCCTTACCGCTGTGTATCGACCGGCATGACAGACCGGTGATCGCGGAACTAAGCACCCCGCAGTTTTCCTTGGCTCATTCGGGAAGTCAGGTGGCGTTGCTGGTCAGTGACGGCGCCTGCGGCGTGGATGTCGAGTGTGTCCGCGCCGGGCGGGTCAGCGCGACTCTGTACCGTCGCATCGTCGGCCGCGACGATGAGCCACGCGACATTGAGTTGTTCTTCCGGTATTGGACACGGAAAGAAGCGGTGATGAAGGCGCATGGTATGGGACTGAGCCTCGCTCCGGAACGCATCGGCGTGGATTTTGCCGGAGCGAACGCCGGCGTTGTGCGCGTGGACGGTCTGGCCACACCGTTATGGGTCTGTGACCTCGCTTTGGTGCCAGGATATGCGTTGGCAGCGGCGATGGAAGGGGTCAGCCCTTCCTGGCCTGACGTGCGGTCCGTGGATCTGAGCCAGTTAACCTGTCGGTGGAACTGACGCGGTCAAGGCGCCTGCGTGTTTCGGATCGCCTGTTGCAGGTCTCGGGCGGTTGGAACGTGCCAGATCGGGCTGATGGTGAAGCTGGATACGTTCAAGGGTGTCTCCACTGTGGCATATGCGACCGGACGCTGGTTCAGCGTGATTACCAGTTGCCGTTTCGCGCCGGCCGCTGTGAACCGCCGGAGTCTGTCGCGACCGGTGTCGGTCAACCGCACCTGCAGGGAGGCAATCTCGCCGGTAATCGGCTTGGGAGCCGGTTCGGTCTGCAGACTGGGTTCCCCGCGGAACTGTGCGCCCGTCAGCACGACGGTACTGATGTTCAGCAGCGACCGAGCATCCAGTGGGCGTGCGCCGGGACGGATCGCCGGTTCACTGCCGGATGAGAAGGACTTGGCCTGCACGTCTTTTCGGTCATACACATAGACCGCACGGTTGACGGTAACCGCCAGGTGGGTATCCGGGATGCCCAGAAACATGACCGGCGCCGGAGGCAACGGGGACAGAGGCGGCTGTGTTTGCTGGACATGCTGCTGCCAGGTGTTCCAGCCGAATACCGCAGCGATGATCAGGATCATCGGGATGGCAAATCGCAATGACGGATAACGCCTCAGCATCAGTTCGCCTCCTCATGGGGCAGCAGGCGAACGGGGACTGCCTTGCCTGCCAGATACTCCTTCAGGTCCCGGATGGTATATCGCCCATCATGTACCATACTGGCGATCAGCGCGGCATCTGCGCCGCCCTCCTGCAGGGCGGCGCGCAGGTGGTCCGGCTCTCCGGCTCCTCCGCTGGCGATCACCGGGATGCTGACCGCATCGGCTACCGCGCGGGTCAGCGGAATATCATACCCGGTCTGTACGCCGTCCCGATCCATGCTGGTTAACAGGATTTCGCCGGCTCCGCGTCGCTCCGCTTCTTGCGCCCAGGCGACTGCATCCAGGCCGGTAGGCGTGCGTCCGCCATGGGTGAAGACCTCCCACTTCGGAGTTCCATCCGCATGTGTGCCGGTTCGTCGCGGGTCGATAGCCACGACCACGCACTGAGAGCCGAACCGTTCTGCGGCTTCGGTGATTAACGTCGGGTTCAACACGGCTGCGGTGTTGATGCTGATCTTGTCGGCTCCCGTCTTCAAGATGGTCCGGAAGTCGTCGACGGTACGGATCCCTCCGCCGACGGTAAACGGGATGAACACCTGTTCCGCAACCCGTTCCGCCATGGCCGCCACGATGTCTCGCTGTTCATGGCTGGCGGTGATGTCCAGGAACACCAGTTCATCGGCGCCCTGCCGGTCATACAGGGCGCCCAGTTCTACCGGGTCGCCTGCGTCGCGCAGGTTCAGAAAGTTGACCCCCTTTACCACGCGCCCGTTCTTAACATCCAGGCAGGGGATGATCCGTTTGGCCAGCATGACAGGTCAGGCGGTCTTGATGGGGTTCAGGTCGGCCAAACGCACCAACAGCACGTAGTTCAGATGGAACTCTTTCTCAGCTGGAGTCAGACGCGAACGGGCCTCGTCCGAAAGACTGGCAATCCAGCGGTCTTTCATGCGTACCTCGGCTTCGGTGTGCCGTTCCTGCACCACCTGCGGCAGTTTGTCGCGGTCGATCACCATGGCTGCTGTCTGATCCTCGTAGACGCGATGGATCCGTCCTGTCAGACCGCACATGTAGGGGAAAAAGCTGCGCGCCTTGACATCGTCGGGAGTCTGTTCGCGCGTGCAGATCTGCACGCGGTCACCTTCTTTGATCCGGTTCATGGGTGTATCCTTCAGCGGGTGCTGGCTGTCAGCGCCTGGT
>CAZHSN010000226.1:0-4917 GCA_964535125.1 uncultured bacterium
GAAGTTTCCTTCTGGTGTGAATTGAAACCTGTGGGTCAACAACATGGAAGCAACCTCAAAAAGTTTCACCCGAAGTTTCCTTCGGGTGTGGATTGAAACGATTTCCACAGTGAGGTACTGGTAGTGTGAACCGGTTTCACCCGAAGTTTCCTTCGGGTGTGGATTGAAACGAGATTGACACTAAATCGCTCACAAACACAATCGGTTTCACCCGAAGTTTCCTTCGGGTGTGGATTGAAACTAAGGATGACCGGAAACCTTGACTACTACGTTTGGGTTTCACCCGAAGATGGCGTCACCCTTGCTCTGTACCGTACTGCTGCCGCGGATTACTGCGGGCAGCGGGATGCGGGCCAGCCGGTTGCCGGGGTCATCGACCACTTGCGGCCATACGGAGCCAGCTTCGCGTGGCCATCGAAGAATACGCAGTTATAGCCGGTCATGTGGTTCACATTGGCCTGACGGCCAGGATATGGTGTCGTCACGCCGTCATCCGCATAGCTGTCGGGGCCGTCCCAGCCGAAGACGCCGCGCTCCACCAAAATGGTTCGCTCAGCCACCCATTCGGTGGACTCACTGACGGGTTGCGCCCATGTGTTGCGGTACTCCGGTGCGTTGGCTGTGCCATAGTTGGCACAGGGGAACGGGCCGGGAAAGCCGGCGCCGCTGCCGGGACACCAGACGTTGAACACCCAGTTGGGGAACCAGTTGTAGCTCTGAATGCCCGCATCCGCATTAGCAGCCGAATATTTGACCGGGCTGCTGGGGCAATACCACATCTGGCGGGCCTTTACATATCCATTGAGCTGCTTGTTCATCAAGAACCGGTAAAACCGATGCCCGTAGCAGAGTGTCGGGTCGGGATTGCCGGGAGCCTCAGCGGCTTCCGGATTGTCTTCCCAGTTGCGCTCCATGGGACCCGCTCTGTCAACACCATTGTAGCAGCCGTTTGGATAGACGCCGTCGTAGTCGTCGGCATACATTTTCATACCCAGGCCAATCTGTTTCAGATTGCTGAGGCAGCTGGTCTGGCGGGCCTTTTCGCGGGCCTGCGCGAACACAGGGAACAGGATGGCGGCGAGGATCGCG
Organism: uncultured bacterium; assembly: GCA_964535125.1. Classification (GTDB taxonomy): domain Bacteria; phylum Armatimonadota; class HRBIN16; order HRBIN16; family HRBIN16; genus CAZHSN01. The sequence goes on from CAZHSN010000226.1 coordinate 1,090, forward strand.
ATGATGGCAATGACCACCAGCAGTTCAATGAGCGTAAACGCTCGGCGCATGCTGTACCTCCGGATGGTAACCAAACCTTATAGGTATGGCAGTATGGCTTGAGTATACACAAAATCGCCTGATGATGTCATAAAAACGTACCAATGTGGCCCTAAATTGGCGCTATGCAGTTTCACTGTTCTGTGTGCAGGACGTGTCATGGAAGGTGGCGACGGTTCGAGTCAATGATCTCGCATAACATCCCGTGAGGCAGGAACCCTATAACCGGAAGTGGAAATAGTTGCTCGGAGTGACATCGTTTCGGGAGGATGGCGTGATGAAACGTATCATCGTTCTGGCGCTCGGTCTTGCTGCAGGCGCTGCGTTGGTTACGGGCTGCGCCAAACGGCAGACCGCACAGACTTCATCCGGAGGTGAACGGCTGACCATCGCCGTGATCCCCAAGGGTACGACCCATGAGTTCTGGAAGTCGATCCATGCCGGCGCATTGAAGGCCGCTCAGGAACTGGATGTGGAGATCGTCTGGAAAGGGCCGCTGCGTGAAGACAACCGCGATGACCAGATCCGCATCGTGGAGGACATGACGAACCGGAAGGTCTCCGGTATCGTGCTGGCTCCGCTGGACGACACATCGCTGCGCGCACCGGTATCTGAAGCGAAGCAGGCCGGGATCCCCACAGTGATCATCGACTCTGCTCTGAAAAGCGACGACATCGTCAGCTTTGTCGCTACCGATAACTACAACGGCGGGAAGCTGGCTGCTGAAGAGATGAACAGGCTTCTGGGCGGGAAAGGGCGGATCGTTGTTCTGCGGTATGCCGAGGGTTCGGCCAGCACCATGGATCGCGAGAAAGGGTTCCTGGACACGATCGCCAAGTTCAAGGGGATCCAAGTGTTGAGCAGCAACCAGTATGGCGGCGCGACAACCGAGACCGCGTATAAGGCCAGCGAAAACCTGCTGGCGCCCTATAAGGCGCCGGATGGCGGGTTGCGGCTGGATGGCATCTACACACCGAATGAATCCACAACGTTCGGCATGCTGCGCGCCTTGCAGGATAACAAGTGGGCTGGCAAGGTGAAGTTCGTGGGCTTTGACAGCAGCGAGAAACTGATCCAGGCGCTCGAGGCCCGTCAACTGCACGGACTGGTGCTGCAATCACCGATGAATGTGGGCTATCTGGGCGTTAAGACCTTGGTGGCTCACATCAAAGGAGATGCCGTGAAGCCCCGGATTTCCTCCGGTGAGATGTTGGCCACTCCGGAGAACATGAAGCTGCCGGAAGTGGCTGAGCGTCTGCGTCCGCCCTACCAGAAATGGCTGAAGGAGTGACCGGTGCAACCGCAGCGCCTCTGCTGCGGATGAGTCATATCACCCGGCGGTTCGGCGCCACTGTGGCGCTGGATGACGTCAGTCTGCACGTGCACGCAGGCGAGGTGTTGGCTCTTGTGGGTGAAAACGGTTCAGGCAAAAGCACGCTGATGAAGGTCCTGTCTGGCGCGCTGAAGCCGGACGCCGGAGCGATGGAACTGGCTGGAGCGGTACACGCTCCAGCCGATCCCATGCAAGCGCGCCGTGCGGGTGTGGCGATGATCTATCAGGAACTGTCGCTGGCGCCTCATCTCTCTGTTATGGACAACCTGATGTTGGGAATGGAGCCGACGCGCTACGGGTTCATCCGCCGTCGGGATGCCCTGCAGCAGGCACGCCACGCATTAGAACGTCTGCAGCATCCCGAGTTGGATCCTGGAGCGCGGGTGGGCAGCCTGTCTCCCGCAGCGCAGCAGTTGGTGGAGATCGCCCGGGCGATGACCATGGGTTGCCAGGTGTTGGTGCTGGATGAACCCACCAGCAGTTTGACGCAACAGGATGCCTCGATGCTGTTTGACCTGATCGACCGGCTGCGTGCCGAAGGGATCGCCATTATTTACATTACGCACTACCTGGAAGAGGTGCGCCGTGTGGCCAGCCGGATGGTTGTGCTGTGTGATGGGCGCAATGCCGGCGAGGGTGATCCGTCACAACTTACCAATGAACAGATCGTGCAGATGATGGTCGGACGTACGATTGAGGACTTTTACCCGAAACACGACCGCACACGCGGAGATCTGTGCCTGGAGATCACAGGCCTGGCAGGACGAGACCTTCCGCGTGACGCCTCGCTGCAGTTGTACCGCGGCGAGGTGCTGGGCATCGCCGGATTGGTGGGGGCGGGCCGAACCGAACTGCTGCGCTGCCTGTTCGGTCTTGATCCGGTGCGGTCCGGTGCGATCCGAGTCGGCGCCTGGACGGGACCGGCGTCGCCGGCGCGCCGATGGTCGCAGTCGATGGGTATGCTCAGCGAAGACCGTAAGAACGAGGGCCTGGCGTTGGGCATGAGCATCGCCGACAACATCATGCTGTCGCGGCTTCCCCTGTGGATCAACCCGCGAACACAGCGCCGGGAGGCTGACCGTTGGGTGGATGCCTTGTCGATCCGTTGCCTGTCGGCCACACAGCCTGTCGGCGCACTATCCGGAGGGAACCAGCAGAAGGCGGCGGTAAGCCGGCTGTTGTACCACGATGTGGATGTACTGCTGCTGGATGAACCCACCCGCGGGATCGATGTGGTCAGTAAGGCTCAGATCTACACGTTGATTGACCGGCTGGCGTGTGGTGACGGCGCCGGTCCGCCACGGTCGGTGCTGATGATCAGTAGTTATCTGCCGGAATTGCTGGGCGTGTGCGACCGCATCGCGGTGATGTGCCGCGGCCATTTGAGCGAAGCGCGGTCAGTGGATGAATGGACCGCCCAGAGTCTGATGCTGGCTGCTACCGGAGGGAATGGATGAAGGAAGAACACCATGCTGTCAGACCCGGTGCGCTGCGCCGGGTGACGGACGTACTCATAATGTTCGGCCCTCTGATCGGGTTAATAGCCATCTTCGGTCTGTTCACCGCCCTGGCCCCTCCCGGATTCGCCAGCATTGAGAATATGGAGACCATCCTGCGTCAGACAGCCATCGTGGCCGTAGCCGCCATGGGCATGACGTTGGTGATCGTGCTGGGCGGAATCGATCTGTCGGTTGGTTCTGTGGTCGCTCTGGGCACCGTGGTGGTGGCCTGGATGCTGCAGTATGCACACGCATCACCGGCCACCGCCGCGCTGTTGGGCATCGGCGCCGGCGCTGCATGCGGCCTGATCGCCGGTCTGCTCATCACCCGCCTGCGGGTTGTTCCGTTCATTATCACGCTGGGTATGATGCTGGTGGTTCGCGGCATCGCCAAGGGGCTGGCCGGTGAGCAGAAGATCGACGCGCCGTTGACCTGGTTGAACACCCTGCTGGCTCGCCTGCAGCCCGAGCAGGCCTGGATGCTGGCCCCGGCCGGTGTCTGGCTGATGATTCTGCTGGCGGTACTGACCGCTGTGTTGCTGAAGTTCACACGGTTCGGCCGTCATGTGTTTGCCGTGGGAAGCAACGAAAACACCGCCCGGCTGTGTGGTGTGGCGGTGAATCGCATCAAATTGGCGGTCTACACGCTGGCCGGTCTGACATTCGGCCTGTCCGGATTGCTGCAGTTTTCCCGGCTTACCGTGGGCGATCCGACCGTGGCGGTCGGGCTTGAGTTGGATGTGATTGCTGCGGTGGTGATTGGCGGCGGTAGCCTCAGTGGCGGCGAGGGATCGGTCTTCGGCAGTCTTATCGGCGCCCTGATCATGAGCGTGATCCGTTCGGGCTGTTCGCAGATGGGACTGCCCAACTGGGCGCAGGAGATCGTCACCGGCGGCATCATCGTCATCGCCGTGGCGCTCGATCGTCTGCGTCACCGATCCGGTGAGTGACAGCGTG
>CAZHSN010000227.1:0-4889 GCA_964535125.1 uncultured bacterium
CTCTTCCTGCCCCGATGCGTGAGTACGCAGAATCCCGCGTACAAAAGCTCGACAGGTATTTCCGCTCTCTCCGCACCGCAGAAGTCGTCCACGAACAGGTTCGCGAGCGCCACTCCATTGAGTTGACCGTGGAAGGCGACAACGTCATCCTGCGCTCTGAGGACCAGTCTTCCGACCTGCGCGTCGCCATCGACAACGCCATTGACAAACTGGAAGCCAGACTGAAGCGGTTCAAAGGAAAACGCTTCCGGTCATTGGCCAGGCGCGAACAGTCGGCTGTCAGGGAATCCGCCCGTATCGCCATGACGCTGGAGGCGGTCGATGATACCGCCGCCGAACCGGTAACCAACGAAAACGGCGAATTTCAGATCGCCCGCATCAAGCACTTCCCGATGCGACCGATCAGCACTGAAGACGCCGTACTCAACATGGAGATGCTGGGACATGACTTTCACATCTTCCTGGACGTGGACACCGAGAACGTGCACGCAGTGTACCGCCGCAACGACGGAGGGTATGGGCTGCTGATCCCGGAACTCGAACGGTAAGTCACGCACACCGCTCCCTGAGCACCGGCGCCGCCATGACAAGCGGCGCCGGTTTTTTGTGTCACTGGTTCAACACTCCTCCACCGGGATACAGATCCGTATCCTACCCCCGCTCATGGTGTCGGGAGGAAACACCTCGTAACTGGGCCTGGCGTTATCAGCTCTCAGATGCGTCTGAGCCGGCAGCCACTGACTGTATATCGCCTGCCAGATCGCGCCGATGTCATCGAATGAACAAGAGAACTGCGCCCACAACCCGCCAGGTACCTGATGCACTGACAGCCCCTCAGGAGATACCGCATCTGCCGGGATGATTCGGCCAGCGACAAATAACGACTGGGTGTCGCCCTGGCAGTAGTACACACCCAGGCAATCCGGGCCGCCGCCGGCAGCCAACACATCGCCATCATGCGGATCATACTGCTGCGACCAGATCGCAGCATAGTCCGCTTGAGTGGGGTCGATCATCGTGTCCACCCCCATCACCTGGAACGCTTCATGAGTCTCGAGTGTCACGTTCACATTGGACTCCTCTTCTCTGTTGATTTAGCGCCTGCGTTCAGTTCGGAAGCACCGCGATGTCAGTGATCATCAAGTTGGGGCCGTTGGTCCTCTCAAGCCGCAGTGTGTATACCTGAACATCCGGATCCAGCGGCAGCAGTATCCATCTCCCGGGTGCATGCGAACCGATATGGCCTTTGTCGTGTCCGTTCCAGAACAACCGGCCATCGCGGTGCTGCCGATTCCAGTCGTCCACGCGCACCGCCAGGTGTCCTGTGATGCCTTTGGGTGCTTGGAGGTGTACTTCCATCCGTGTCCCAACCCACGCGGTCGCGATTGAGTCCTTCCAGCTAATGTCGCATTGAATACGGTACGCGAACCCGTTGTCGCACCGGATAACGCCGTCTTGCGACTTATCGTACGGAGTCGCGCCATCAGTTGCTGCAGCGGCGCGTATATGCAGAGGCGCCTGGACCAACCCTGATGGCTCCGATGACATACCCTCAACCACTTGCTGAGTCGCCAAAACTCGGTTCAGTTCTTCCACAGGCGTTATTGCGGGGCGAAACTGGGGCGACTTCATATAGGAAAGGAGGCTGGTTAACAGTTGACGGACTTCAGGCCGGTTGCGTGCATCATCAGCGGTGTGAAACGTACATACGACCAGTCGCCCGTTGAGAACGCCACTCTCAAACAGAGCACCCAGTTTGCGCTGATACGCCGTATGGAAGTCGTCAACTACCCATACCAGGGGATCGATCGCAGTGTTCGACAGATCAACGGCGCCAGCGCCCTCCTGAAGCTTGCTCCATTGCACATCGGAGTGATCGCGTGTGGGGAACTGCCGGAACACCGGGTGTTTTGGGTTCATGTGCAGGCCGATGGAACTGGGTTGTTGGGCAAACAGCAGTGTGTTCCAGAAGACAGGATACCAGCGTGTCTCCACGCCTTGCATCAGCCTGCGCCAGTCCGTCAGGATCAAGACATCGCGTCCGCCCTGCAATGCCTCCTTGACGTTGTCATCCCAGGCATCCGCCACCAGTATGTCGTCCCCATACAGCGGTTCATTATCGGCAGGATATACCCAAATGTCCCAGTCGTTGCGTATACGGCTGTCCTTCAATGAGACCGCCAGGTTCAATTGGGCCGGATAGCGCACCAGGCCGTGCAAGGGCTGCTGAATGTTCCCCACCGTGGTCACGGCCCCGGTGGGTGCATATATTGGTGCGGTTTCTCCCTTCGCAACAGTCCGGTTACCGGAACGCAGTTCCCACTGCAACACCGCCCCCGGCAGGTCTTTGGGGCCGAAGTGAGCCAATTGCAGATGTGCACTGAACACCTGATCGTCCGTGTAGATCGACTCGGCAAACCGGGCCAACACAACCGTAGGGGCACAAAACCGACGCCAATCGGCGGACGAAACAACGCCTTTCGAGTCCCAGAAAGAGTCCAGCACACCGCACATAGTCGTTCCTTGACCGGGAAAGTCCTGCAGACCCAGCGCCTGAAACCCAGCCAGATCCGGCGTGGACAACAGTGTTTCGATCTCGCGTTTGTAAAGCGACAGTTGGAAACGGGCACTGGAACGGCGGAAGCGTTCCGCCATGTGCAGCAGACCGTTCCGCTGCATGGCGTCGCGGCACATCTCCAGATTAGTGGGTTTCATCACCCCGGCGTATTTCTTGATCTCATCCGGGTTGAAAAACATACTGTACTGCCCGATCTCATGAGAGATCAGCGGCCGGGATAACGGAGCCAGACTGCTGCTGAACACCCCATCGCCCGACGGACGGCCCGACGGGGCGACAAGCAGCCCCCTTACTGCCCCGGCTGCAGTCCCGGCCGCATCGTGGTAGTCGTCATCCGAAAGATCCGATACCGGATGAGTTGTACTGGCATACAACACACGCCGATCGTATTGCTGCAGCGACCGCACCAGATCCATCAGCCATGGATCGTTCGGGCCGCCGAGTTCATTGCCCATTGACATCAACCGAAAACTCGGGTGGTTGCCGTACTCCTGCAGTATCCGGCGCGCCTCCTCCGGCAGCCAGACACACCGTTCCGGGTCACTTGCGAGATTGCCATATCCATCCCAAAGAGGCAGTTCCACTTGAAGCACCACACCGGCGGCATCCGCCGCTTCGAAGGCCGCCTTCGGTGGGCACCAGGAATGGAACCGCAGATGGTTCATCCCGTGCTGCTTGATCACCCGCATCAGACGCGTCCATCCTGCGTCCGCGGTCATGGGCGGGTGTCCTGTCAGCGGCCAGATCGCACACTCCAAATTGCCGCGCAAGGACGCCGGCCGACCGTTCCAGAGAAAACGCTTTGGACCGGCCAGGAAACTCACTCGACCGAAATACGCTTGTATTGTGTGCCGCTCCGCTGTCGGACGGGTCAGTGTGATCCGCGCCCGCAACCGCTTCGGATTGAACTCATCCCACAGCGGTGCATCGGCACGCAAGGGAACAGTCAATGCGTGCGTGCTGATGCCCGGAAGCGCGGTAACGGTTGCGGCAACCTCCTGAGCGCCTCCCGGTGCGACCGCGGCGCGAAGCGACACTGTTTCGGCTCGATCGGTCCGGTTGTTGACCTGCACCTGCACGCGGGCCTCGGGTGTCTCCGCAGGAGCCTCGATGCGCATCATCTGAAGGCTCACCAGGGGGCTCATCGATAGTTTGATGCTGCCGATCACACCGTTCCAGTTGCCCTGTGTTTCATCGGTGATGGCGTGCAGCCATACGGCGTCTCCGTAGGTGTGATGGACTTTATACTTGATCCGGTTATCGATCCGCAGGATGATACGGTTGACGCCGGGCTTAATCAGCCGCGTCACATCATACCTGTGTGGTACGCTCAGGCTGTCCTGCATACCGGCCGGTTGTCCGTTTACCCAAACGCGTGACTCCCACTGGACGCGCTCGAGTTCAAGAACTGCCGCCTTGCCGGCCCAGTTCTCCGGGACGGTCAGCTCGCGCGCGAACCAAATGGCGCCGCGGTACCGATACAGCCGGTTTAGCCGCCATTCTGATCGATCCGTTGAGACCGGCCCCAACCGCAGCGTATCGGACGTTCCCGGCAAGGTAACCGTACCGTCACCGGTCAGGGCGTTCATCCAACCAGATGACTCTCCCGTATCGGTCGGGTCAAGTCGGTACACCCACTTGCCGTCTAGCGCCAAATCCTGTGCGGATGCCGAAGCGGGCGCCATCCCAGCGGTTGTCAATGCGATGATCCCCCATAAGACGAAACTAAAGAGCGCGCGTCGAGCACAGAACACGATCTGGCCCTCCTGATCCGGCGCATTCACTGAGTAGAATGCCGTTGCGTATAGACTCAATATAACAGCATCGCCGGCACATGCGGTGTCAGTCACCCATGGCCCCAAAGCTGTTGTCGATGATGAGATAGTCGAACAGCGTCACCGATCCGTCGCCGTCCAGGTCGGCCATGGCATCGGCCGCGCCGAACACGCTGTCGAGCATTAAATAGTCAAACAACGTGATCGCGTTGTCACCATCGGCGTCTCCGTTCACTAATGCTACATGGACCGAGCCGGCGAAGGGATCGAACCCCGGGATACTGATCCAAAGATAGTGTGGAGCGCCAAACCGCAGGTCGACAGGCGCGTTGTCGAACAGGTCGGTCTCATAGCCGCCATCGGCTCCCACTCTGACCACACGGGTTTCACGAACAGCCGCACCGCCCGGTTGATAGACCTGCAGAAACACCGGCTGCCCTTCAGGATGCGTATGGTGCTGAAGCAGCGCCGTACCGGAAAGCGAATGCGGAGTCTCACGCTGACCTGCCAGAAAGATTCCGCCCGCGGCGATGCGG
>CAZHSN010000228.1:0-4872 GCA_964535125.1 uncultured bacterium
CAGTCATCTCCTGAACCCGAGTCTTCAACCGCTATATCTGACGATGACCCATACAGAGGGTTACGAGCCGGAGCGGACGGCAGCCGTAATGACACCGGCGTGGCCGGAGGGGACGTTCTCATACCCCTCCGGCCGCGTCCGATACCCCATGACTGCCGCGATGATCAGCGGCCCAGCAGCAGCGCCAGATCGATGTACTGTCCGCCGCCATCCTGGTGTACGTGTACCGCCACCGTGTTGTCGCCGGCGGTCCATGCGGCTTTCAACGCATCGGTCACGTCAAAGCCCTCATACCGATCGTTCCAGGCTCCATCCGGCGCGCTCCAGATCAGATGCCCGTTTACGTAGACCTGTGCGGCGTTGTCGTAATGTGTGACCAACAACGCGCGGTCCGCCGCCTGCACATCGCCCCGACACACGGTGCGCAACCAGATATCCGCGGTTTTCCAGGGAGTCCGGATCACTGCACCGGGCTTATCGCCAAAACCGGCGCAGCCCACCGCCCACGCGGTGTCGTCATATCCGGGCGTCATCCAGTCACCGGCGGGCCGCAACTCGGTGTATCGCCAGTTTGCCGGGCGCTCATCCACCGCGCTGCCAAGCACCACCGTCCACGTGAGAGGACGCGACACACTGAGCGGCGGTCGTGACTCATACGCGGCCGGCCGCTGGTTGTTCGCCCGGATCAGCCCAATGTCGAATTTGGGCTTGCGGTCGTAGGTATAGATACCATTACGCTCCTGCTCCACATCGGTCAGTTGCGTGTAGCAAAAGCCAAACATCATGGGATTGTCCAGTAACGCATCGGTAAGTCCCTGGTGCCGGGCGTACAACTCATCCAGTGTCTTGGGTGCGTTGCCGTATCCCCAACCGTCGCCCGTATCCCATCCGATGCCTCCGTACTCGCTTACGAAGAACGGGATGGCCAGCCCTCCGCCTCCCCCGTATCGCTGAGGCAGTTGCACTTGGTTCAGGTAGTCCTGTGTCCAGCGTCGGCGGAACCTGGCCGGGTCCTGCTCATAGTCATGCGCATCCATAATCTCGTGATCCGGCAGTCCATGCGTCCAACCGCTGGTATCGATGACCGGACGCGCCGGATCGAGCTGTCGTGTCAGGTTCACCACCGCGTTCTGCAGCGGGACCGCTTCGGGAGGGGTCTCGTTAAACGGACACCATCCGATGAGACTCGGATGGTTCCGGTCGCGACGCACCACCTCACCCCATTCAGAGACCACCGGGAGGTGGATGCGCGGATCCGAGTAGTTCAATCCCCAGTTGGGGTATTCACCCCAAACCAGGTAACCCAACCGATCCGCCCAGTAGAGAAAACGCGGCTCGAACACTTTTTGGTGAAGTCGAGCGCCGTTGAACCCCGCTTGCATCGATAACTCGATATCCCGTCGCAGCGCGTCCTCACTGGGGGCGGTCCAGATCCCGTCCGGGTAAAACCCCTGATCCAACACCAGCCTCTGAAAGACCGGTGCGTCGTTGATCAGGATCGCAGCACCTCGGATGCTGACGCTTCGCAGACCGGCGTAGCTCTCAACGCTGTCAACAACCCGACCCGCGCCGTCCACCAGTTCGAGACGCAGCGTGTACAAAAACGGATCGGTCACCGACCATAGCCGCCGCGTCTGCAGTGGCAGCACCAGCTGACCACTCCGCCAATCGGCTGGCGTCTCAGCTTGACCCACGGGATTTCCATCCGCAAGCGCCTGTGCGCGCACGGTCAATCCGTCACATGCACCGTCTATCTCTGTATGGATCAGAAACCGTCCGTTCGGTGCATCCGGGCGAACATGGAAGTCACGGATCCAACTGGACCCCACGCCCTCCAGCCATACCGTCTGCCAGATACCCGTGGTGCGTGTGTAGAGACACCCCATGCTCTCCAACTCATGGCACTGCTTACCGAGCGCCTGCAGTCCGCTGCGCGTGTCATCGTACACATGGATGATGATCTCGTTGTCACCGGGCAGCAGGACGCGGGTGATCTCACCGCTGACCGGCGCGCTGCCGCCGACATGTTCCGCCACTTGCTGCCTGTTAACCCACGCACGGGTGTGCCAGTCGGATGCGCCGATGTGCAATAGCGTACGCGCTGACTTCCACGTATCGGGCAGGCGTACCGTGCGCCGGTACCAGACATTCCGCACGAACCCTTTGCGCCCCAGACCGGAAAGAGGACTCTCCCGACAGAATGGCACGGTGATGTGGTCAGGCCATGCCTCAGGCCACATGCGCCCTTCGGGCATGGTGTCCGCCTCGGCGAATTCCCACGTTCCGTTCAGGCTCAACCAGTCGGACCGCAGACGATCGGGCCGGGGATGCTCCGGTCGGGGCGGCTTGCTGTCGGCATCTGCCGACAGCGCCATCACGATCAGCGTACACAACGACGCCAGCAGAACGATGCTGGCCATACCTAACAGATGACTCATCCGGTGTCTCCTTGTTGTAGAGGGTTGGCTGGAGTGGATGGAACCGGGTAACGAATCACGCACCGATCATTCACTTCCCAACCGGTAGTGCAGCCGCAGCAGCAGGTCTTTATCGTAGTTGCCAAATCCGCGCCCCAACAGGTTGATCCCTCCCCGGTGGCAAGCGTCCGGTTGTACGCCGATCCACACAGAGATGGGTCTGCGGGGCTCCACTTGGCAGTCTTGAAGGGTCACGTCACTAAGTCGCTCGCCGTCCAGGTACGCACCGGATAGGTCCACTGACCATACCTTCCACAATCCGTATTGCGTGTTATGCGCCGGCCACCAGTCGGGATTCAGCAATCCCCTGCGATCGCCGAAGTCCCCCTGGCAGGTCCACACCCCGAGCGGCGTCTCGTTCACACACACCGTGATATCGGACGGGTAGTCGTTCCGAAAGCCTGGCGCTTCCGAGCAGACCTCGCAGCAGATCTCCAACCGGATAATCCGTGCGGTGGATGGCAGCGTGTTGGGGAACAAATACAGCAGGCCGCCGTGGGCCATCCAGGCGATGTGCGCCCGTCGCCGGTCGGGATGCAGAAACGATTGCGACTGATCGATCAACCCGATCAGCCCCTCGGGACCGGCCAGACCGCAGGGACTCTCTGCCTCCGCCTGCTGGTACATACCGATCGGCATCTCCACCTCGTATAGTTCGGTATCAATGCGGCGTGACGGGCTTAACGTGATCATCAGCCGGTCCACGCACAACCGGCAGCGCTTCTGCGTGCCTTGCGCACCGGGCAGGTAGTCGGCCGCGATCAGACCGGCTTCCTCCAGCACCTGTACGTGCCGCGAAACGGTGGGATGCATCAACCCCAACCGCTCGCACAACTCGTTGATGTTCAGGTCGGCTGCCGTGAGCAACTCCAAAATACGCAACCGTTGCTCAGACGCCATCGCCTTGAACAGTGCAAGCCCCTGCACCGCGTCGCATTCCAGCACCGAGAGCCGCATAGATACCCCTTTTGCGTAGTTATCTTGCTATATATATAGCATATTCGCTACGCTTATGGCGACACAGGGGCAGGCAGGTCTCTACCAGGAGATTGGCTGCAGTGCAGTGCCCGGTCAGCCCACCAGGCTACCGCTCGGCCCGTTGGCGCCCGGATACATCCGTGGGCCTGATCCGGTATCGCCAGGTATGAGACGCTCGTCTAACCACAGGGCCAGCGCCAGCGTCAGCCCACCGCTGAGGTACAACCACCAGGAAGGAGCGAGCGGCAATACGATATGACGGTGTAACAGCAGTATCCAGACGTTGAAGAGCGCCAGCAGGCGGTACGACGACCAGACGCCGAACCGCCCCGTCAGCCGTTGCCAGGTACACGCCAACCAAGCTATGCCGACCGCACCCGGCAGGCCAATGAGTGTTCCGTACAACAACGTCGATGGCTGGTATACCGTTACAAATAGAACACCCCACACATACCAAAGGCACAACAATAACGCCACAGTGAAGCGGTAAAACGCGTTCCATGCGGCCACGTTACCAGGTGATGGCTCATACTCCGACGAAGGGATCACCGGGCTGCACTGCCGTTTCCGATGGCGCCATCGATTCAAGAGCCGCTGTATCACCAACAGAACAACCGCTGCATCCAGAGGGAGTCTCGCCCAGAAAAAAGCGTCTACGGCGCTTACTTCCGAAACATAGTCACCGCCAATGACTCGGTATCGGGACAGATAACAGATTCGGCTATATGCAACCCCTGCTTGAAAGATGTTTAGCAATAGTTCTTTGGCTGGCCAGTACGTGTAGCTGCCTTTGTCCAGCGTCATTACCAGATAGACGCCATCCCGGCCATGCGCCGTGCTGTACAGGACACCCGCTGCCGGCTTCACACTGCTTCCATACTCGGTATAGTCGCCATCATGAATGGTGTGTACATATCGCGCCGATGGCGATGCATTCAGTGGCGCTTGGGGGTAGTACAGTCTCATGCCACTGTGGTTCAAGTCGCATGGTGTGCCGATAATGAAGCGGTTGTTGTCCAGATCAGTTGTGCAGGCCAAGCCCCCCTCCCCTGGCATGTCAACATAACCAAACTGCAATAGGCAGACAGCAACCGCCACGCACGCGATCACCCATACGCGCATTGACATTATGCCTTCTGCGAGTCCAGCTGAATCATCCGTTGTAGCTGCGCCCTGGTGACTATGTGGACCCAAAAAGAACTCAGGCTTTGGAATGATATTGATCCCAACTTCTGACGACTGCGCAGGTCCCATGCATGGAGACGCCAGCGCTGTCTAAGTGTTGAATGGGCCCAGAATTCCGAGTAGAAGGGTTCAACACTAACCAGAAGATCACCGGTCTGGTACATGCGAGCCGGAAAACAGGAGAACCCCAATGGTTTGCTCCAGACGGAGTCCAGTGGAATCCGCATATAAT
>CAZHSN010000229.1:0-3169 GCA_964535125.1 uncultured bacterium
ACCGCCTGTGCTGCTGGTGTAGCTCAGCCGGTTGCCCAGGCTATCCCAGCTCATCGAGGCCGTGGCGGCGCCAGTGGTCACCGTGTTCAGCAGGCCGGCGTTAGTGTAGGTGAGGCTCTTCGCGCCGCCGCCGGTGATCACCGTCAGGTCGCCGGTGGCGTTGTACGTGTAGCTGCTGGCGTCGAAGCTGGTCAGCTGATCCGCATCGTTGTACGCCGCCGTGGGGACTGTCCGGTTCGCTACCCAGTCCCAGCCGTATGTGGTTCGACCGCTGCCGGGGATGTCCGCCTCGGTCAGCCGACCCTGGGTGTCATACGCGAACTGCTTGATGAACTTATCGCTCGTGTCCGCCCAGCTCAACGGACTGCCGCCGTCGTTGCGCGTCAATCGGATGCCCTCCATTACGAACACTTCGCTATTATACTGCCGACATTCCCTGTGCTCATTCAGCTCACGCGGCGAAGCGACTTCCTATGAGCAGCGCACGCGAACATCGCTCGTGCAGCCTAGCCTGAGTCGCCTTCCGTTGATCACCCGGATTATTCATATAAACAGGAACTCGCAGGAAAAAGGTCAGGCCTTACCGAACTCTGAGTGGACCAAACTTGAAGAAAGGCGGACCTGACCCGAGTGAAGTATACCGCGGACACCCTTCCATTTCCTTCCCGTGTTTCCCACTTTTTGAGCGTGACTTTCGATGGCCCTCAGCTCAGTTCCAACGGTGGACTGGCGCTGCTAAGCCTGCTGGACAATAAACTGGGGCTGACGCGAGACCTGGCCGATCTGTGCGGTGATTGGCGGAAAAGCAAGACTGTGCGCCATGATCTGCACCAACTGCTGGCGTCTCGGGTGTATGCAATCGCCATGGGGTATGAAGACTGCAATGATCTGAAAGAACTGCGGCATGACGAGGCGTTCCGCAGCGTAATCTGCCCGCTCAGTGTCAAGCATTCCTTACCCAGCCAGCCGACCATGAGCCGGTTTGAGAACTCACAGGATGAGCAACGTATTGAACGGATGACATGGAAACTGGCTGATCACTTGATCCGCGAACTTCCCGTGCGAAACCGGACGTACTATCTGGATGTGGACGCATTCCATGACCCGACCTACGGCCATCAGCAGGCCTCTCTGTTCAACGGATACTACGGTTGTGAGTGCTATCTGCCCTTTGGGATCTGTGTCACCACGGAGACCGGACAGCAGTCTTTGGTGTACACCAAATTACGCAATGGAACGGCTGGCGCGACGGACGGATTGGAGGATGCGTTGTCACAGGTTGTCCAGCGCCTACGCAGCCACAACCCGAAGGCTCAGATCATTCTACGAGGCGATGCGGCGTATGGATGCGATGCGGTACTTCGCATGTGCCACGCGCTGCAGATTGATTACTTGCTGGCCATACCGACGAACAAGACATTGGACAACCTATTCCAGGAGTTGCACTGCTGCGTTCACCTGCAATATAGCCAGCTTGTGCAGGGGCAACGGTCTGCGGATCAGTACCAGGAATACCTGTACGACAGTCGTGAGTACCGCGCAAAGAGTTGGGAACGTGCGGAACGTGTGGTGTGTCGCGCATATTATGAAGAGCAGCATCGTCGCATAGACGCGCGCTACGTGATCAGCAGCATGGACATGGCCCCGGAGGATGCTTATGGGACATACTGCGGGCGCTGTGAGTGCGAGAACCGCTGGAAGGAGATGAAGCTCTACATCAAGAGCGGCCGCACCAGTTGCACCCGGTTCGCGGCCAACCGCTTCCGGCTGTTGCTGTATCACATCGCCTTCGGCCTGTTCCAGACACTTCGGAAGCATCTGCAACCTACACAGTTGGGTAAGTCCACGGTGGAGACCATTCGGTCAGTGCTGTTAAAGACGGCCGTGTTGGTACGGCGCACGCAACGCAGCGTCACATGGCGTCTGCCGATGCGCAACGCACGCGAAAGCACTTGGCGCAGGCTGTACAACTGCCTGGCCTGAGGCCTGTATCAGTCCCCCGCAACAGGTTGAAGTCGCCCTCCGCAGGTCAGGCGACCGGGTGGACGCGTCTCCACACGCCTATTGGGCTGCTATATGTAATATATATTACATCTCTATGGTGCCGTCTGGCTCCCAAAGCGGCGTAACAAGGGGCACATCTCGGTCGAACACCCAGCGCCTCGGCTCCTAAGCTCCTCCTTGTCGCGTCAACCGGTGTCCTCAGACTGAGCCATGAATAATCCGGGAAAGCTCGATCTGAAACACGTAAGCAGGCCTGCTCACCCAATCTTTTGGCTATATAACAGCGAGCGTAGCGGGTACGCGGCGCGAATTGAGAGGCCTGCTCACCCAATCTTTTGGCTATATAACAGCCGACGGCTCTTGTCGCTCCTTTTCCGATCACTTGTGATGTAGCATCCATCCCACTTGGGTCCACCGCAGTCATCACCCCGCCGCTGACATACGTGTACCAGTTCGCCCCATCCAGCACCGGGTCGCGCTGAGTGAACACGCCCGACGCCATCAGCGCCCCTGCGGCGCGCGACCATGTGGTCGCTCTGTGCCTTGTTCAGCGCGATCGCCGCACACCGGTTGATTTGGCGGGGAGAAGAGATCATCGGGCGGATCGCGTTCCAATGCGCCATCAGCGTGTACTTCGTCGGGCACGGCATGATGAGTCTGGTGGAAGGACGACGCAACTACCCCTATCTGTTGATGGCGGTGGGTGTGCTGGCCATGATCAACATCGCCAACGAGATCGCGGTCTACCGGCGCCGCCTGACCCGGCGTGAGGAAGACGCGGACAACACCCCGCGTCAAGCTCCCTGATTCGCCCCGGAATCCCGCTCCACTCCATCCGGCTCACCATTGCGGGTGAAACCGGTATGGCATGGCGGATCGGATACTCTTCCGCCGGCGCGGAAGATACGCCGGTCTAGCCACACGACCAGCACCAGCGTCAACGCACCGCTGATGCACAACCACCAGAGAGGAGCGAGCGGCAGCACGATATGTCGGTGAAACAACAGTATCCAAACGTTGAAGAGCGCCAGCAGGTGAAACGCCGACCAGGCGCCGACCCGGCCCGTCAGCCGTTGCCAGGCACACGCCACCCAAGCCACGCCGACAGCACCCGGCAGGCCGACAAGTGTTCCGGAAACCAGCACCGATGGCTGGCTCACCGATA
>CAZHSN010000229.1:3269-4856 GCA_964535125.1 uncultured bacterium
TCTTCCAGATCGCACGTGTTTCCGATGAAAAACTGATCTCTGTTCACATCGGTCGTACACGCCACGTAGGGGTACGATTCCGGCTTCACCACCACTCCCCCGGCCAAGTATCCCAATGCCAGCATCACCAGCACGATCAGCAATACCCGCATCAGCTATGCTCCTGTGTCGACAACGAGTACAAGAACCGTTGAAGTTGTGCCCGATGGACCACACAAAGTGACGATGGACTCCCCGCATGTTCGAACTCCAGGCGCCCCAAATAACTCCAATTCCGCAGATCCCAGGCATCCAGGCTCCAGCAATACTGTAGAAGCCAGTTAGGCACTCCGTCGAGAACAAGCTGCACATGGATCAAAAAGTGGCCAGCTTGGCTTACGAGCGGCTCGGGACTACTCTTGCGATGCCGCCAGATAGCCTCCAAAGGAATGCGCATGCCGCAGGGGGAGAGGTCCTTCGACCGATAGATCGCTCCGCCCCGGTCAACCACGAAACGATCACCCACAGTCAACACCTTATCGGGCAACACGATCTCCTGTATCATAGATCCCCAAGGGCGATTGAGGACGCGGACCCGATGTGACCAATGGTATGCTTCATACTGCCTTCCGCCGGCAAACCACCAATGCCGGTCATGGCGGGACCTCACCGTTTGAATGTGGGCACCCTTACGCAGCGCCAGATGGGACACGGTTTCACTTCGACCGCAACGCACGCGCCGTGTGCGATATGTTACCGCATCATTCCATATCGAGACGGCCTCAAACGAGCCTTCCTCCACCGGTCTGCCATCCCATGTGGCAATTGGGTATTCATTACCGTTCCGGTCAATCAACCCTGTCGTATGGTTGCCGTACCGGATCAACAGTCCCTGTACCCCGGATGCCCTTGTATCAATCATAGCGCCATATACGGGCAGCCGTCTCCACTTACCAGTTGGCAGTAATTCACACAACTGCCGACTTTCCCGACCAATAACCGCAACGGTTCGGAACAGCTGATCTACCACCATCGTTGTATATAGTCCTCTGTCTGCCGAATACATGGAACTAATGAATCATGCCCGTGCCTCAGCCTGTCTTTGATACAGCCGTAGAAATAACTCGTCGCTTCCACCCCACATCTCCACACCGTGAATGCCCATGTTCGGCAGTTATTCAAATATGTCCAACGCCAGGTCGAGAATCTATCTACACAGATACTGAGAAAACGCTCGAATACTAGATTGTCGTAACCTGTGATGGTACACTTTTCATTATCTTTACAATTCACATACGATGGATCCGGTATTTTAACTTCTCCACCTCTTGGATGAGGCCATGCGCCAACCGATTGATGCTGACCTTTAGCATACGGTTGGTTGTAGCGTAGACAAGGCCTGCTGAAGACAATGCAGGTGTGGCGATAACCCCGGAGAGGGAACGGATTACCGATATCGACTATCCTGGCCAACTCCCTCGGGGCCACCGCGGTCATCAGCGCGCCTTCGGTGCGCGGGCATGCGGCGCAATGCGCCGCGGGCAGTGTGGTCCTGCGGACCGCGGGCATGTGGCGCGTTGCGCCACGGGCGCTGGCGAACTGCGTGGT
>CAZHSN010000230.1:0-1944 GCA_964535125.1 uncultured bacterium
GCCGCTGGTTCAAACCCCGATGGTGCGTTGGGAGGACACCGGTTTCATCGCCTTAGGGTCGGGATGGGACGTGGCAGAGGACGGCGATCCCAAGGTACAAATGAGCGCTGACTGCCGCATCACACCACCGCAACCGGGGCGTCCCATTGACACCGGCCCGGCTGCGCTGCGGGTGACCTATCAGTTTCAAATCGGTTGGCGGTTCATCCGGTTGTTCCCCCGGTCCTACGATCCGGCGATCGCGGGTCGGCCGGCAATAGTCGGGCTCTGGGTATACGGCGACGGTAGCGGAAATCCGCTGCGGCTGCGGTTCACCGACCGCACCGGACAGACCTTCCAACCCCAGTACACCGAGTTGAGCTTTACCGGTTGGCGCTGGGTCAGTGCGCCTCTCGACGGAGCCGAAGCCGGCCGCTGGGGCGGCGCGAACGACGGGGTCGTGCACTACCCGATCCGGTGGGATTGCCCGCTGTTGATCGACTCCAATCAAAAATCCGCCGGTGATCAACATACGGTATGGTTCACCGGCCTGGCCCTGGGTTATCGCCTGCCGTGACATATCCGCTGCCGATCCGGTCGGTTGCTGAATAGACCAATGGTTCACACAGGGAGGACGCAATGGGGATGCATGGGTTGATCGCTATCGGCGTGTTGATGGTGATACTGCTGATCGCAGGATGCAGTTCTGAACTGACGGCGGGCCGATGGCCGGCCGGGGTGGACAGGGATCTGGCCTCACTGCGTGTAGACTTCCGATCGCTGGACAGCAAGATGCGACGCCTGACTGTCGAAGCGACGGACTATAAGTTGGTGATGACACGCGAACCCGCCGCACTCGTGAGTCTGGAAGCGGGAAAGCAGACACTGCCGCTGACACACGATGTATCTATCCGCGTCAACGGCAAGCACTATACGCAACAGGGTGCGGCGCGACTGAACGTATGGCGGAACGGCGTATACTACTACGAAGTGCACCTGCTGGACGTGAAGCTGGCCACCGGCACCGGTGAGGAACTGGCGGCCAAAGGCGAAATCGCCCTGTACTGCCTGCCCGACCGTGTGGGGATGCTGACGTTGCTGCATCCAACGGCGGATCTGAAGGGTGTATCGACCGGCAATCCCATCACCGATACCCCTGCGGGGCCGGCAACAGCCGGCGATCAACTCACCTCCGTTCCCCTGGCTGGCGGATCGCTGGTATGGCTGACAGGCGACAGCGCCCCGGGAGTGCGCTGGTGGGATGTCACCGACCCTTACCATCCCATTCCCGCGGGCGACACGCTGCGGCGAGGCCGCACCTACGGGCGGTTCGCCGGCTGGACATCCGCGTCATCGGACGCCGCGCGCCGGGCCGCCGTTCAGCCGCTGTCAGTGGACCGAATGACTGTAAACCGGGAAGCGTTTCTACGGGGATTCGACCCCATCCGGGGCGTGTATGTGATCCAACAGGGATCTCAGGCAGGACCGGTGGGATTCGAGCCGCCGTACCGCAACCCGAATGACTACCACGAAACGACGATCCGCGTCACCAACGATGGACTTGCCCGCAGACTGTGGATGCTGCATGAGTCGCATGTGCTGGTAGGAACGTTGGAGGCGGCGGTGGTCTGCGATCCGCAGGGAGCCCCGTTGCCGATCCCGGTACAGGTGAGCAAGAACTTCGCCGGCGAGAATGAAGAGCCGGACGACACCCCCTTCAGCGAGGCGTACTACCCGCTGACGGTGCAGCCTCGTGAGCGGCTGCAGGTGCGCAGCCTGCATCTGATGCAGAACTGGGGCCGGCTGCCCCTGAAGCAGATCTCGTCGATCCGGTTCTTCAACCACTACTATCACCTGTCGACGGGCTGTACGGAAACGGTGTGTTTCTCGTTGTTCGGCCTGAAAGCCTACCCGGATTGTCGCTACCATGTGGCGGACTACCGCGGCATGGATGGCCTGATGTGG
>CAZHSN010000230.1:2044-4829 GCA_964535125.1 uncultured bacterium
AAGCACCCGGTCACCATCGATGGCGATGCAGCCGAGAACCTGCGGCTGGTGGTGAGTAATACCGACATCACCCGAAACAACGTGACCACATTGGGATGGCTGGCGCCAGACGGAAAATCTCATGAACGGCCGCTTCCGCAGGACGGCTGGGCCGCCAGGGGTGAGGCGCTGGAAGGCAATGGCGGGTATTGCGCCATGTACGCCTCCGACCAGGGGAACAGCGCGTTCATCCTGCAGCGGTTCGATGCGCGCATCGCCGGCAGCGCCGTCCCGCCGGTGGTCAGCTGCCGCAGTTACCCCAATAAAGTCCATGAGATGTTCGTGGCGCTTCCCGGACAGTCGCTGCAGTTGAGCCCCGGAGACGTGATGGAGATGGACCTGATCATGATGCCGTATGGCCACGATGCCTCGTCGGCCCGTGAGCCGGCGATGCAACTGGACTGGTTCCACCGGAACAAACCCGCCGTGAGTGTTACGACAGGCCAGTTGATATCCGCATTTCCGGCCGAAGTGCGCGCGGGGGCGCCCGGTTGCGCCGAGTTGGAGATGAGCGGCGGGCACGGGGTCTTGCCGCTGATCGTGCGCGGCATGCCGTCGTGGACGGGATTGATGATGTTCGAGTCGGACGGCCTGGCCCGGCGGTTCATGGATCAGCAGGCGCACGGTCAGGATTGGTACCAGCCGCTGATTGCCGACACATCCGGGTGGAATTTCGCCATGCGGATCCCCATCCGCAACGGACAAAAGCACCGGCTGTTCATTGGCCAGGTCGACACTCCAGAGCCGATCCGGTCCATTACGGCGCGTAACCAACAGGTCAGTGTGGAGCTGGCGCGCGCCGGCGACATGCGGATCGTCTCGCCCCGGCTCTGGTACGACTTGGACAACCGGCTGGAAACGGGACGCACCGCTGTTGTCGCAGCCGGAAAGGCGCGCATCACCACCACCGCGCCGGTGCTGTTGAACCTCAAGTCGGGAAGCTGCATCGCCAAACTGACGCCACAGGGCGATCGTGCGATCAAGGTGACGCTATCGGGCGCGTTCACCGGTGAGCTGCGCGTGCTGGCGTGGCCTCATGCTTCCGTCACCGTCACCGAAGGCGTGCAGAAGCGTGAGTTGACGGCCGGTCCAAACGGCACACTGACGCTGGCTGCCGAACCCGGCACTCTCACGATCCAACTGGGTCGTTGAGCCGATTACCGGCCGCCCGAGTCAATCGGATGGCCGGTTTTCAAGCGCCTATCACGATCCATCCATTGGTGCCTTCGCGGATCTGACCGGAGTCCAGCAGCATCCGCAGCAGGGCATGTAAACGTGTCTCCACCTGCTGGCCCATGCGTGCATATCCCAGCAAGCGCGCCGTCTCGCGCGCCAGTTCAGCTGCGGGCAAACTGACCTGTTCGTTCAACACCTGTGTCATGGCGTTCGCCAACTCTTCGTCGGCGATATCGGCGATGGCCCTGCGTGACTGCTCGTCCTCGCCGGGCGTTCGCCAGACGGAGTACGCGGCAGGCGCATCCGATGCGCTCCAGTAAAACCACTCGCCGGCGGACTGCGTGGCATGCACGCGGGCTCGGGTGATCGCCACATCCAGCTGGGCGCTGATGCGCGTGCCCAATCGGGAGATACCCCACGCCTGCAGTATCCGACGGCAGAGGGTCGCCCGCGATACAGGCGCTTCGGCATCAACCACCTGCTGCACCTGGCGCACCAATAGCGGCAACGCGCTCTCTTCCGTAACGGTTTCCGGCCGTACACGTACCCGCGGCAGGTGACAAGGCGTATAGACGGCATACGCCGCCGACCGTTCCGCGAGGTGATCCTCAACAACGACGGGCTGTACAGATGATTCGCCGGACGGCTTGGAGTCCATGTCCGCCCGTTCACTCCCGACAGGGTTGATGGTCGGCGATGCTGACAACGCCTGACCGATGGCCTGTTCCACGCGCTCCAGTTCCGCATCCGGGCTGTGCCACCATTCTGTAGACCAGAGGCGGTGCAGTTTCCATCCTAACTCCTTTAGAACCATTTCGCGAAGTTTACATCGATCCCGTGCGGTCGCAGCGTCGCGGAACATGACACCGTCGCTCTCGATACCCAGCAGGTACCTGTCCGGTGATGTCGGATGCACCACAGCCAGCGCCATGCGGTACCCGGAACAGCCGATGCGGCTGTGCACCTCATATCCTCTGGCAACGATCATTTGCCGGACCTGTTCCTCAAACCGCGTTGCTTCCGGCTCATCGGGCGATGTACGGCGCAGCCCCCACCTTCCTGCCCCCATGCGGGCGTACTCCAGGAACTGCCGCAGATCATGAACTCCGCGCGCGTCTGTCCGACCCGTTTCAATCTGCTCGGGGTGCAGCGAGCTGAATACCACCAGTTCCATACGCGCCCGTGTAATCGCCACGTTCAGACGCCGCCATCCGCCCTCCTGGTTGATCGGGCCGAAGTGGGCGGTTATCTTCCCGTCTCGATCCGGGCCATACCCCACCGACAGCACGATCACATCCCGCTCGTCACCCTGCACATTCTCCAAATTCTTGACGAACACGGGTTCGGCCATGTCGCCGTTGAACCAGCGCTCCAATCGAGGCATCCGTCGGACGGCTTCATCCAGTAAGTCCTCCACCAGTTGCTGTTGAGCGCTGTTCAGCGTGACAACACCCACGGAGCGAGACGTCGGCTCAATCAACAAGCGCACCACTTCCTTGACAACCGCCTCGGCCTCCAGGCGGTTCTGGCGCGTGCCGCCGCGGTCATACACGCCCTCCACCATCACCAG
>CAZHSN010000231.1:0-4766 GCA_964535125.1 uncultured bacterium
ACCGCTGTTCTGCAACCTGATCATCGCCGACACTGATCGGGATATTACTGGGTTGAGGCGTTTCTGCGATGGATTGCGCCAGCGTGCGGTATGGGACCATGTACGTCTGACCATACTGCTGCATGCCGATAAGGCGGGATGGAACGACCCCGGCCAGAAGCGCTACTTCCGAGGGTTGTACAACGCCGGGCATGAGATCGGTGTCTGGTTCGCCGGCATGCGTCCCGCCATCGCGCAGTGGCTGGATATCCCGCAGCGGGAGATCACCGCATGTGGATTTCAACTGTTTTCCGACACCGACCTGGAAGAGCAGGCACGCCTCACACAGGCAGGTTTCCTCACAGGTGCGAACGCCTGTATCGAAGGCGACTCACACAAGGAAGAACTGTGGGATATTCCCCATAATTGGGAAGGGGCGCCTTTCCTGCCCTACTGGGTGCACTGGGACCCCGATCACCCAGAACGCACCAGTCGCGTCGGGCGTGAGCTGACCCGCACGCAAGCCATGCTGGAGATGCAATTTGCCACCCGCACACTGTGGCATAACATCGATCGCATCTGCCTGCCGCAATGCTTCCATTTCGGCGAACCGGTCAAACACACCCAGTGGGTTCAAGGACCGCTGGCGACGAAAGGCGACATTCGATGGTGGCAGGACGAACTGCGTGCGTTCGAGGACAACGTGCGCCTGGGCCGGGCGCCATTCGCATACATCAACACAGCCTCGGAAGCGAATGTGTTCACCCCGGAAGGCCCCTGGGCGCCCATGCTGGATGTCGACACCGCCCTGCAATGCGCACTGGATCTGGTGTGCTGGATGCTGGAACGGGGATGGCGCATGATGACGTGCCGGCAGTTCTACGACTGGTTCGTGCGGCAATGGCCCTGCCCATCCGCACCATCCGCGGCGTTTTTGATGCCCGATACTTTAGGAGGCCGTCGCGATCAGCGCGGGACGGTCATTCCCCATAAAGGTCGCATGCTGCACGCCGAAACCCGGTACTTTCAAGTAATCGATCATGAACACCGTCTCGGTCCGGAGATGATCATCGCGTATGGCCTTCAAACCCCCAATCTGCTGAGAGCCGGGTATACCTTCGGCGACCCTGCCCTGTTCGGCCCGGGGCAAAACAAGGCACAGTACGGCTCCACAACGGGCAACGCCGTCTTTTGGAGCCCATCCCCGCCGCTGACCGACGGCGCCGGCGTCCCCTACTACACGGTGAACAAGCCGCCCGACGCCCGCGACCGCACCATCACGTTGTACTTCGGAGACGAGTGGCAGCCGTACCAGTTCTGCGACGCGTCCATCGAACGTGTACAGAGGCGCGGCGAGGTGGTGAGTTGGACCAAGCGGATGCGCCGTCCCGTGAACGGAACCGATATCCGGCTGGCATGGCATCACCGCTTGCAGGGGCCGCATCACCGCATCCGGATCTCGGTCGCAGGGGCTGACGCCGTCGGCCAGCCGGTCTGTCTGCGGCTCTGTCCCTACTTTCATCAAGGCTGGGACAGCTTCTACGGTCTGCAGCCCGGCGTGCGCTCAGTACTATCCGAACAGGCAGGCCAGGAGCGGTATGTCTTCGCCAGCAGTGCTGACACGCTGTTTGAATGGCGCACGGACAACACCCAGCCGCGCCGCAGCCGATTGACGGTGCCGCAGAGTGGCCGCATCCGTCTGCACGTGTTTAACCGCAATCCCGGTCGGCCGGCCGCAGACCCCGAGTGGACAATCGACGATAATCCCGACTGCAACCGGGGGCTGACGGTGGAAACAAAGGCCCCCGGCGCGATCATCGAGTGTATCGACACGCCGGGGCCCAGTGCATACGTGACCGTTCTCCTCCACCTTGGTCCGCATCGGCCACGCCGTACATACGAGTTCCAATTCACCTACTGGCACGAACGCACTGCGCCGCCTGATGTCCCCATGAGGTAACAGAAGCATGGTACAAACATTCCGGCGTCTCCTGTCGATGCTTTTGCTGGTCGTCACGCTTCAGCTGATGGCCCCTGCGGCCTCGTCAACGTTGGCGTTGGATGGTCCCCCGCATGCCTGCTGGGGCACGACGGTACAACTGCGCGTCACTCCATCCGATCCGACCGCGTCGGCCGTTCGGTATACGGCCTCACTGGCGCATCGACGGGACGGCGCGCCGGCATGGGGCGGCCTGCCGGTGCGGTTCACCGGGAGCAGGGCTCCGTCGTCATTGCGCACAGTGCATGTCCGACTGCCCCATGCGCCGGATACGCTGGGCAACTTGGACGGCGACTATGACCTGACGGTCACAGCGCACTCAGGCTCCGAAAGTTATTCTGCATCCCATCCCATCCACATCGAAACGCGCGATGAAGAAGGCAAAATCAGAGGACGGTACATGCCACGCATTACCGACCTGATCGGCGCGAATTCAGCGCCGGCCAGAACGACCCCGGACTGGTTGACCGAAACCGGCATCCGGCACAGCCGCGAACATTGCGGCTGGGATGAGTTCCAGCCGGAGGCAGACCGCTGGAATGAAGCGGCGTTCGCGCCGGACAGCCGATTCAGTTCGCTGATCCTGCAGGCGCGGCGGTACAACATGACGGTTTTACCGCTTCTGTGCGGCACTCCGGAATGGGCACAGGCACGGGACGCGAACGGCGTTCGCCTGGGCGGATGGGGACCGCCAGCGGACCCGGCCCAATGGGAGGCATTTATCGACCGTATAGTAGCCCACTACAGCCAGCCACCATACAGCCAGCAGGACTGGCAGGTATGGAACGAAGCCCAGATCAATACCGGTTTCTGGTCGGGCAGCGACATGGAGCAGTTCATCCGCACCGTCTACCTTCCGGCCGCAAGGGCCATACGAAGGCATTATGTGGACCGCAACCAAAACGGTAAGGAAGACCCCGGTGAACGGTGCCGGGTGGTCTACGGCGGCTACCCCTGCCTCTACTTCAATGACGGTAGCTACGCGCGGGTATTGCAGATCGATAACGCAGGCGCCTTTACCGACATCCTGGATGCTCACTACATGAACGGCTACGAGTGGTTCATGAACCGTCAGCAGTCCGGAGATGTCTTCACCAGATGGTTTACCAATGGTCCTGCGTCCGGATTGTGGCTGACAGAAGAGGGAGACGGGTTTTCACAGGATCCGATCTGGCTGCCTGCCACATTCAGCCGGATGACCTCATGGGCGCTGGAGCATCGATGGGCCCATGCGCATCAGTACCGAGTCTTCTACTTCCACTACTACATGGCTCAGCCGCAGACGGGCCTGTTTTGGGGCGGACAGCGCAAATGGCCCAATGGATATGCCATCAGCACCTTCATGCACGTAATGCGCGGCGACC
The DNA here is from genome assembly GCA_964535125.1 of uncultured bacterium. Lineage (GTDB taxonomy): Bacteria > Armatimonadota > HRBIN16 > HRBIN16 > HRBIN16 > CAZHSN01. The sequence continues at coordinate 3,343 of CAZHSN010000231.1, forward strand.
TGACGCCGCTGGATCAGGCTCGCCGGCTGGAGACATCAGATGACATCGACGTCCAGGCGCTGTATGCCGGCGGCCGGCTGACGCTGTTTGCTGCGGCGCGCCGGCTGGACGCTTCCGGAGAGGCGAGACTGCGGTTCCAACTGAAACCGGGGGAGTCGCTGCGTTCCGCACGCAGATTGTCGGTCATTCAGGGAGCGAGCCTGCCGCTGACCATCCGGCTGCAGGGACGCGATGTGACCGTGCAATGGCCGTACACCCCGTTGGACCGATCACAACAGGGGATGGAGTCTTCCACGGCGCCGGTGCAGTATTTCGTATTCGAGTTCATGCGTTGATGACGGGCTTCACCCTCTAGCCAAAATGGTGCGGGGATGACTATAATGCGGTGGCGATGACAGGCATGGTGTTCAACATACAGCGGTTCTCTCTGCACGACGGCCCCGGCATCCGCACCACGGTGTTCCTGAAGGGATGTCCGCTGCGTTGCTGGTGGTGCCACAATCCGGAAGGGTGGACGGCAGCACCGCAGATCCGCTTGGCCACCGCGATGTGCACACTGTGCGGGCGTTGCGCGGAGGCCTGCAGGCACGGCGGACACACGGTGAATGCGGAAGGGCACCACCTGTCGCTTACCGGATGCGTGCGATGCGGCGCCTGCGTGGACGCCTGTCTGATGGGTGCTCTGGAAATGACCGGTCGGGAGATGACTGTCGACGACGTGCTCGCCGAAGTAGAGCGCGATAGGCCCTTCTACCGCACCTCCGGCGGCGGCATGACCCTCTCCGGCGGCGAGCCGTTGGCGCAGTACGGCTTTGCGGCAGATCTGCTGCAGCGGGCCCGCGCTCAGGATCTGCACACCGCCATCGAAACCACGCTGTACGGCGATTGGGACAAAATCGAAGCGCTGGCCCCCTTTGTAAATCTCTGGCTGGTGGATCTGAAGCATACCGATCCAGCCCGCCATCGAGAACTCACCGGTGTCGACAACACGATCATCCTGCAAAACATTAGGAACCTCAGCGCGGCCGGATGGGACGGACTGCTGCGCGTGCCCTTCGTGCCCGGAATCAATACGGAGCCTGCATTCCTGGACGGGCTGACCGCCTTCCTCACCGCACTGCCGCGTCCACTGCCCGTAGAGTTTATGCTGTACCACCGGCTGGGCACATCCAAATGGAGCGGCATCGGCGGCGCCAGTCCATTGCCTGACTCGGTACCCGCCGCCAGCCGCGAAGACGCCGAACCGTGGGTCACACGGCTGCGTCAGGCTGGCCTCACCGTCGTTACGAACGACTGACAGCCGCGGAACGCACAATCGCCTCCGCAACCCGCAGATCACCCAGCGCGGCCTCGGGACGGTTGCGCAGCCCCTCCGGGCGGCCCTCCACCGCGTCCAAAAACGCGTGCGCTTGGGCGGCAAAACC
>CAZHSN010000232.1:0-4667 GCA_964535125.1 uncultured bacterium
AGTTGGCGAGGGCGATTTGAGCCAGCCCGTACAGCGTGGCGCCGACCCGCCCGGCGTCCCGGGCCGGAGTGATCAGGTTGTCTTTGGGGCCGAGCAGCCGCTCCGGCAGCGGGGCGATCAGCTTGTGGGCGTGCAGGTAGTCCAGCAAGCCGGCATCATACGCGAACACATCCAGCGAGGGCGGGGGATCTTTCAGGTAGATGTCATGCGCCACAAACCGCAGCGCCACGTCGGGATGCTTCCGCCTCCAGGCGCGCTCCAGCGCCGCCTCGAACGCCTGCGGACGGGGAGCCCAGGGATAGACCGCCACCGTAAGCTCGCGCACGCGCGGCGCCGGCTCCGCCCCGCTGGGCGCGCCAACCCAAAGCAGCCCTGCGGCCACCGCAGCCAAACCGACCCGCCAGCGCATGCCCCACGCCTCCTGTTCAGGATATGTGCGCAGTATACCCGCCGCGGGCCATCCGGTGGTGAATCAGTCTGCTGGGTGCTGTGCACCTAACAGCTAGACGCGCCCAATCCGTATTGAGTTTTTTCTCTCAGGCTCAGAAGTCACTCGTGATGGATATGACAGCCAGCCGTTTGGAACCTTCGCCGGATTCGTAAGAGATCATCGGTATTCTATCCGAGTTGCGGTCGCGCTTGGCCCGTAATTCCTCGACGTCGACAATCACGAAGAGGCCCTGAGGATTGTTCACTGAGGCCTCTTCCTCCGAGATGCAGATGACTGGCAACTTAGGGTCCAGTTTGGCCAATTTGTTCATCAGTTCTTGGACATTCATATCAACCTCCTGAAGTGTGACGTCAGACTACCACCGCGTTACTCCTCTTCAAAACCGTATTGGGTCAGGTTGAGGGTGCGGCTGTTTTCCTTGATTGTCCGCTGTAGGTCGTCCGGGAAGCCGTCGGAGGATTCGGCGGTGATCTCCACGGTGATCCGCACCTGGCTGCCCAGTACGCCGGTCAGGTGGCTGATGATCTCTTGCGACAGTGTTCCGGTTTTCTGCCGGAATGTCTCAGGCGCAAGCTCCACGGACGCGTGGAACCGGCGCATGCGCGGCGGTTCCGGCGGGATGGCGGTGGTGATACCGGCGGAGCCCGTTGTGGCCTCCACCATGCCGCCGTACCCGCCCGGCGGTTCCTTCGTGGTTGTTTCGATCGGCAGGGCGCCTGGGGTTTCGGTGGTTTCCGGAACGAGTTCTGGCTTGATCAACCAGACCGCACTCACCGGTGCGCCGTCCAGCGTGTGCCGCGGCCGGATCCACGTTCCCGTGGTCTCGTCCCAACCATCCGCAACGCCGAATGCGCTCGTGCCGTCCAGCCGGTGCAGCTCTTCGCTGACCGCATCATACAATGTCTTGTCGGACATCAGACGCGACAGGTAGATATAACGTGCGTAGTCCTCCACCAGTTGTTCCACGCGCGCATGGGTGTCTTCACGCCACAGCGGTATCCGGTCCATATCGTTTCGCAGCAACTGTGCACCCAGTGTTTCCACCAGCGCCTGCTCGTTTTTCAGCTTCTTGACCAGTGACTCTGCTTTCTGAACCACATCGCCGGAGATTCGGTATGCCGTCAGGCTCACCTCTTCCTTCGGGTCGATCTGTTCAGGGCACAGGGACCAGCAGAGCGCCTCGCCCAGCTTGGCGGTTACCTCTTGATTGACGCGTTCCGCAGTGCTGGTTGCCTGCGCCTGGTTGGCATGGTCCAGATCCAGAAGCTTGTTCTTACACTCCTCCAATATGGAACACCACGCGAGATAGCGGCGGACACTGTCGTGCAGATCCCCGTAGCGCGCATCGTCCAGGGCCAGGAACAGCAGTCGGTTACGGTACACGCGCGGCGACTGACCGCGGTACTGCAGACAGTCCATCGCCCACGATACGGCGCCGGATTCGGGCCGGTTCTGCCGGTGGCGGTGGGCCGGCGGCAGCACCACCAGCCGCAGTTCGCGGTCATCCGGAATATCTGATGACTCGTTGGCGATGTGGATGTTTCGGACCCCGGCGCGACGCCAATCGGACAGCAGCGTGCGCAGGCGTTTGGCCAGTTCGGTGTGGACCGCCTCCTCCGATACCTGCTCTGCGCGGTCATCGGCCATCCGGTTCACGGATGGCCGCGTGTTGTACCAGTAGCGCTGCCGGTCGGCATACAGGTAGGTGGCCTGCTGGCTGAGCCGGTTCAGCGCGTCACCGAACGTGGCCACTGTCTCCTTAGGCTGCACGCTGCCCAGTTTTATGTGCAGGGCGTCCAGGCCGCGGTTGGCGGTGTCTTTGGTGGGGGCGCTGCCCAGGAAACAGGTGCGGGCCACCCGGCGGGTCGCCAGGTACTTACCATAGCTGGAGCTGTATTCGCGATCCAGTTTCACCGGCAGGGAGTTTTCACCGTCCACGTCCGTGTCGATCACCGCCGACCAGTTTTCCGGCAGATACCGCAACACTTCGGACTGGACGGCCGGATCGCACAACGGCACAGACGCCGGCAGGATCAACGCGCTGCGGTCATCGTTGTTCCACAGCGCGTGGATGACGCTGGCCATCAACCGCAAGACGCCGCGCGTACGCTGGAACTTCTCCAGCGTGGACCAGTCGTTGTATAACCGATCGAACAGTTCGGGATGGATCGGGTAGGCAGCCTTCATCCGCTCGCGGTACGCGCCTTCGCGGCACTCCGCGGGAAACTCACCGGGGTTAGCCCGGTAGAACGTACAAAACTCATTGATGACCGCGTCCCGGGCGGCGATCTTGTCGGATGGGATCGGCTGGAACAGCCGACGCCGCACGATCTCGAACGACTCGTCGCTGCTGGCCGGGCGCCACACCATATTGCTGCGGCCCACCGCGTCCTGCAGCCGCTCCAGCGCGGCGCGTCCAGCCACGTCGCCCGCCTGGGATCCGTAGAGTACGCCGTCGCGTTCAGACGCCGGAATGCTGATGCATACCAGCACGTTGCCCGCGCGGCGGGCGGCCTCGCACAGTGTCTGAGCGAAGGTGAACTGCGTGTCGAAGTCGCCCGCGGGCAGCCTGTTCTCCCGGTCGAACAGCTGCCGGGCGTAGGCCACCCACTCATCGATCAGGATCAGCGACGGACCGGCCAATGCGAACAGCTGATCCATCAGGTCGCCCGGGTTGGTGGCGTTCTGGTCCACGTCGCTCACCAGCGCGTAGCCCTCCGCACCCGCCAGTTGCCAGGCGATCTCCCCCCACAGGGTGCGGGTTTCGATTCCGTCTTCATGGCGCAACGGGCTGCCGGGGCGCAGCGAGGTGCCCACCAGCACCGCGCGCCGGACCACCGGCGCGTCCGCCGCCTTGACTTCCCGCAGCACATCGGGTATGCCGGGCAGTTCCGACGCCTTGGCCTGGCCGCCGAACAGGTGATACAACGCCAGCATGCTGTGCGTCTTGCCGCCGCCGAAGTTGATTTTTAACTCCACCACAGGGTCGCCGCCGGCGCCCCGCAGCCGGTGCAGCGCGTTGATCAGCAGCTCTCGCAGCCCGGCGGTGAGGAACGTCCGGCCGAAAAACGCCACCGGATCGCGGTACTCGTCCGCACCGCCCCCCTGATACACCTGCCACAGATCCGCGGCGAACTCGGCCTGCTGGAAACGGCCGCTGGCTACGTCCTCATGCGGCTGGGCGATGGTGCGCCAGGGATAGACCGACTCGCCGATCCCCGGCAGCGTCGCCTGTGCGATTTTCCGCTGTTCCTTTTTCAGCTCGGCTTGGAACTTGGCATACATGACCTCCTGGCCCAGGCGTTCCACCTCGTCAGCGGCTGGGTCGTTGATCATCTCCAGCAGCCGTTGCGCGGCCAGCAGCGTCTGCAGTGTCTGGTTGCCCGTCAATCCGGTCGCGTCGGCATGCGCCCATTCGTTACGCCCGTTGCGCACCGTGTTAATCTGCGCGCGCGCTTCCCGCGGAAGCCTGGCGTAGAACACATCATCCCATGTATCCAGTAGCGTGCCGCACAGTCGGATGATGTCCAGATTTCCCGGCGTATCCGCGTCTTTGAGGTGGTACTTCCAGCGGTCACCGTATACGGCGCGCAGTTCCTGTTCTACGTAGGCCCGCAGGGCCTTGGTGAGCAGCTCCAGTGCGCGTCCCACGCGTTCTTTATTTGACAGGGCCATATGTCTGCCTCCTTGATGCGTCCCGTGTGGAGCGCCGTCAGATGTTCAGTACGGACTGTCCATTTCCCTCAGCTGCCTCGGTCTGCTGCGCGGCCGCTTCGATCACGCTCCAACTCACCACCAGCGCGTTGTAGACGCGGGCCTCGTGTGTCCAGCGCTTCTGGTCGCAGACGGTGTACAGCCGGTAGGCCAGGTCCCGCGCACGGTCCACGTCCACCTCGGCGGCGTGGGCGCGGAAGCGGCGCAGCAGCGCGGCCGCGGCGCTTTCGCCGCCGCGGTCCAGCGCCCGCGCCAGGTACTGAGCCGCCTCCCATACGGTGGGGCGCTGGTCCTGCGCGGGGTCGTAATCCGGCGGCAGTTCGTCACGCGGGATCAGCCTGACCTTTCCGCCAGCGGCGCGCACGATGCCGGCGGCGACCAGCGAGGCGACCGGCGCGTCTTTGGCGGTGGCGAGCGTCTCCGCGTCGCCATAGGGCCCGTCGGTGAAGCCGTGCTGCTGGAACCAGGTGACCGCCCAGCGGGTGGGCGCGTCGTACCAGCC
>CAZHSN010000233.1:0-4646 GCA_964535125.1 uncultured bacterium
GCATCCATTCCATTGGACCCGTCCAGCACCTTTGCCATATCTGCGGGGGGCATACCCGCACTCACCAAGTCGCAGTTGGCGTAGTGCAGAAAGAACCGGCCTATGTGCGCTTGATCGGGTTGCGAGAGTTCGGCGTCCCGCTGCAGATGTTCGTGGCAGTCGATGATCCGCACCTGATCGAGCGCGGTCCGGATAGAGCGGTAGAGTTGTGTTTCATATAGCGCCATTGTGTTGCTCTCCTGTCAGTTTGTCGGTGAAAGGCAGTCAAGTCACCATCGCCACGAGACGGCTCGGATCTGATCCGATGGGTTCATTGTGACGCCGATCATGCCAGAAGAGCAACAGGTTCCCTGCGGCCAGAATCACCAGTCCAGGCCATCCCGTCACCCCCAGCGTCAGGTCGCTTCCTCCCGCAGCGAACAGCAAGGCGAGGCCAGCCGTCCCGTTCAACACGCCATGGAATACGGCTGCAGCCAGTACACTGCGTGCACGCAGGCGGATGTAGGTGATAATGGGGGACAGCAACACACAGAACAATGTCATCAGGCCAATCCCAATCACGGGATGTTGAGGGTAGTTATGCCCCTGCGCAATGATGGGCGCATGCCATATACCCCAGATCAAACCGATGAGCAGCGACATACGCCAGAACCCCATCGGCGCCCACTGCCGGACAAGATATCCACGCCATCCCAGTTCTTCACCCAACGCCGCCACGGCGTTGATGGTACATCCCGCGATGACACCCTGCACCAGCGACAGCGCCAGGATGACCAAGGGATGCAGTGAAGCGATCTGTGTGCGCATCTGCTCCAACTGATCCTGTGAAAGCTGTGACTCGAACCGCGACAACATCCCTTCCATACCGACAGACAGCTGAACACCGGGGCCCAGCAGGGAGATCCCAAAAGACGTCAAAGCCAGCAGCACAGGCGCCAGAAGCGCGGCAACATACCAGCGGTTCCAGCCCCAACGCACCCCCAATGGACGCATGACCGCCTGACGATGCCCCCAGCGCTGCACACCGGCAGCCGCAAGAGCGGGAACCGCCATATACACCAACAACACGGGCAGCGCCCAGGGAACATGCAGCAGCCCTCCGCTGAAATGTGTGATCAAGGCCAAAACCCAACACACACCGAACGTGATTACCAAATACAGGCTGACCAATGAGCGCTTAGCCACCATGCACCTCTCCAAGTCGACCATGTCAGGGCATTTGATACTCATGCCCCTGCCGCAAGAAAGCGCCCCCGCCGGCGGCAGGGGCGCTGCAGAACGTGCCGGTATCAGGCGTCAGTCGATGTCAGGCGTCGGCGTACCGTCGGCGTTCCAACCCTTTCCTTCCCAGTGACGGCGGGGCCAGTGATAGTCCCAGCCCACACGCGGCCACCAGGCCGCGCGGCAGAGGATGGTGCCCACAGCATGGGTTTTGGCATGGCCGTCGCCAAACACGAAGTTCATGGTGGTATTCGGCGCCCAGCCTTTACGCTCGGCGTCGCTGCCAAATCCACTCAGCCACTCAAGGTATTCCTGTTTCGGCTGATGGAACACGCTGTTCTCGTGGAACACGAACATCCCCGCCGGGCTCTCTAGCCGCGAATCGGTCCAGAGCCATCCGCCGATGTGGTAGGCGCCACCTCTGGGTCCTGGGCTGTAGGTCGAAGAGAGGTAATGGCGGTAATGGTAAGAGGTAAACTGGCTGCCGACACCGAATTGGGTGCCGACGCCGCTGTCAGACGGGCACACGAAGATCTTGGCCGATTTGCTGTAGGGCATTAACTGCGCGACGTAGCTGGCCTTGCGGGCGAATTCGGCTTGCGCTTCGTTGCCCACTCCGGCGTGACCACCATACAGTTCACCAAAGTTGTCCCCAACCTGAGCGGACCACTCGGTGTATGCCATCGGGTACTTGCCATCTGTGTCTTCCACATACATGCGGAAACTCATACCGATCTGTTTTGTGTTGCTCAGACAGTTGGTTGACCGGGCCTTCTCGCGGGCCTGTGCAAAAACCGGGAATAGAATGGCTGCCAAAATGGCGATGATCGCAATCACCACCAGCAGTTCGATGAGCGTAAACGCTCTGCGCATTGCTAACCCTCCTGCATTAATAGATAAACGAGAATGCGCCGCCGCAGCGACTTGACACTAGAATATCGAACGCCCCGGACTGTGTCAAGACTTTTTCAGACATTTTTAGGCATTTGTCCGCAGTTTGTTCCTGCATACCCGCATTTGGCGACACGGGATTAGCAGGTCGCCCGGTTCACCGTTTGGAATGATAGAATGAGCGATGACACAGATCCATCTGGAGGCAACCCATCCATGTCTTCCCATTCGCGCTACGATGTCGCAGCGTATATCTGGCCGGCGTATACCGGTAACGAGATCCGTTCCCGCCAGTTCTGGCCGGAAGGTATCGGTGAGTGGCAATCGGTACGTAACGCCGTGCGAAAGTTCCCGGAGCACAGCTGGCCCAGAAAACCGCTGTGGGGATATGTGAACGAGGCCGATCCGTATGTCATGGCGATGGAAATCGAAGCCGCGGCCAACCATGGTGTCAATGTGTTTATTTATGATTGGTACTGGTACGACCGGCGGCCGTTCCTGGAACAATGCCTGAACGACGGGTACCTCAAGGCGCCGAACAACCATAAAGTTAAGTTTTACCTGATGTGGGCCAACCACGATGTGAACTACACATGGGACATCCGGCTCTCCCACCTGCAGGACAGCCTGGTCTGGGATGGCGCTGTCGACCGCAAGGAGTTCGAAATCATCGCCAGACGGTTGATCAGCAACTACTTCCACCTGCCAAACTACTACACCATCAATGGCGAGCCGGTTTTCATGATCTATGACATCGCCAACCTGATGCGCGGCCTCGGAGGCATTGACGCCACCCGCGATGCACTCGACTGGTTCCGCAACCAGGCAGTTGCCTCGGGACTTCCCGGACTGCACCTTCAGTTAACACTCTGGAGCGACCGCCAGTATAACCTGAGCGGTGTCGATGGAGGAGCCGTTGGTACGACAAGGGAAGTGATCGACGCGCTGGGTTTTGACAGCATGAGCCACTACCAGTTCTGTCACTTTGCCGACATCGACAGAGATTACGACCTGATCATAGATGATGTCTTGCGCGAGTGGACGCGGATCGACCAGGCCTACAACGCACCCTACTTTCCTCACGTGTCGGTGGGATGGGACAACAATCCGAGGTTCCAGGAGTTCCGGCCGGGAATCGTCAAGAACAACACGCCGGCCGCGTTCGAGCGGGCGCTGCGTCATGCCCGCGCGTACTGTGATACCCATCCGGATAGAGCGCCATTGATCACGCTTAATAGCTGGAACGAATGGACCGAGACCAGTTATCTGCAGCCCGACGATCTGTACGGATACGGATACCTGCAGGCGGTCAAGTCGGTGTTTAAGGACGGTTAGCAGTTTGATGGCGTATCGTCAAACGCGTCCGCATATGGTCTGCATCCTGTCTGATCAGCAACGCGCCGACACGCTAGGATGCCTCGGGCAGGCACTTCCGGTGACACCGAATCTGGATCGTCTTGCCGCCAATGGCGCCCTGTTCCCGCAGGCGTTCACCTGTCAACCGGTCTGTGGTCCGGCACGTGCCGCACTGCAGACCGGATGCTACGCCACCGAAACCGGATGCTTCCGCAACGACATCGCACTTCCCTCCACGGCCCGTACCCTGGCGCACTATCTGAACGCCGCTGGCTACCGCACCGGTTACGTCGGAAAGTGGCATCTGGCCTCGAACGGGCCTAAAGACTCATACCAGACTCGGCCGATACCGCCCGAGCGGCGAGGAGGCTACCGCGATTTCTGGATGGCTGCCGATGTACTCGAGTTCACCTCTCACGGATATGGCGGTTATCTGTTCGATATCGACGGCAACCGGGTTGATTTTCCTGAAGGACGATACAGGGCCGACGTGCTGACCGATCACGCTCTCAGCTACATTGATACATGGACAGCATCCGATCCTTGCTTCCTGTTTGTGTCCTATCTGGAACCCCATCACTAGAATGATCGCGACCGCTGTGAAGGCCCTCGAGGCGTACGGCGGCGTTTCATGGACTTCGCACCCCCTCCCGACCTGCCGGAAGGCGTCGGCAACTGGCGCGAGCAATATCCTGACTATCTGGCGTGCTGCCGCGCCATCGACCGCAGCGTCGGACGCATCGTCAGGCGTCTGCGTCGACGAGGTCTCTGGAACAACACCTTGTTGATCTATACCAGTGATCATGGATGTCACTTCCGCACGCGCAACGCCGAGTATAAACGCTCCTGTCATGAAAGCAGCATTCACATACCACTGGTAATACACGGTCCCGGCTTCGATGCAGGAACCGTTTACACCCAGCTGGTGAGCCTACTGGACATCGCCCCCACGATTCTGACTGCGGTCGGAGTGGATGTACCCCCTGTGATGAAGGGGATGCCGCTCCAGCGTCTGATGGCGAACCCTCAGTGTTCTTGCCGAGACGCTCTGTTGGTTCAGATCAGTGAAGACCACATCGGCCGCGCAGTACGCACGGAACGCTGGAAGTATGGCGTATGGGTTCCATCCGATCAACACTGGAGCGGTGTTGACTCACCCGGTAGCACGGTATATACCG
>CAZHSN010000234.1:0-4595 GCA_964535125.1 uncultured bacterium
GCTTGACCTTGGGTGATCTCCTGCGTGCTCCACCCCGACCAGGCAGCCAGGCGGTCATTCGCGGCCACCAGCCGGTCCGCCACCGGATCGTAAATGCATGCCGGCTCGGGAGCGCTGTTGAACAGTGTCCGGAACCGTTGTTCATTCAACAGATGCTGTACCGACACAATCTGCAGATGGGCGATCACAAAAAAGCCGGCGGTGATGAGCAGCACCGTCACCACGGTCCACCACAACACACTGGTACGCGCCAGTGAGACACGCGTTCGCAGCGCCTCGGCGGGAATGTCCATGCAAAACGCCATGCGCTTCCCCGGCGCAGACAACGGGAGGATCGCACCGACCCACTCGCCCCAGCGGTCCCTGTACGGGCCGTGTGTCGCGGTGCGGCCTAACACCAGAGACCGGCGCAGCGCATCAGACGCTTCGTGGTAGACCACACCAGGCGGCAGATAGTCGGTACTGGACGATGGTTCGGAGTCGGCGTTGAACACGATGGTGTTGTGCCGCATCGTGACCACATAGGCGTACCGGATCTCAGGCATCAGCGTGCGGATGCGTCCCAGACGTTCATGCAAGGACCGGTATACCGGATGGTGGATTTCGTTGGCGGTTCCGTTCAACTCGCTCAGCGGCAGCTGTTCGAACGTGGCGGAGGCGATGCGGGCATCCGTCAGCAGGCGCTCGCGGATCTGAACCTCCGTTCGATGTGCGGAGGACTGGGCCATCCAGCCGCCTAAGCCCGTGAATATGGCTGACAGCGCCAGCATCAAAGCGGTAAAGAAGACATTGGGCGCACACCGCTCCAGACGCGCCGGCGCCAGCGTACCGATCAGGAAGTGCAGCAGCAGCAACGACACTGTTAAGGGAAGCACCGACATGGCCGTGGTGTAGGCCACCGTTCCATGCATGCCATCCAGCGCCGTCAACGGCGCTGCGGAGGCGCTCAGAATCAAGTAGCCGCACAGCGCCAGACCCATGGCAATCCCGCTGAGGCGGTTACGCTGTCCCTCCTGCCCCAATTGGATCGCAAAAGCCCCTGCAGCCGGAACCGCCAACAACCAAAGCAGCGCGGTAACCATTCCTGCGGATTGACTGAACAGAACCGTCAAGCCGGTGAGCAACGCCCACCCGACCATCCAGAGCCAGCCTCTGCGGCTCCGCCAACCGAAAACGGGAGCTGCGACGTACCATACGGCAACCGGAACCGCCAGCATGAGCGGGTTGTGCAGACGCTCCATGACGGGTTGCAGCAGACCTTGTGACGCCAGCATATGGGTGCACAGATGCGCCGTTTCCAACACGCCGATGCCCAAGGTCAGCGTCCAGAACCTCGGGTGTCGTCCCAGTCGAATGAGAAGCGTCAGGGAGCCGCACAGCCACAGAAGCGCGATGATGCGTATCGCCAGTCCGATTTCGTGCTGTATGGCTCCGCCCATTCAGTCGGTTATCCCATCATTCAGCGGTCAGGGTCACCATGCTCAACGCACCCTCGTTGGTATCATCCGCGGTTAACCGGTACATCACGCCGTCAATGGTCACCTTCACCGGCTCTCCGGTGATCCATAGCGCTTCGGCGCCTGGAACCACTTCGTCCAGATACGACCCCGCCACGCTATCGCCCAGCAACGTCGCCGCTTCGGTTCCAGCGGCTACAACGACTGGCCGAGACCCGGCAGTCGAAACCAGCAGCGCTGCGCTCCCGCCCAGCGGCCTGGACAGCACCTGTGCGGCATCACTTAATGCGGCCTGGAGGTCCTGTTCACGGCTGATATCCCGGATCGCACCCAGCCAGTAGGTGCTGTTCTTATGGTTAAAAGGCCAGAGGGTCGTTTCCGCGGCAAACTGTGAGCCATCGGCGCGGCATGTGGGGATCACGCCACACCAGGCCGCTCCGCGCCGTATCGCATCAAACGCGCTGCGCAGCGCCTGCGGCACAACGGGCTGCGTGTACAGCATCTCGGTCGTCCGACCCAACAGATCCTCCGCGGCAAACCCTGTCAGGTCCACAAACATCTGGTTAACCCATCGCACCCGGGGATATCCATTGGGTGCAAAGTCGGCATCCGCCATAACCAGCGCATACGGCATGGTCTCCAATGCGAATGCGGCCTGAGCACAATGCGCGGCATCCATGGCGCTTTGGTCGCTGTCCGAAAACGTAATCTGCAGCACCGGCTCGCCCATGCGCTCAATAGGGGCTGCAGCGAGTTCAGCACGCACCAGATGCCCCGCTCGGGTGGAAAACACAGCGACGTAGCCTGAACCGGGCCCCTGTGCAAACCGTTCCTTGAGCCACCAGGCCAGCTGTTCCGATTCGGATTCGGTGGCCAGGTCGATCAGGCGGTTTGTTAACAGCGCCGCCAGGCGGGCTTCGCCCATTAGTCGGGCAAACGGTTGGTTGGCCTCGGCAATACGGAAGTGCTCATCTACCAGACACACCGGATCGCGGACCAGTTCCATCAGGCGGGCGATCCCACTCCGCGCCTCCAGTGTCTCGCGAAACCGGTTCAGCCGCTTGACATTCTGAACCGTCGCCAGCAGTTCATCACGCAGCATCGGCTTGGAGAGCAGCCCTTCGGCGCCCGCAGAAAGGCAACGGATGCGCGAGTGTACATCGTTCAGAACGGTGAGCATGAAGATGGGTATGCGGCTGAGCAACTCGTGTTCGCGAAAGCGCCGGCACAGTTCCACCCCGTCCACACCCGGCATCACCACATCGGTGATCACCATATCCGGCAGCGACTCCAGTGCTACCTCCATCGCTTCCGCAGCGTCGTTGGCGCACACAACGCGATGCCCCGCCATCTCCAAGACCGTGGTGAGAGCGGTCAATCCGCGACTATCGTCATCGACAACCAGAACCGTAAACTCGTGACTCATTCCCGTATGTTCTCTCCTGCTTCGGTATCCGTAACAGATGACGCAGCACCGCAGGCGTCCACCTGGGCGTCGTGGTTTTCACTACGCGATCGGTTGCGCCACGCAAGCACAGTCACACCCAACCAGACAGCCAGAACAGCTGACAGCGCGCCCCATCCACCCTGCAGGACTCCGCAATCAAGCAAAGGACCTAATACCACAGCATAGAGCGCGACCACGGGCGCGACCAACAGATTGGGCATGAACACCCGGCGCGCCAGGTGATGCAACAGGTACAACACGGCAACCACGGCGACGCCAGTTTGAGTGTACTCCATTGGCGTTCGGCACTGTTGCGGTACCGCGGTGAACAGTATCACCAGGAGTACACCCCAGGCGATGCGAGGCGTTTTCAGCGACAGCTTGGCGACAGGCAGGGCGATCGCCGCGGCGGCTGTGATCATGATCGACAGGCTAACCCAATGAGCCGCCAAGTACATTCCGGGCCATATGACCCACCAGACCGGCTGTTGACTGACAGAGGGTGGTACATACCATGCCGTCAACCAACCAGGCAGCGACGCTCCTGACAGCGACGGAGGCCAGACACCGGGGAGCAGCAGACCGGCTATGGCGACTAAGCCGATCAACACCATGTAAAGCGTTCGCATCCAGGCATCGGCCCAGAGCGAAGCGTACGCTCGGGGAGACGCTGCCGCCATCCATACCATACGCACGTCGGGTGATTTAAAACACCGGCGCCACAGGTTGACCGATGGACCGATGGCGCCTGCCAATATCAGCACTGTCACTAATAACTGCGCCATGTTGCTTACGATGACATCGGATACATATGCGACTGCCGGCGTCTCGGGGCTCAATCCGGTCCATAACGTCGGCAATCTCAGAAACCAAATGACAATACTGGCCGCTGCCGTCCATAGCACGGCGCCCGTTGCTGCGCGCCAAGGAACCGGACCCAGACGCAACGCCAAGACCCAGACCGCCGTGGCACGGACACCCAGCAGGATCGACAGCAGCAGGCTCACCAAAGCCAGCAACTGCTCAGGCCGGAAGCGGGCGCGCTCGAACAGGAACGCGTCAGGTAACTGCACGTAGCGGTATGGGCTTCCAGCGATCTGCCCGTCCACCGATATCTCCACCACAAACCGTGCGTCACCCACCTGGACATTCCGCAGATGCCACGTAAACCTGTGGCGCGTACGCGCCGGCAGCTGTTCCACGTCGTGGCCCTTGAGGTTCAACCATTGCGGATTGATCCCTGCCCTGCGCAACGCCTCGTGCGCCTTGGTCAGCGCCGCAACACGCGACAGGCGCGCACCGGGCGCCTGCTCGGGAAGGCGCTGTTCAACCGCATACACAGAGCCATCCGGACGCAGCAGGACTGCCTGGACGGAAAGCCCCTTAATGTCCCGAAACAACCAGAGTACCGGCGGACCAAGAACACGGTCCAGGAGCCGGCTTGTGTCCGCGTTGCTGAGATACTGCCGCAGATAGGCAACTACATCAGCGTCCTGTGTCCGTTCCTCCATCGTCAATGAGACGCGCCCGTTCAACGGCTTCAGTCCCTGCTGACTCAACGCCTGACGCGCGCTGCGGGCCACCGTACTCCGGTGCGCCACCGTCGTGCTGAAGAGCCGTTCCTCCGGCCAGCGCCAGCGCGCCTGGCGTTCGCTGAGCCAATATAGCCCTGCGATGACTATCAAGGAGAC
>CAZHSN010000235.1:0-4582 GCA_964535125.1 uncultured bacterium
TGTGGTCACCTCGCGGTTGCCCAGGATGAACCGACTGCGCACCGCACCGGGCAGGTCTTCCGTGCGGACATCGTGGGCATCCTGAACCCATTCCATACCGGTGGGGGTCTCCACACCCGGGCGCAGATGCGCCAACTGCCAGACCCCCATATAGTCGAACCGGCCCATATTGTAGGAACCGAACCAGGATGCGGGCACCACCGAGTCGGTCGCTACCAGCGTATACTGCCATGCGGCCATACGCTCCTGGAGGTCGGCAATGCGGGAACTGAGCGGGATTACCCTCTGCCCATCCACCTCCGTCACCGGCTGTTCCGACCAACCCAACCCCAGCAGATCCACGCGCGTACCCGCTGCGGCTCCGTCGATGTCCACACGCAGGCCCTGGACGGTGCCCCGCCAACCCGGCCAGTCGCTGGTGTCCAGCCGGTACACCTGCGGTTTGCCATTCGTCTTCAGCCGCTGTACCCGAACGCTCTGCGGCTCTTGGATACCCTGGCCCACGTCATAGAAAAGCTGAATCGACCGACCGCCGTTCACACTCATCCGCACATACAGATGGCGCGCGGCGTTGGCGTCCAGCAGCAGGTCACCAAGTTTGATCCAGGGATCTTTGGGGTCGGTAACGGCGCCTCCCCACAGTCCAGTATTAGCATCGGCCGAGAGATTGCCCGTTTCCTGAACGGTTGGCTGCAGCCATCGGACGTCGTCAGCGTCCGCCGTCCGAACCAGCGTACAAACCGCCAGGCAGATCAGCAGAAAGCCAATCGGTTTCATTTACTTGTTACCTCCGCCATCGAATGGGTTGTGCAGGGGTAATCCGCTGCTCCGGCAGCCAGCCCCACCACGCCGGCGCGCCATACGCCGTGCCAGACTGGTACACCACGCCGCCCTGCGCCCATCGCTCCGCATCCTGACGGGTTCGGAATGGCCCCAGCCGCAAACTGAGCCAGTCAACCGGCTCGCTGACACTCAATTCGCAGGAGACCGGTCCGGATCGGTCATACCTCACCCGGTAACTCACCTTTGCGGAGCGGGAGCCGGACTGCGTGACGGGCCAGTCGGTGACATCGATCCCCCGCCACCCGGCCGGGCATCGGGGCATGATCCGCACCACATCGTCTCCCCAGTCATCCACACCGGCCATGATGTGCAGGTTATACACCGTCTCGGCCATCTGGTACAGGTTGCCCAAGTCGCCCCATCGCCGCCAGCGGGAGCCGTCTTCCGCCACGATGGCGCCTTCGGGAGCACGCCACGGATGCGGCAGACCGGGTGCGTAACACAACCGGGCCATCCACTCGGCCATATGGCGGGCATCGTCCATCTCGTCCAGCAGCAGTGCGCTCTCGGTGATGTATCCCTGGCCATAGCCAAACCCGGCGGGCGCACACCACTCGGGTTTATTGCGAGTCAGCTGCATGCGGTAGCTGCGTCGTGTACGCTCGGCCCATTCGGCCGGCATCCGACGGGCGACATCGAAGCCATACAGGTCGGCCCCGTGGATGATCGGGGCCAAGATGCCGTGCTCGTATCCCCACAGCCCCTGGTCGGGTTTCCACACATCGCCCCATGGATCGACATTCCTGGGATAATAGGCATCCATCGCCTGTTTCAGCCGGTCTGCCGTCTGCAGCCAGCGCTGCGCATAGTCAATGCGGCCCGCTGCGCTGGCCATTTCTGCATAAGCCAACAGCCCGTAATAACATGGCGTATCGCAGAAAATCGTATGCGTCAGCATGCCGCCTTCGCTCTCGGCATACAACAACCCGTTGGTGCTCAGGGAGAGTTCCGGGTTGTCCAGGCACCACGGGATCCATTCCGCGGCTTCGCGGATCGCCTCCCAGCGCTCCTTCACCCATTCGGCGGTGCGTCCGGCCTTGTTCCAGACCCGATAACGCGCCAGCATCAGCATGCCGTGGCCATCGGTTTCCGGATTGCCATAGTCCCGTGTGGTGAACCGTGTCGGCCACCCGTGCAGTCGCAGCGCATCGAAGTACAGGTGCGGCTTGTTGGCGACCACCGTGGCGTGCCCGGGTACCGGTTTGCCGCCCATCTGCAGCTCGGGATAGGCGCGTGGAAAGTACATCAGCCAATGATCGAAGAACCCCACGGCGCGCTCCGCCGGCGCCTGATAACCCGCAGCCGCGACTAATTGCAGGGCGCGCAGTCGAGTATACGCATCATCATGGAACGGCCCGAGTGAAGGGTGCCAGGTGCCCGGACCTCCCCAGTTCGGCGCCCCCTTGGCCGACTCATGCACCATGCCATCCGGCCCGATCCGCGACAGTGTCTCCTGCATATTATCCTGATAGACATGGGTCAGGATATCGGCTTCCGCCGGTCCATGGAAACGCACCGACGGTCCGGCAAATGACTGCGGGGGAGCGGTGCGCGCGAGCCGGGCGACCTCGGCACGCGTCACCTGTCGGCGCGTGGTCTGCAAAGCCGACTGGATTCGAGCAAGCGCTCGACGCCGCGCCGGCGGCAGCGGCCGCGCCGAGTCGATGGCATGCGTACGCAGCCAGCAGGCCGCGGCTTCGGGCATAGGCGCGCAGGTATCCGCCACACCGAGTGCACCGGACTCCACTCCGGTCAAGGTGACCGCCTGGATCAGTGCGTAGCCTTGCTTGCCTTTCGTGTCGATCAGAGTCAATGACTCCAGCGGCAACTGGCGCAGCCGGATGGCTATGTACCACGGGTCATCACTCTGGTTGGCCGCGTGCGCCACGCACAGCGCCTCCTGCAGCGCGCGCTTCATCGGCTCATCGCTGAGGAACGGCTCGGGGCAGTGACGCACCGGGCCGCGCCACCAGACGGTAAAGCCGAACGCCAATGGGATCCGATCCGTGATGCCGCCTTGGTAACGCAGTTCCAGATGGCCGATCACGTCGCCGATGAAGTGGTTGCGCGCATCGTTCGATCCGCCCCACGCAATATGCGGCGCCTCGGGCATAGGCACGCCGCCCAGGCAGTACAGCATCTGGCCGCGGATGCCATTCATCGGCACGGTGACCGCAGCCCCCTCTGGGTAGGGCGTCCACCACGACGCGCTGACCCGGAACGGAATGCCATCCACCACCTGCCTCGTCACGGCTGGCGGAACTTCTCGCCAGCCTTCAGGCATCACGCCCTCCTGCAGCGGCATCGGCACGACTTCGGGCTGGATATCGCACACGGAGATCCAAGCCCATCCATCGCCGTTGTCCCCATCCACAAACCGCAGACGCACCGGTTGTCCCGTTTCGGCCTCCAGAGGCCACTCGATGATCCGGCCCTCGTTCACCCCAGGCGGCTCCGCCCGACGCAGCACATCGCCTGTCTGTGCATTGACCAGTTCCACCCAATTCGCCCGACGTCTGCTATGGCCCGACAACCGAAAGCTGAGCATCGGCGGACAGGCGAACTCAGGGCTCACCAGTGTACCGGTCCGCCATTCGCCGTTGGGAAACGAATGGAACTGAAGCACACGGCGCCCGCCTTCCGCGTGCCACCAGGCCACCGTCCACGTAGGCTTTTCACCCTGCGGCGGTGAGTCCAAAGTCAAGCAGGGGATTGCCCCCGCGGCGCCAGCCGTCATGGCTAACAATAAGAGCCAGATGAACGCATACATAACGGACACCCCGGTCATCGGTAGCATTACCGAAAGTATACGCCACGCGCCAGACCGGCCAAATGGACACAATACCTGCCAATATGGACAATTCAGGGAGGCGTCACCCGAACAGCAGCCAGGCACAGAGCGCCAACAGCAGCAGCGCCAGCAGGCTGGAGCATCCGGGCAACCGTTTGGTCGCCGTCCAGCCGCCCCGCCGGGATTCGCGTTTTGGCAGCCCTGTCTCCGGATGTCCAAAGGCATCGCTCAACACGCCGATGCGTCGCGGCGGCCCGGCCTCCCTCAGAACGGGGCCGATGCAATCGAATAGCCGCTGCCTGACCGCATCTGCGTCAAGCTCTGCCTTGTACGCACCAAAGTTCATACGCCCCTGGGCAGTGAACAGGCACAACATCATGCCGCCATGCACGCCCTTTTCGACAGTCGCCACCGCCACCGGCCCAAATGATGACCCATGCGGGTTCTTAGCCAAGTGATAATACGCTGACAGCGCATACGGATAGGTGATCGGAAACGCGAACGGGAGCAGTTTCGCCAGTTTGGGCTTGGTGTTGATGAATGCGGGGGGATCTTTCTGCAGCACAAGAAAGAAGTCGCCCCATGCCCACACCTCACCCGCACCGGCGCTGATAAACGGCGCGGGAGCAGTGGGCTGTTTCATATAGTCGATCATTCCGAGCGGACCGAACAGCGAGGCAGCCTCTCCGTCCTCATCGTCATTCCACAAAGCGTTACGTCGCTTCTCTTCATCTGGCACGTTATACTCGTTCATCGCTCTGTCTCTTCTTCAAAGCGGATTGTTCACATGAGCACAAACTTGCTGGAAAACGGCCACGCTTCGCCGAGTACAAAAGCAGCATAGTCGACACATGTGCGCACTTCCCTGCACAGCAACGGCAACATTGAGCGCAGGTGTATTGGTTCACCGTAAATTGGAGAAACTCCCCGCATCTTGGTAGCTATTGG
>CAZHSN010000236.1:0-4550 GCA_964535125.1 uncultured bacterium
CATGTCCGCCCTCGGCCTCACGGATCACTTGAGCGATCTCCCGCTGCCAGGCGTTCACCTCTTCCTGGCTGGGGCTGTCCAGCGCGGGAACCAGCGCACCGGGTTCATTACACAGTTCGTAGATCACGTTGCTGTATCGGCGGGTTTCACGCACGACCAGCCGCACGTGTTCCATCTGCCTGCGCACCAGTTCCGGATGGCGCAGAGTCATGTACTCATACCAGGCGATCTGGGGCATTCGGTTGATGTTATTGTTGGGATGCAACGGGTTCAACGCCCACACGTCATCGCCATACGTGTTGCTCAGCAGCGTCACTTCAACCACGATACCCAGCGTTTCGGCCAGCGACAGAAACCCATGCAGGCGCTGCAGAAACTCGTTGTTCGGCCGGTCCAGGTCGTACTTGGGCATGCCGTCGTTTGCACGCGATCCCCCGCTGCGCTCATATGGAGCAATGTAATCCACTGAGTCGGGTTTACAGGTCGAATACGGGTTGATGGCGCTTTGCAGTTCACGGAACAGCACAAACAGCCGGGTGTAGTTGATGCCGCGCGTGTAGCAGTCCATCAGGTAGCGATCATACCGCATCGGACGGTTCATCACCGCGCCATAGTGCTCGGTGGCTGTGACCAGCACCAGCGGCTGGCCGTGCATTTCAAACACGCGCGGGTTGGCCGGGTGCAGCCGAATACAACGGCTCATGGTTGGCTCCTCCTCATAGGCGTCGAGTCACTTCCCGGCGCTGTTTCGCCACACCGTCTCACGATACCTGCCTGGCTGTGGTAAAATGCCGACGGCGTGAAGGACGCCTCCCGGCCTGTGGAAAGAACTGAGTTCACCTTCCCCGTCGCGCGTTGCACATGCCTTCTTTCTTCCCGATATACAGGCCGCGGGTATTGGAAAGGAGCGCGTGTCACGCTTATGACCTCTAGTTCCCGGTTCAACATGGATCAATTGCGCCATCAGGCGCGCGATCTGGTACGGGCACATGCCCGCAAGGACGCCACCGTGTGTCCCATGCTGCGCCGACTGCGCGAGTTCACCGGAAAGACCGATGCGGAGGTGCTGGCGCAGCCGTTGAAGCTAACCCAAGCGCAGTATGCACTGGCGCTGGCGTACGGATATACCAGTTGGACGGCGATGAAACTGGCTTCGGCCGGTAAGGGCGGAACCATTTCAGGCGCTGTTGTGACCGACGGCGAGGCTCTACAGATTACGGCAGTCGATCTGCTTGCCTGGGACTCCGGGCGCGAATGCACACTGTTTGGCGCCATGGCTGCTGCGCTCAAGGCTGCCGGCGAACCGGCACCCTATTTCGAGTTGATGGGGCTTGGCGGAGCGGCCTTCCGGTTCCGGCTGTGCCAACCGGGGTGGGATTACAGCGCGGTCGACGGGCAACTGGGATATGATCATGCGTCCGCAGCGCTGCGCGGTCTGGGCCGGGAGGTGACGCCTCAGTGGAGTCCTTCACCGGATCCCGTGCAGCGGGCACGCATCCGTGACAGCCTGAAACGAGGCGTGCCCGCCTTGGGTATCGACCTGCATGTGGCCCCCGAATGGGCTGTCATCGCCGGCTACACCTCGGAAGGCCACTGGTTGTGCCGCAGTTACTTCGAGGGCGCTTGCGAGAACCCCGATCAACTAACGGGTACGCCGTATGTGGTCTCCGACCGATGGCCCTGGTTGAGCGTGGTCATCGGCGAACGCCAAAGACAGACCGACAGGGTGCGCGCGTTTCGCGAAGCGGTTCGGATTGCCATTGAGATTGCCCATCAGGGTTGGTTTACCTCCGGAGGCGGATCGCGCTACATCAGCGGCGTGAAGGCGCTGGAGGTCTGGGCATCGGACCTGTTGACCCCACAGCGGTTCGATCCCTCAGACACACCAGGGTTGCACCACCACGCGAGCGTGAACCAGTTCATGTACGACTCACTGCAGGATGCCCGCAGCGCTGCGGTCGCGTTCCTGCGGCTGTACAGCGATGTCTGTCCTCCGGCGCGTCGACAGTCGATGCGCAAGATCATCCGCCTGTATACCGATGAACTGACCCTGCTCGGTACGGTGCGCGAGCATCTGCCAGGACATCCCGATGACCGACGGCTGACGCAATGGAACTGGACGCCGGCAATGCGCCGTGCGCAGAGCCAGGCGCTGGTGGCCGCGCGCCAGATAGAGGGTGAGGCGGTTGATGAGATGACGCGGCTGCTTCCCTATCTGTAGCCCCAAGATCTGCAGGAAGGCGCCGGGGTGGTCTGCTGTGCGCAGACCACCCTCGCTGCTCTTCGGCAACCAACCGGCATTGAATATGGCTTGCCTATGGGCAGCAGCCTATTTCTTCACCGGCGGGATCGGCAGGTCGCTCCAGCGGTCGGGCATCGGCGCGTAATCCGGGCGATCAATGTTGGGGACCAGTTCGCTGACGAACACGTCGCGCCCCCATTCCATGCTGCGGTTCGCGGCAATGCCCGTGAGGATCGAAAACGCCCCGGACCGCTCGTCTGCGGCGCGCTTATACGGGTCTTCCGGCGGGTTGGGCGCAAAGATGTCCTGCAGCAGCAGCGTGTCGCCGCCTCCATGTCCCCCTTCGCCGGTCCAAATCTCTTCGCTGTATGCCGCATCGAAGTGCGGGTAAATGCGTGTCCACGTACCCTCTTTCTTTAGCGCGCCCGGCACCGAGCCGTCGCCGTTGATATACACAGACTCCTCGCACTTGTGTTCGATACGCCCCCGGGTACCCTGGAAGGTGATGATATACCCCTCCCATGGAGAGAAGGCGTGCAGGGAGTAGCTCATGGTCGCACCGGTGTCATACTTCACCGCCAGATGCATCACGTCTTCGATATCGATCAGGCTGCTGAAGACGCACCGATCACGGAAATAGCCGTCGTGCTGTTCACAGTCGAAGTACATCTCGCGCAGACCACCCCGCGTAATGTCCAAATGGAAGGGGCATCGCGCTGACTCCGCACACCCGTGACACCGCTCACCGCGCTGTGTGAGACCGTAACGCCGGGCGGTTTCGGGTTTGTAGAACTCGCGCGAACCACGGGCGAACACCGCTGTAGGGACTGCGGACAGCCACCAGTTCACCAGGTCGAAATGGTGGGTGGCCTTATGCACCATGAGACCGCCCGAGTTGCGTTTGTTGCGGTGCCAGCGGCGGAAGTAGTCGGCGCCGTGGTGCGTGTCCAGCAGCCAGTGAAAGTCCACCGACACGATCTCACCAATGACACCTGACATCAACAGATGCTTGATCTGGGTTCGCGGCGGCGAATATCGGTAGTTAAATGTCACGGTGCAGCGGCGGCCGGTCGCACGTTTGGCTTCCAGTATCCGCGCACAACGGCGTTCGTCGATGGTCATCGGCTTTTCGGTAATCGCATCGCAGCCCAGTTCCATGGCCCGCACGATGTAATAGTCATGCGTGGAGTCCATGCTGGTGACCACCACACAGTCGGGTTTCTGCTCCTCTATCATTCGGTCGAAGTCGGCCGCAGTGTAGCACGGGATGTCGGGCGCACCCATCTCTGCGGCTTGAGCCGCTGCACGGGACAATCGGCCCGGATTGCTGTCACACAGTCCTACTAACAGAGCGCTGTCGCGGAACTCCTTCAGAATGGCGCGCGTATACATCCCGCTGCGTCCACCCGTGCCTACCTGTACATACCGTTTGCGTTCCATGGGATCTCCTTGTATCGATGTAGCGTTGATGTTGCTCATGCAGACACCCGGCGAACCAACCGGGTGGGCAGTTGTACCACTTGCGGTTCGGTCTGACCGCTCAGGCAATCGCACAACAGGGAGGCGGCAGCGCGTCCCGCTTCGCGGTTAGGTTGAGCGACCGTGGTGAGCGGCGGTGTGCTGTATGCCGATGCCGATCGGTTGTCGAACCCAACCACGGCCACGTCATCCGGCACGCGGACCCCGCGGCGCTGTAGACCGTACAGCAGTCCCAACGCCAGCACATCGCTCCAGGCTTGCAGTACGGTGGCTCCTGTCGGCGCCTCAATCCATTGCGCGACCGCCTCCTCCGCATCCCGAAACAGACGTTCCGCATCCGATGACGCCGCCATGAAGAGATAATCAGCTTCCACGCCCGCTTGGGTCACACCGCGTCGGAACCCATCAAGCCGGTTGGCTCCCCAGGCCGGACCGACATACGCGAACCGCCTGTGTCCCTCATCGGCAAGCGTCAGCACCGCTTCACAAATACCAACCGGCCGGTCGATCTCCACACGACAGGGCAATTGAGCCGCGCTGGAGTCAATGACCACCAGGGTCAACCCATTCAACGCCTTGATCCAGTCCGGCGCATGGATCGGCACTCCGGGTAAGGCCAGCATACCGGCCGGGCGGCGCCCCAGCAACCCTGTCAGCGCTTCCGGCGGTCCGGACGACGCATCCAGCGCAAACAACAGCGTGGGGCAGAGACTCGCTTCGCGCAGCCGCTCTTCGATCCCGGCCAGTTCCGCCATGTGCAACTCATCCAGCGTGCCTACCAGCACGCCGACTTCGTGGACCTGTGCACGGGCCCGCACCTGCCCAGCAC
>CAZHSN010000237.1:0-4512 GCA_964535125.1 uncultured bacterium
CGGTTCGTTTGCGGCATTTGTGGATTGGCTTGAGCGCTGCCAAACCCACATGGACTCTTCGACATACCAAGCCATGCTGGTATTCTGGCTAACGCACGGCGACACGATAGTTGCGGAAAGCCAGATCACCTATCGGCGCGATGGTGTCATTACCATCGGCTATATCGTGGCCCCTTCACACAGACGGAACGGGTACGGCCACTGCCTGCTGCATCACACACTGAACGCAGCCCGGATGCTGGGAATTCGTTCATTAAGGCTGAGCTGCCGCGAGACGAATACCGCGTCAATCCGGATCATTGAACGGCAGGGAGGTCGACGCATACGGCGTTCCGGCAGCGCCTTGCGGCACTTCCAGATCGACTTGTAGCCGGCTCGTGTCGCTTCAGCATGTAACGATCTGACAGCCGGTACGTCCATACGGGTGATTACCCGGGTAGTTGAGGTGACTATGCAGTCCACACCGTCTGCGTCCCGTCCTGGTGCGACATGGCCGGGCACCGAATGGCCGCAATCCAGCCCGGAGTCGATGCAGATCGACCCGGAGGCGCTTCGTCAGTTTATCGAACTCACGGGAGGCAATGGCGTACTGATCGTGCGCGGGCGTGCGGTGGCGCACTGGGGACGCTGGGACCAACGCGGTGACGTCGCCTCCGCGGCGAAGACCGTGTACGCGCATCTGCTGTATCTGGCCATCCAGCAGGGATTGATCGCCGGAGTGGACGAACCGGTCGTTCACCTGGAGCCGCGCCTGGCCGATCTGAACCCGCAGTGGAACCACAAGGACCGGCAGATCACCTGGCGGCACCTGGCGACGCAGACGTCCTGTTACGGCCTGCAGGAAGCGCCGGGAACGGCGTTCGCGTACAACGACTACTCCATGGCGCTGTTCGTGGATCTGCTGTTTCAGAAGCTGTTCAAAGCGCGCCCTGATCAGTTCGACAGCCGAATTCTCACGCCATGGATCGCGAAACCTCTGGGCTTCCAGGACTCTCCCACACTCCTGGCCTTCGGCCCGAACGACCGTCCCGGCAGGCTGGCCATCTCGCCTCGGGATTTCGCTCGCTTCGCATGGCTATACATGCACGATGGCGTGTGGCGTGACCGTCAGATCCTCAGTCCGGTGTTCTGCCAGTTGGCCCGTCACAACCCGCTGCCGCTCTCACTGCCTCGCACGGCGGGGCTCCTGGCTGCCATGCTGGACGGACAGCGCTCGATGGGATCCACTACCATCCCGGACAACCAATGCGATCATGACGGCAGCTACAGCTGGCTGTGGTGGGTGAACGGCATCAACCGGCAAAAGCGGCGCAACTGGCCGGCGCTTCCGCACGACACATTCGGCGCCATTGGGCACTACGGTTTGGAAGGGGTTCTCGGCTTCCCCACCCACCAGACCGTGTTGAGTTGGAACAACACCAGGCTCAAACAGGGGCCGCTGACCCCAGAGGCGACTGAGGCGCTGGCGCGCGTGCTTCGTTCTGTACAACCCGACGCCGGTGTCCTGCGCACAGATCCCCGCAACGCCGCCTGGCTGACCAAAGGTGCGAACCGGACTACCGTGATTTGCGGCCCCGGCGATCCGGAGGGCTTTCTGTACCGCGGCCGGCTGAAGCCTGATGGGACTCGGGATGGCGATCAGATGCAGCTAATCGATAAACTGGCCGGAACCGGCGCCAATTGCATCTACATGATCGCCGTACGCTCACACGGAGGTGACGGAGACCGTACCGAGAATCCCTTCATCCAGCATGATCCGTCACGCGGTCTAAACCCGGCCGTGCTGGACCAATGGGACGGCTGGTTCCACGCGATGGATGAACGCGGAATTGTCATCTATCTGTTCCTTTATGACGACAGCACACGTATCTGGAACACCGGAAAGTCGATGGGAGATCCGGAGCGCCGGTTCGTAACGGAACTGGTGACCCGGTTCCGGAAACATCGGGGCTTGGTCTGGTGTATTGCCGAGGAATATCAGGAAGCGCTGACTCCGGAACGGGTTCGGGCCATCGCGGCGACCATCCGCCGGCTGGATCCTGTTCACTCTATCGCAGTGCATACATTGCACGGCATCGAGTTCAACGAGTTTGCCGATGATCGCCATATCGATCAGTTCGCGGTGCAGTACAACACCGACAGCGAAACCGAACTGCACAGACAGCTGGTTAACGCATGGAAAACGGCCAAGGGACGGTACCACATCAACATGTCCGAGTGTGCGGCATTCGGTCCGCGGGAGGTCGCCCGCGGCAAGATGTGGGCCTGCCTGATGGCGGGAGCGTCAGTGATGATCATTGACATGGACATCGCCAGTACGGACATCGCCGAAATGGAGGATTGCGGCCGGGCGGTGCGGTTCTGGGAGTCGTTTCATGCCCTCGGTTTCGCACCCGCGGATGAACGGGTGCTCGCCGGTACGCAGTATGCGATGGCCGCACCCGACGGGCGGTTCGTGCTGTATGGGCGCAGCCAGAACAGGCGCCTGGGACTGCGTGATTTGCCCAAGCGGAACTATGATCTTTTATGGATGGACTGCACAACCGGACAGTGGACCCCTCAAATCAGCCAGGCGGGCGGTCCTTGGGACATTCCGCCCGGTATAGGGAACGAGGCAGTGGTCTACGGTGTGCCAACACGCACCCCGTCACCCTGAAAACAGCCCAGCAGGAGGTCGACATGGCTCTGATTTCACCACAAGGATGGTTTACCCGCCCGGATGGACGGGTGATCGCCGGATACGCTCAGCATAACGGCTGGTGGGGAGGTCTGGAGCAGCCGCCCGGCTGGTGGAGTGAAGCCGACACGCGGCCAAACATCACCCGCCGCTGCGATCGAATCGGCCCCGGATGGCAAGAAGATCTGGACGGGCTGACTACTGCCATGGTGCGCTACGGTTACCCGGGCTTTGAACACAACTTTGGATTGTGGTATGACCGGCGACGCGACCAACATGACACCGGTCCCCGCACCGAAGGTGCACCGGTCCCGCCGCTGCTGGAGCAGCCTTGGGCACGCTCCGGTTCTGGAAGAGCCTGGGACGGAGGCCCCTTGTACGACCTGAGCGCCTACAATCCGTGGTATTTCGAAAGACTGCGCCAGTTCGCCGGCTTATGCGACAAAAAAGGCGCCGTCCTGTTCTGCAACCACTACATGCAGCACGCACTGCTGGAAACCACGGCGCATTACTGCGACTTCCCTTGGCGACCGGTCAACTGTGTCCAGCAAACCGATCTGCCGGACACCACTCCTGCAGCAAACGCGTTCTATGACCTGAGCCATCCGCTGCGGCGACAACTGCATAAAGCCTATATTCTGCACACGTTGGATCAGCTCGCTCGATACCGGAATGTGGTGCACCTGGTCAGCGAAGAGTACACCGGTCCTGTCGAGTTTGCCAAATTCTGGCTGGATACCATTCACGAGTGGCGCAGACGCACGGGACACACCGTAACGGTCGGCCTGGGAGCCCCGTACAATGTGCAGCAGGCGATCCTGGCGGATGCCAGATACGCTGCACAGGTCAATGTCATCGATCTGCGTTACTGGTGCTACCAGAAGGACGGTTCCCGATATGCTCCGAAGGGAGGAAGTGAAGTGCCCGGACGGTACGCCCATAATGCCGCAGGAGACACCACTCCGGAGATGGTCTACAAACAGGTTCTGGAATACCGGTTGCGTTATCCGAGCAAAGCCATCGTGAGCCAGTTCGAGGCGACCACCGAGCAGACCTGGGCGTTCTTTCTCGCTGGCGGCTCCATGCTGATCCGCCGTCTGTCCTGGCTTGACCCTGCTACCGAAAAACCCATCCGGCCAACGGGTTACGTCGCGCCGCCGGCCGCCAGTGTGATCCAACCGTTGTACCGACTGATGACAGGCCCGCTGTCAACCCACCTCGCGCACATGAAGCCAATCCATTCCGCTGACGGAGTCTGGACGCTGGCGTCCAACAAGGCGGCCCTGTCGCTCGCACGTCCCGGTGTGACGCAAATCACCCCCGAGGTCCTGAACAGCCGCGGCAGAGCGACATGGATGCATGTCGCCTCGGGTGCCACGCGCGACGCCGGGACTGTACCGAAAGGGAAACGGCAGCCAATGTCGGTTCCCTCAGACTATCGCGTCCTGCTGGTGAGTCCATGAGCTTAACTCATCCGGACGGTTGCCGATGTATTACACTGCAAGTGTAATACTTGGGAGGACCGAACATGGTTACTGAGTGCCCAATGCTGGCAAACTGCGGTTTTTTTCGGAAGTATCAGGAGTCCAAAACCGTAGCGTGTCGGGGTTTCATTGCGATGTATTGCCGTGGTGAGCGTCAAGAGCAGTGCAAGCGAAAGCAATACCGAATGCAGCACGGCACACCGCCGCCAGATGATATGATGCCCGATGGGCAACTGGTAGTGACTGCCGCTGCTCGGTGAGAGCGGTTTCGAATCAGCCGGTATCATAAGATCCGTCCGGCGCTGGAGACAGCGCCGGAGGTGACCATGCGCAGAACTTCACTGACCCCGA
>CAZHSN010000238.1:0-4498 GCA_964535125.1 uncultured bacterium
CCACCTTCTGCGCCGCATGGGTCTTGCCGTCACGCGTCAGCGCATAATAACGCCGACGTTTTCCGTTGTCCGCGGTCTGCCACTCTGTAGTCAGCAGCCCTCGCGCCTCCAGCCGGTGCAGCACAGGGTATAATGTGCCCTCTTTCCAGTTGAACGCGCCATCGGTGCGCTGATTAACAATCTGAATGATCTCGTAACCGTACATGCTGCGTTCTGTCAGAAGCTGCAGCACCAGCAGTTCCACCGTGCTGCCGCCCAGTTCTGTTGCGTATGGCATCTCGGAGCCTCCTATACCTTGATGTTCTAGGCATATTATACCTAGACAATCTAGGCACCGTTCGGTATTCGCCGCAGCATTCATCATATCCGGTATATATACGTGTATCTTCCGTGCATGCAACCCACGGCGAGGCTTGACGGCAACAGACGAACCAATGCATAATTACTACACTACCGACCGATTTTATCGGATTACACGGTAAGTTCATCGGCGGGGCGACACCTCGGGCAAGGAGCAACCAAATGGCCAGATGGCATACAGACAACTCATTCAGCATCGGCAACACTCCGTTGGTACGCATCAACCGCCTGTACCCCGGGTCCAAAGCTCTTGTCTTGGGAAAGGTGGAGGGGCGCAACCCTGCTTATTCGGTCAAGTGCCGGATCGGCGCGTCCATGATCTGGGACGCTGAAGACAAAGGGCTGTTGGGACCAGGTAAGGAGATCGTGGAACCGACCAGCGGCAATACAGGCATAGCCCTGGCCTTCGTGGCCGCAGCTCGGGGATACCCCATCACGTTGACCATGCCCGAAACCATGAGCATTGAGCGACGGCGCATCTTGGCCGCGTTGGGCGCCAAGCTGGTGCTCACCGAGGGCCCTAAAGGAATGAAGGGTGCGGTGGCCAAAGCCGAAGAGATTCACAACA
Source organism: uncultured bacterium (assembly GCA_964535125.1). Taxonomy (GTDB): domain Bacteria; phylum Armatimonadota; class HRBIN16; order HRBIN16; family HRBIN16; genus CAZHSN01. The sequence continues at coordinate 929 of CAZHSN010000238.1, forward strand.
GCGATCCTGCCAGATACTACCTGCCGCAGCAGTTTGACAATCCGGCTAATCCGGCCATTCATGAGCGCACCACCGGTCCGGAAATATGGAATGACACGGACGGCGCCGTGGATGCGCTGGTTGCGGGGGTGGGAACCGGCGGAACCATCACCGGGATCAGCCGTTACATAAAGCGTACTATGGGTAAAACGATCACCAGTGTAGCGGTGGAACCCGACGAGTCACCCATCCTGTCGCAGACGCGCGCGGGTGAAGAGTTAAAACCCAGTCCTCACAAGATACAAGGTATCGGCGCTGGTTTTGTGCCTGGCGTACTGGATCTGAATCTGGTTGACCGGATCGAGCGGGTCAGCAGCCCGGAGGCGCTGGAGTATGCCCGCCGGGCCGCGAAAGAGGAAGGCCTGTTGGTCGGCATCTCGTGCGGTGCGGCGCTTGCCGCCGCAGGCCGGCTGGCACTGGATCCCGCGTTTGGGGGCAAAACAATCGTCGTTATACTGCCCGACTTGGCCGAGCGGTATCTCAGCACCGCGCTGTTCGAAGGGATCGGCGACAGCTGATCGCTCGTGCATACCCGCTTCGACTGGGGGCGAAGCCGGTGTCCACTCATCGCACCGTCACCCGATAGGTGACCGTACCGGCGCCTCCCGGCTCCAGCGCCCCGCTGAATTGCCATTGAATCGCGCCTGACTGTCCCTCTGCGGGCGCGGCAATGGTGCAGCCGGTCAGCATGGGAGGCAGCACCCCGTAATCGGCGCTGGTGAACACCGTGAATGCCGGCGTCGTGTCGGTAATCTTTACATCCTCTATCGCCCGTCCGCTGATGTTGACATAGGTAATGGTGTAAGTCAACACATCGCCTGGCCGTGCTGCCGGTTTGTCAACCGCTTTGCTCAAGCGCAACCCCGAGTCCGAAGCGATCACCGTCAAATCGGTGTTGGCATATTGCTCAGTACGAACACCTCCTGTATAGACGAACTGAGCCCGCAACACCGCTTGCAGCTGTGATCCCGCCGGCACGTTCGACGCCGATTGAACCCTTAAGATCAGATGGACTACGGCCTCTCCCGCGTCTACAGACAGAGGTTCGGTGATGATCGGCTCACCTGGATCGATGGCGCCATTGCCGTTGACATCATGATAGAGCTGATATGACCAATTCACCCCCGGCGGCGATGCGGTCACAGTCACCTGAAACGAAACCTCGCCAGCCGTTCCATTCGCAAATATATGCGGATAAAACGCCACGCCTCCTGCGGTGATAGTCTGCTGGTTATCAGAGAACAGCCGACTAGCCGGTACATCGCCAAAGACTATCCCGCTATATACGGCGCCGATCGTATTGGTGAATCGCACCGCATCAGTATCCCGGTCGTAGATCCCACCCGTATCGCCTGGGCGGCCGGACACCGACACGTAGTTGAACCGATTTTGGGCGCTAAGTACCAGAGGGTTGTTGCCTGCGCTCCTCGGTATCCATAAGGTGAACCATCCTTCTGCATCGCTTAGTGTCGTGTCCAACAGCGTGCCATCGGAGGATGTTAACCGTAACCGGACACCGGACAGGCCAACTTCACCTCCGTTGATGAACCCGTCATGCGGCACGCCTCCGAATTGCCCGTTATCTTCGAAGACTCGCCCGGTGAGTTTTCCTCCCGGCCACAGCCCAAAGTTCTGATTGTCAAGCGCGGTATTCACCATTACAATCGGTCTGCGAGTCCTGTTCGGCGCTTCGAGACTGAGCCAGCCAGTAAGTGCAGCGGGAGTGATGTCTGATAGCGCCGCACTAGACGTGATTACCAGCGTGTATGTACCCGCTGGAACGGAGTCGAACCGGTAATAGCCCGTCGACGGATTCACTTCCGCAGCCTGCGTCGCCGATGCCTGCGACTGCGGGACCAGCTTAACAAACAGTCCGGCAACACTCAGACCCGCTTCGAAACTCTCCCGCAGGCCATTATGGTTTGCATCGCTGTAGACATATCCGCTGATCGATTGGCCGGGCATGCCGATCTGGTTGATGTCCTGCGCCGTGTTGTTTGCATTATCTGGATCGGTTACGCCTTCAGGCGGCATGACGGTCACCGTGTTGGTCACACTGCCTGTGGCCGAAGGCTTCAACACAGCCCTTGCCGTGAGCGTCACCGTTCCACCGGCGGCCAGCACGACACCGTTCCAAGCGCCGTTCTCGGCGTTGTAGACCCCCTGACTGGGTGTGAAGCTCATCTCCTCGAGGCTGGGATCCGGCACATCACGCACTATCAGTGAATCGATTGTGCTGGGGCCCAGGTTGGTAACCGTAATGGTATACTCCAGCGTAGCGCCGGGCATCACGTGTGTTTGCCCGTCAGTTTTCGTGATTGCCAGATCGGCGACATACCGAATCGTGTCGGTATCTGAACTGCTGTTATTGGTCTCGTTGGCGTCCACGACGCCGGGACGGGTCTCCACCGTCGCAGTGACACTCACAGCCTGAACGGCGTCCCCGGCCACACGTCCTTGCACAACCATCTGAACGGAGCCGCCGGCTGGTACGGAGATACCGCTCCAGTCGCCGGTCTCTGTGTTGTACACACCTGATGCGGGCAGGAAGTCGACCAGCGTAAGCCCTGCAGACGGCGCCAGCGAAAGAGTCATTCCGTAGATGGTATTCGGGCCGGCATTGGTGACAGTGACGGTGTATGGTGTCAGCGCTCCTGCTACAACCGAATCCACCCCATTGCTGATGACCACACCGATATCCGCCTGCTGCGGCGGATTGGTCACAATTGCCTGCTGAGGCGGAGCTGGACCGTCGCCGTCCGGATCGATGGTAGCAATATTGGTGATGATACCGCCTGGCGGCAGATCATTGTTGGCACGCACTTGAAAGCTGATGGTCGCAGTCTCACCCATGGCTACCACGCCAGGCGCCTTTCCAGGGCTGTTGATCAGATGCGCCACAGCATAAGGCATTTGTCCATTGATATCCGCCACTGCCTGACCGTTCAGGCGGGTAGAGCCTGGTACATAATCCATGCCCTGCGGTATCGGGTCCGACAATGTCGTACCGGATGTATTCGCCGTTCCGGAATTGGTCACAGTGATCGTGTAGGTCACCACCTCGCCAACATTCACCCCTGCCGAAGGCATCGCGCTTTTGGCTGTCATCAACCTTGGTACGGTGGTGACTACCGGTGGACTGGTTGTTATCGTGCCATTGTTCAACGGCAGATTTGGGCAACTCTGATATTGATACGTCCACGTCGCGGTGTTTTCGTAGCGCGCCGGAGCCGGTGGTAACGGAATCGCGTCCACCCGCATCTGATAGCGCACGGTAACGCTCGTTCCCCGCGCCACTGTGCCCACTGGCACTCCGGTCAATATCGAGGCGGCCGGTTGCGCCACCCCGTTAACCAGCACACTGCCGGGAATGAACGTCAATCCGGAAGGGGGTGCGTTCGCAAACACGACATTCAAGGCGTCCGCTGTCCCGTTGGTGTTGTTCAACGTCACCGTATAGGTAAGTATGTCTCCGCGGTAGGTTGTCGACTTATCCACGCTCATCACATTTTGCGGAAACAGCGGCGCGCC
>CAZHSN010000239.1:0-4475 GCA_964535125.1 uncultured bacterium
CCCTTCAGGTGTCAGGTCCTCGATGTCGGGAACTGGGCCGCCAGCCAGCGCCACCAGCGTCAGATCGCGCTGCGCGGCCAGTTCCATGGCGGGCGCCACAATAGCCAGACGATCGGCCTGGCTGGCCAGCCAGTCGGCATCCTGCAGGTGCGCCGGCGGCCAAGCACGATCTGCCCCCAGTACCGTCACCACAGCTGGCACATCAGCGGGCAGCACATCCAGCAGCGCGGCGGTCAGGCGCAGCTGCTCGGGCAGGCTGTCACGCGCGTCTGAAGACACATCCAGGCCGATCAGCACCCCGCGCGCCGTCATTGGTGACCAATTGGCCGCCGAAAACCCGTGCAAATGCGGGTCCATCAACTGTCTCTCACAGGGCGTCCGCCCGTCCAGGCCAACCGCTCGCAGGGATCGATCGGCTGAAACAGATCCACCGCCGGGTTGAACAGCGCGGGGTAGAACCGCGGTCGCGGTGCGCCCAGCGCACCCACCGGACAGCCCTGAGCGTCCGTGACCCACTCAAACAGACCGCCTTCCAGCATCAGAAACGTCGCCAGCGTCGAGGTGCGGGTCAATGTGGCCGCCAGCGCAGCCATTGCGGGGTGGGCGTCGTGACAGGCCTGCAGCAGCCCATCCGGAGGGCGGCAGGTACGCGCCACCGACCACGCGGCGCGCCACTCCGCATCGGTGGGCAGCCGTGCGCCGCACCAGCGCGCCAGCGCGTCGGCCTCTGCGGGCAGCAGTCCGCACGCCAGCACGGCCTCTCGGGTATCCGGGGTTGCCGTACGATAGCTCTGTCTGGGACACACGCGCAGCATGTCGGCGTAGATGACGTCATCGGGTGGACCGGGTTGCGCCATCCAGCGCTCCAGTAGCGTCCGGTCGGCCGGAAACGCCAGCATCCAGGGCAATCCATCGCGCAGACGCACCCACACCCGCCTCTGCGCGTCGGTCTGCCAGGTCACCCGCCAGGCGCTCATAACAGGTGCTCAGTGCTCGGGCACGTGCGCGGCGCGCAGCGCCTCATACAGCAGCGCTCCGGCAGCCACGGCCACATTCATCGAGTGTGCGCCGCCATGCATCGGGATGGTCACCAGGGCGTCCAGCGCATCGCGTGTCTCCGGGGTCAGCCCGCTCTCCTCGCTGCCCACCCACAGGCACACAGGCGGTTTCAGGTTCATGTTCCACGGTGGGCTGCCGTTCCGCGAGCTGCTGCCGACCTGCCTCCAGCCGGCCTGCCTTGCTGAGGCGGTCAACACCTCGGCCTGAGTCACGCGCACAACCGGCAGCGAGCAGATACTGCCTGTAGTCGAGCGCACCGAGGCGCGGCTGTACACATCGCCGCAATCGCCCGCCAGCACCAGCGCACGCGCCCCCAGTGCGTCAGCGGTGCGCACCAGCATGCCGATGTTGCGCGGGTCCTGCAGACGCTCACCCATCAGCAGCACGCCATCTACAGGCGTCAAGACCTCGTCCAATAGGTCCGGCCACATCGGCAGCACGGCCACGGCACTGCAGGCACCCTCATACCCCGCTCCGATCAGCTTGGCAAACAGCCCGCGTGAAGCCGTATACAGCGGCACACCTGCGCGGCGAGCATGCTCCAGCAGCGCCGACGGCGCGTCCTCGCGGCAGTACACCTCCAGCGGTGTCAGCCGGCTGGCGAACGCCTTCAGCACCGCCTGTGCGCCTTCCAGCAGAAACCGCCGTTCGCGCTGCCGCACCGCAGCCTCGTGCAGCGCGCAGGCCGCCCGAAACGCCGGATGTTTCGCACTGCTGACCGGCTCCATGCGCTACTCCGCCGTCTGCAGCCGGCGCGCCTGATGGTCGGCAATCATCGCTTCCACAAACGGCTCCAGATCGCCCTCCAGCACACCCGGAAGGTTATACACCGACAGCCCGATCCGATGATCGGTGATGCGTCCCTGGGGGAAGTTGTAGGTGCGGATCTTCTCACTGCGATCACCCGACCCCACCTGCGACTTCCGCTCGGCGGTACGCTCGGCATCGGCGGCCTGGCGCTGAATCTCCGCCAGCCGGGCGGATAGAATACGCATCGCCTTCTCTTTGTTCTGCCCTTGCGAGCGTTCGTCCTGGCAGGTGACCACCAGCCCCGTCGGACGGTGCGTAATCCGGATGGCGGTTTCGTTCTTCTGCACGCTCTGCCCGCCCGCTCCGCTGGACCGGTATGTCTCGATATACAGGTCGTCCGGTCCGAACTGCACCTCCTGCTCCTCGGCTTCAGGCAGCACCGCCACGGTGGCCGCCGAGGTATGGATGCGTCCGCTGCTCTCGGTCACTGGCACCCGTTGCACTCGGTGCACACCGCTTTCATACTTCAGGCGGCTGTAGGCTCCTTGAGCCGTGATGTTCAGCACCGCCTCCTTAACGCCGCCGATGCCGGTATCCTGGCTGTCCAGCAGTTCATACTTCCAGCCCATCCGTTCGGCGTAGCGCATATACATCCGCAGCAACTCTCCCGCAAACAACGCCGCCTCTTCCCCGCCGGTGCCGGCGCGCACTTCGATAATCACGCTCTTGTCGTCGTTCGGGTCTTTGGGCAGCAGCAACAGGCGCAGGCGCTGCTCCAGTTCCGGCAGCTGCGCCCGGATCGCGTCCAACTCCTCTTGAGCCATGTCGTGCATCTCGGGGTCGCTCAACAGCGCCTCGGCCTCTTCCGCTTGGCTCAGCATATCGCGGTATGTACGGTACGCCTCCACCACCGGGGTCAATTCGGAATGCGCTTTGCCCAGTCGCTGCAGTTCCGCCAGATCGTTCACCACGTCGGGATCGGCCAGCGCGGCCTCCACCTGCAGCAGTCGGGCCTCCACCTCCTTCAGTTTGTCCATCAGCATATCCGTCACCCCCTGTCGCGCGGCTGCGCCATACTATTGTACGACGCCAGCCGCTGCGGAGTGCAGCCACGTAACCAGGTCCGACCGCACCCCCGCTGCAAGCGGTCTACGGCAGCGTTGCGCCTTGTGCAAACTCAATCATCGCCACCACATTCCGTGCGTTCGCCGCGGGATGCAGTTCTGTGGTGCTGCCGATGAAGTATCCGCGTCCGCCGGTCTCCTCTACGGCCTCCCGGCAGCGCGCCAGCACGTCTTCCACCGTTCCATACGGCAGCAACTGGCTCACATCGATGCCTCCGGTCAGAAACAGATGCGGGTACTGTTCACGCACCGTGCGCAGGCTCATGCCGGCGCATGTCTCCATCGGGTTCAACCCGTCGATGCCGGTCTTCACCAGATCATCCAGGATGGGCATCAGGTTGCCGTCTGAGTGGAACAGGCAACTCACTCCATGTTCATGCCAGGCCTCCACCAGCCGCCTACACCGCTCCATGAACGCCTTCCGGATCCAGGATGGACTGAACAACGTGTCGGTCTTGAACGCCAAATCGTCATACACCAGCACCACGGGTACGCGTTGCGGATCGGCGATCGCATGCGCGCGCCGGATCTCCGCCTGGTTTTCCGCCTCCAACCAGTCATCCAGCAACTCCGGCTCGTCGGCCATCAGCTCAGAGAACAACTCCAGTCCAACCCGCGCATAGATATCTGTCACGCCCACGCCGGATTCAATCACCAGCACCGGCAAATCATCCGGATCTTCCGCGCCGGCTCGGAACCACCCGTCCACCTGATCCAGATGCGCCTGCATCGCCTGCCGGTCCGCCTCTCCAGGCTGCCAGGCGTTCAATGTCTGGATTTGGCGTGCTCCGTATTCCGCGGCGCCTTCCACCGTGTCGAACGGCCTGCGGCGTATCCAGCCTGTCCAGCGCTCAATGACCGTCTCGAACCCATCCGCGTCGGTATGGCTGCCCGGCGCATTCGGACCATACGGCATCCGCGTCATGTCCAGACATCTGGCGATGGTCATCCCTTTCAGGCGGTGTCCCTCCTCGCCGGGTTCAGGGACCATGCCCGTGTAATGCGCAATCAAGCCGTCGTTTTCGACGATGTCATAAACCGCCAGATGGTCCACGGGCTGATGCCGGATCGTCGCCATCACCCGCTCCCGATGCGTCATGTGTGTCGCCATACGGAGGCTCCTAAATAGATGGTATGATGCCTGTATGATGCCCGAGTCCGGCATCCGGTTGCCACAGTCCCGGCATCAGACACCATCGGCAGGAGATGACGCCGTGCACACACCGGTACCGACCCCGCAGCAGTTGGAATGGCAGCGCAGCGAACTCAGCCTCTTCATCCATTTCGGTGTGAACACCTTCACCAACCGGGAATGGGGTACAGGAACCGAGTCACCATCTATCTTCGCACCCAAGCGTTTGAACGCCCGGCAATGGGCGGCCGTCGCCCGTGACGCCGGCTTCCGTTATGTCATCCTCACGGCTAAACACCATGACGGCTTCTGCCTGTGGCCCAGCCGGTATACACAGCATTCGGTGCGCCACTCCTCCTGGCGCGGCGGCCGCGGCGATGTGGTGCGCGAGTTCGTCGATGCCTGCCGAT
>CAZHSN010000240.1:0-4461 GCA_964535125.1 uncultured bacterium
GCTCACGCCGCTTATCTCCCTGGCGCGCGCGTTACGCACGGTGATCGGTCAAAACATCGTGTTTGCGGTGGGATGCAAGCTGTTGCTGATGGCGGCTGCCGTACCAGGTGCATTGCCGCTGTGGGCTGCGGTATTGGGGGACACCGGGGTCGCACTGCTGGTTACGCTGAACAGCCTGCGCCTGTTGGTTCATCGGCCCCGTACACAGAGATCGGCATCGGCGATATAATCACGGTGCCGGCGTGCGCCGGTGGAACGTAACAGGAAAGACGGAGGGGTGCAGTGCGGTCGCGGGTGCTGGTTCAGTGGCGGCGGATGCGCCTGATGCTGGAACTGGTTCGGTTCGAGCATACCGTGTTCGCCTTGCCATTCGCGCTGGTCGCCATGCTGACCGCAGCCCGGGGCCTGCCGGAAGGTCGGATCATCATCTGGATCCTGGTGGCGATGGTAGGAGCGAGAACCGCTGCGATGGCGTACAACCGTCTGGTAGACGCCCGGCTGGATGCTCGGAATCCCAGGACGGCGAACCGAGCGTTGCCCAAGCGCCTGTTGAAACCAACAGAAGTGGCGATGCTCTGTGCGATCAGCTGTGCAGTGTTTCTGCTGGCGGCGGTGATGCTGAATCCCCTGACCCTGATGCTTTCTCCTGTCGCCTTACTATGGGTATTGGGATACAGTCACACGAAGCGGTTCACCAGCCTGTGTCATCTGTGGCTGGGACTCGGGTTGGGTATGGCGCCTGCAGGCGCCTGGATTGCAGTGACAGGTCAGCTGACATGGGCGCCGGTGTTGCTGTCTGCCGCGGTCATGCTTTGGACGGCTGGATTCGATATCATCTACAGCCTGCAGGACGTTGAGTTTGACCGCTCGGAACGGTTGCGCTCTGTTCCGGTGTGGTTAGGAGCAGAGCGGGCGATCGGTGTCGCCCGCCTGGTTCACGTGGCGTCTGTGATCCTGCTGCTTCGTTTCGGTAAAGCGGCCGGAATGGGGCCTGCCTGGCTGTTAGGCGTTGCCGCTGTGGCTCTGTTGTGGGTGATCATGCATACGATGGTGAACAGCGCCGATACCAGCCGTGCGGAAAAGGCCGCATTGAACATCAACGGGTGGACTGGCGTGTTGCTGCTGGCGGCAACGCTACTGGACTGGCTGGTCTTCTGGCGATGACTCGGATCGGTGCAGTACCCTATTTGAACGCACGTCCGCTTGTGCGCTGGCTGCAGACGTCTTCCGTGCGGAAGTCCGGTGTGAGGCTTCAATACGCCGCACCATCGACGCTCGCCCAGTTGCTGGATGAGGACAAGCTGGACATCGCGATGTTCAGCTCGATCTACGCGCTGCGCCGTGCTGACACGCAGACCGTTCCGGGTTATTGTGTCGGCAGTTGGGGGCCTGTTATGAGTGTCCGTCTCTTCAGCATATGTCCGATAGATCGAATCCGGTCCGTGTCATTGGATAGCAGTTCACTGACGTCCTGTGCGCTGGCGCGTGTACTGCTGGAGAACCGGTACCGGGTGCGGCCGTCGTACATTAGTCACACGCCCGATTTGAATATCATGCTGCAGCACACGGATGCGGCGCTGCTGATCGGCGATCCGGGCCTGCGGGCGGATGGATCGGGACTGCATGTACTCGACCTGGGGGAGGCTTGGTCGGACTGGACGGGGTTGCCGTTTGTGTGGGCCTTATGGATCGCCGGCCCGGGGCGGTTGAGCCCTGACATCACGGCCATTCTCCAGACGGCTGCCGCGCGTGGTCTGGCCACACTGACTGAGACGATCGAACAGGATGCGCAGGAGACCGGTCTTCCGGTGGATGTGGTGCGCCGCTATTTGACACAGGCGATGCGGTATCCGTTCGACATGGAGGCTCAGCGGGGCCTCGCGCGGTTTCGGATCGAAGTGGCCACGCTGGACTGACGGCAGGCCTTCTGCCTTATCGGAAAATGCGCACAATGAACGGGACCAGCAGACCGGCAAGAGCCATCGCTCCGATCGGCCGCATCAGGTTTTTCCCAGAGCGGTTGGCCTCGCGCAGGCTTGACCACGCGTGATTGACGCCTGACAGCAGGAAGAACACCCCTGTGACGGTGAGCAGCGCGCCATCCGCGGCGGCGCCCCAACCGCCTGCGCCTGCCAGTACCGCGGCAACCGCTACCGAGATATTGTTTAGCCCGGACTGCCGTTGGTACTCGGGATTGGGGCGATAACCGACCGTGCTCGTTCCGGTTGCCGCGCAGATCAGTGATTCAATACCGGTCAAACCGCATAAGGGGATCGCCACCCAAACCCGCAGATAAGCCGCTGCTGTTATCGGTTCATTCCATGCGGAGAACGCCAAAAAAACATGCACCGGTGCAGGCGTACCGCAGTGTTTCCAGTATGACGGACCAATCGCGGATCACCTGCATCCTCGGTTAACTCCTGCCATATATGGCGTCATGTCGGTCTAGTGGTAACCCACCGATTCGCGAAGTTCGCGTACAACGGATGGATCCAGTGGCCGAAGATGCAGACCGGCGCTGCAGGCGTCGCACTGCAGCCGGCAGGCCTCTTCCAGTGTCAACAAGCGCATCACCAGTGCCGCGACGCTGCGATGCCAGGCGATGACGCCGTGGTTATCCAGAATGATCGTGTCGTGATCGCGCGCCGCTTCGGTGACGGCATCGGCCAACTCCTGGGTGCCGGGGTGAATATAGGGTACGTGGGTGATTGATCCGATATACAGCATGTTTTCCACAGTAGTCTGCTGTGTGATCGGCATATTAGTGCAGGCGCACAGTGTGGTGTAGTGAGGAGACAGGTGCGCGATGCACCGGGCTTCCGGCCGCACCCGGTAAATGCCGGTGTGCATGCGGTACTCAACCGATGGCCGAGGCCCGTCCAAGTGGTCCCCGGTGTCGATTCCACAGAGGCTGATCTGATCGGGCGTGAGTCTATCCAGCCAAGATCCGGATGCGGTGATCAGACACCGGGAGTCATCGCTCCGTAACGACAGATTGCCGGCTGTTCCCCACGTCAGTCGCCAATACCGCAGTTCACGGCCCCATTCGACCAGTTGATCCGCGTTGCTATAGGGATGTGGTTCCGTCATATAGGGTTGCCTCCTGTGCGTTACATTCCGCCACAATACGCCGTTGTGCTGCGTGGACCCGGGCCCATACAGTGTGCCATGATTCGTGAAGCAGGGGGTATTGCCCGTGCAGATACGCCGTACGACCGCCGCACAATGTCATCTGTACATCATGCGTCCTCAGCGCCGAAAGCACGCAGGTTTCGGGCGTGTCGGCTTCAGACGGAATGCGCAGCACGGTGAGGTCGGCAGGCGCTCCGGGACGGATGGATGGTATGGGCTGCCGTAACGCGTGGGCCGCGACCTGCTGGGTGCGTCTCCACAGGTCCAGCGGGTCGCATGCCGATGCGCCGGTCAGATGCATGAACTGGAACAACGGTCCGAACACGCCACCGCTGCCTGCGCCATCGGTGCCGATACACACTGCACCACCGTTCATCAGGTGCTGAAGCGGCAAACTGATCGCCTCGTGCATGGTGCGACTGCTGTGCGGACAACAGACAAGGGCGTTACCGGGAAGCAACGCGTTGAGTTCCGACTCCCGCAGGCGCACGCCGTGTACCCACAACACATCACGGTGCGCCCAGGACTGCTGCGCCAGACGTTGCACACAATCAGCAGGCACCGACCAGCCGATACCTCTGCGCTCGAACATCCGCGCCCAAGGGCCGCCTCCATGACGAAGCAGGTCGCTCTCGTCACGCGACTCCAGCAGATGCACACACAGCGGATAGCGGGTCAGTGGGAAAAGCCGGTCCGCCTCCATCCAAACGGCCCACGGCACGGTGTATAACGAATGCAGACTGATCCCAGGAGCTATCGCGCTGTCTCCGCACAGGCGGGCCAGTGTCGCGAGTCGCGTGTTGTAGTGTGTGATGCGGCTCTGAGTGTCACCCGTGACTGAGGTGAACTCCAGGTAGAGACGACCGCGAAGCCCTGTTGTCTGCAGCGCATCCAGCGATACGCCGTCTGTGGTGATGTCGCCCAGACAGGTGATACCCTGACGCAGCGATAACATGACGCCCAGCAGGGCGGAGTCGCGCCGTTCCGCGTCCGTGAGATGATGAGACAGCGCCACCAGACGTCGTATCCACCTGAAGTGATCGCCCTGCGGCAGCAATCCGTAATATACGGTGTTATCCAGATGGGTATGCGGGTTGATGATCCCGGGCATCAGCAGGGAGTCGGGTAACGCGAGCGCCGGCGCATGTGTGCAGGGGCGCACTTCGGTGATGTGTCCCGCATCCAGCACCGCTTCCCATCCAGTGAGTATGTCTGAACCTGTCCAGAGAAGCCGGGGACGCAGGCAGTTGGGTGATTCCATGGTTACAGTGTAGCCCGGCCCACCTAAACCGCGGTACATTGCGCGCGTTGGGAGGAATCCGGATGAAT
>CAZHSN010000241.1:0-4432 GCA_964535125.1 uncultured bacterium
ATGGCGATGGCCTCCTCGGTACTGGTGTGATCCTTCCACAACCAGGCCATGGCGCTCAAGCTATCGGCGAATTGCGGGTCAAATGCCAGCGGCCGTCCGTCTGCATCCACGGGAAGCGGCGTGCTGCCGGTGGTATCGACTCCGATACCCACTACCGCGTCGGGCCGGAACTCAGGATCGGCCTCGGTCGCCTGCTGCATCGCCTGCCGAACCGTGATCTCGGCGCCTTCCAGATAGTCGGCCGGATGTTGCCGCGCCAAGTTGGGGTCTTTGGGATCCAACAGGATGCCCAGATCTCCGTGCGGATACTCATACACGGCGGTTCCCGCCTCGAACCCGTCGCTGGTGCGGACGACAATCGCCCGGCACGAGTTGGTGCCATAGTCCAGACCGATGGTATACGTGGCTGCCATCTGACGCTCCTGATTACGCAAAAGATGCGGAAGTGTGAACAGATCTATCAGTTGATTGTGCCCCAGAACGCTCCGGATGTGACAGGGGATCACGTGGCAGGCGCATGGAGGGTATCTGTCCGCATGAACCATCTGCCGCAGGCGAATGGATGTTTGCGTGAAAACCGTCTGAGAGCCTCCGCATTCCTGCTCATACAGGCAGGAATCAACGCCGTATGCGGGGTACATATCGGGTGTACCGCACTGACATCGAGGAGGCGTTGCATATGGGAAGACCTGTTACCCTGTTTACCGGCCAATGGGCCGATCTGCCGCTGGAGGTTTTGGCCGAGAAAGCGGCGTCGTTCGGATATGATGGACTGGAACTGGCCTGCTGGGGCGACCACTTCGATGTGGACGCCGCGCTGTCGACGGACGGATATGTTGAGTCGCGCTGGGAGATCCTGGGGCGTTTCGGACTGACCTGTTATGCCGTCAGTAACCACCTGGTCGGACAGGCGGTCTGTGACCGCATCGATGAACGGCACAAGTCTGTGCTGCCGGACTCTGTATGGGGCGATGGCGAACCGGAAGGCGTTCGGCAGCGCGCGGCCGCGGCGATGGCCGATACCGCCCGGGCCGCCCGCAAGCTGTTCGATGCATCCCCCTGCCCATCGGAGCATCGCGCCGTGGTCTGCGGTTTTACGGGCAGTTCCATCTGGCCCTGCCTGTACAGCTTCCCGCCGAATGGACCGGATCTGGTGGATAACGGCTACGCGGACTTCGCCGCACGATGGAAGCCGATCCTGGATGTGTATGACTCCGTTAACGTGGACTTCGCGCTGGAGGCGCATCCCACGGAGATCGCCTTCGATGTGGCGTCGGCCATGCGCGCCGTCGAAGCCGTCGGGGGGCACAAGCGGTTCGGGTTCAACTATGACCCCAGCCACTTCGGCTATCAGGGAGTCGACTACGTGGCGTTTATTCGCCTGCTGGCCGACCGGATCTATCATGTGCACATGAAGGACGTCTATTGGTCGCCCACACCCACGCAAGCGGGTGTCTTCGGTGGCCATCTCGACTTCGGCGATCCGCGGCGGTTCTGGGACTTCCGATCGCTGGGACGCGGACGCATCAACTTCGAGGAGATCATCCGGGCGCTCAACGACATAGGATACGCCGGACCGCTGTCGGTGGAGTGGGAAGACGGCGGCATGGACCGCGAACACGGCGCCGAAGAGGCCTGCGCGTTCGTGCGTCGCGTGGACTTCCCGCGATCTGAGCGGGCGTTTGACGCGGCCTTCGACTCGTCAGACCGATAGGTCAGGAGTCGGCGCGTGGAGGCTCCGCGCGCCGACTCCCGGTTGTTCCGATGCCATGCGGAGTGGGGAATGCGCTATTACCTGCATGCGGTGAATGGCCGGCGGTACGGACCGGCCGATCTGGAGACGCTGCGCCTGTGGGTGCAAGAAAAACGGCTGAGGCGTGACAGCGACCTGGAGGAAGAACACACGGGCCGCCGGTTGTCAGCCGGTATGGTCGAAGGGCTGTTTTCCGCTGAACCGGAAGAGGCGCCGCCCGGTACGCCGGTCATACCGGTGCACGACCTGCAGACGATTGCCGATGCCGACACGCCTCGCTTCCGCTGGAGTTGGGCGGCGTTCAGCCTGTATCCCGTGTGGCTCGCCGTCATGCAGCGATGGGACTTGGTTGCTGCATCTGCGGTGGTATTGCTGCTGTCCAAGGTGACCTTCGGACTGCTGCCGTTGGCGTGGAGCATCTACCTGGGAGCGCGCGGCGAGCGGTTGGTCTGGGAACGTCAAACGCAATGGTCCAGCCCGGAGGCGTTCCGCGAGGAGCAGGACCGATGGACACCCATCGGGGTGGTCGCTTCGGTGTTCTACATTCTGTTCCTGACTGTGGTCATCCTGTTCTGGATGACGCTGGCTGGACTGGCTGCGGCATTTATCAAGACATTTGCTCCATGACACGGCCAATGACAGATTATCAGACTGTGGTCTGGGACACCGGCTCCGATGCCCTCGTCGCGCCGGAGTCCACGTACGCGCGGATGGCCCCGATTCCGAGTGGATGGCTGCTGGTATGTGAGCGTCACGGCGCGGTGGTGGTGCGCCGTGCGGACAAAGCGCTGCGTGCTTGGACACCGCTGGAGGTGCTGGCCCGGCGCGACGGCTCCATCTATGCCAATCCCGAGATACTGGCGCTGCCGGAGCGCCGTGGCCTGTTGCTGTTCATTAACGAACGCCCGCTGCGGGACGGTCAACCCTATCGGATACTGGTCTGCAGGGGCGACGCGGACGGACGGCGATGGACCGAGCCAGAGGTGGCCTATACGGGCGGCACAACCGGGATCACGGGGTGTTGGGAACCCGTGGGCGTGGTGCTGCCGGATGGATCCATTGGACTGTTGTTCGCCAATGAGGCGCCATACGGAGATGGCCAGCAGGAGATCACCGGGATGCGTTCGACAGATGACGGCCGCAGCTGGGGCCAGCCGGTGCGCCTCTGTTTCCGTCCGAAAGGGCGCGACGGCATGCCGTCTCCATGCGTGTTGTCCGACGGCTCGCTGGTCACCGCCATCGAGGATTTCGAGCTTGGTCGCGTGCTGCAGCCATGGATCTGCCGTTTGGCTGGACCGGGAGAGCCGTGGTCAGAGGCCGGCGTCTCTGCAGACCGCCGGTGGCCGGCGTTGCGCGATCCAATGCCCCCTCTGCTGTACGGTGGCGCCCCCTGTCTGCGCCGTTTGCCTTCCGGAATGACCGTGCTGTCGGTGATGTTAACCGATCCGGGGCGCAGTCAACCCTGGATGGTTGTGTTCCTCGGTGACCGCCAGGCGCGGGGGTTCGCCGGCCGTTCGGTTCCGTATGCGGTTGCACCTGATGTGGGCGCGTTCTGGGGTTCGCTGTGCGTGCTGGGACCCGACCGGCTGGCCGCACTCAGCGCGCTCCCAGACGGCGTGCATCTGATCACTGGTCGGGTCACATACCTGTAACACTGTCGGCCTGTGACACACAAAGGCCCCTCGGGTGAACCGGGGGGCCTTCAGGCAGTGCGTTTGGTGAAACCCGATCAGGCGTGTGTTGCGCGGAACGCCTGCATAAACTCCACCAGCTTCACCACACCCTCGCGCGGCATGGCGTTATAGATGGAGGCGCGGATGCCGCCAACCGACCGGTGCCCCTTCAACTCGTACAGGCCGGCATCGCGCGCCTCAGCGACAAACTGCTTTTCGAGTTCTTCGCTGGGCAACCGCCAGGAGACGTTCATCATCGACCGGCTATCCGGCGCCGCGTGACCTCGGTAGAAGCCATCGCTGCTGTCAATGGTCCGGTAGAGCAGCGCGGCCTTTTCACGGTTGCGCTCCTGCATGGCCGCCAGACCGCCGATCTCGTTCAGCAGCCAGTCGGTAACCAGTCGGACGATATAGATAGCGAACGCCGGAGGGGTGTTGTAGAGCGACTTGTTGGCGGTGTACGTGCGGTAGTCCAGCATGGTGGGCAGTCCGTCGGGGATGCGCTCCAGCATGTCTTCACGGATCACCGCGATGGTGACACCGGCGGGTCCCACGTTCTTCTGAGCTCCGGCGTAGATGAGGCCGTATCGCGCGACATCCAGCGGACGGCTTAAAAAGTCGCTGGACGCGTCGCACACCAAGGGAACGTCGCCGGTATCCGGCTCTGCCGGGAACTCGATGCCCTGGATGGTCTCGTTGGCGGTGATATGAACGTAGGCTGCCCCCTCGGTGAGGCGCAACTCATGCGACGCGGGCATGCGCGAATAGTTGCCATCCTTGCCATCCCAGGCTATATTGGCTTCCCCTTCGCGCCGGGCCTCGGCCAGCGCCTTCTTAGCCCAGGATCCGGTGACCACATAGTCGGCTCGGCCGCCGCCCAGCAGGTTCATGGGAACCATGGAGAATTGCAAGCTGGCTCCGCCCTGAAGAAACACCACATGGTAGCCTTCGGGAAGGCCCAGCAGCGTGGCGAGGTTGGCGGCAGCTGCTTCTATGACCTCATCGT
>CAZHSN010000242.1:0-4291 GCA_964535125.1 uncultured bacterium
GCGGCAGCCCTTGTGCCGGATTCGCACCGTGGCCGCCGGGACCGTTTTACGCCCAGATGTTGGTGTGAACCCGACGAAAGGACGCGTGTTGGTCTGGATCAGGTGCGTGACATCCGCACCCTCGCCGGCAATGACCTGCCCGGGCGCCGTGGTTTCGATCGATCCGCGGTTAGGCAGCGCGCCGCCGTCGAAGTAGAAGTCTCCGCCCGGGAAACGGATGACCGCTCCGGCCGGAGCGGCCCGCATGATCGCCTCCATCCGCAGCGTGTTCTGGCGCGCCTTTGACCGATCGTTGCGCACCAGCGGCTGACGCACATGGCGCCGATCCGCCCGGGTTACATCGATAATCACGGTCTGTGCGGTCACGCTGTGCCCGCTCGGCTGTGCCGTCACCTGCCGGCAGTTGAAGCAGAGCAGCAGCGCCCATGCCAGGGCAATGAGCACCGTAAGCCCCATGTTCCGGGGCGTCTGAATCCTATACACAGGCCGTCAGCGTTTCGCCGGTTTTTTGGCGCCGTCCGCTATGGTGAACTTCGCGCTCCAAGTCTGTGCGGGTTTATCAGCCTCCCAAGGCCGTACATATTCCAGCTTCACCGATGCCGAGCCCGCCTTGCGCGCCACATACTTAAACGTCTGTGTGCCGCCCTTGCCGGGAATGGGCGTTCCGGGAGCGGTATAGTTGTCGTCACCCATCTGCGACAGCGCCGCATTCCCGCCGGAGACCACGCGCCACGAATAGCCGGTGGTGGCGTTGCTCTTCAGCGTGATCTCTACCACTTGCCCGACAGATGTCTTGATCGTTTTGCCGTTGTCCACATCCGACAGCTTGACCACCGGCAGTTTCGGGTTCACAATCGCCTGAAGCTGCTTGGACAGGGTGTCGTTCACCATCTGATGCGGGCGCTTCTCTGCCGCCGGCTTGGGTTTCGGCTTGTTCGTTCCGGCAGACGGCGCATCTGAACCCGCCCAGCCCATGGAACACACGCACAGCGCACACAGCGCCACGAACCATCGAGTCATGTCAGTGCTCCTTTCCCTGTATCAACCGTATGTGGTATTAATCTACCTCATCATACCCAACCCGATACCGCAGGTACCGCTCGAGGGTGGAAGTGTCTTCTGGCGACCATCCCCTAACGCGCCGAGAGCAGGC
Organism: uncultured bacterium; assembly: GCA_964535125.1. GTDB lineage: Bacteria > Armatimonadota > HRBIN16 > HRBIN16 > HRBIN16 > CAZHSN01. The sequence goes on from CAZHSN010000242.1 coordinate 1,154, forward strand.
AGGCGCTGCCGGCCATCATGGGGAACGGCTTCTGCCGCCTACTCACGCAGGACAATCAACCGCAACTCACCGGGCGGCAGCGTAAACCGGACACACCGGAGTGAACCGCGCTCATCCGGTTCGACCTGCAGCGGGCTCCCGTAGATCGCCTCCGACGCCTGCTTCATCGCGCCGCGACAGGTGATGCTGACTGTCTGAGTCGCCGCCGGATCGATGACGGGAGGCAGGTCTGCGTGCGGCTCCTTGGTGATGCCTTTGTTGTTGACGATCATCAGCGCCCAGCCGTTGCGGGTGCGGTTCACCAAAGTCTGCACGTCTCCTTCGATGTGGAACGGAACATACCGATCCGCCAGGCTGCGCAGCAGCGCCTCCGGGCAGGGCAGTTCCGGCTGGTATCGCGCGACCAGCACGCACCCTCTGCCGACCTGGCGCCGGATGACCTGAGGCCGATCGTCCGGTCCGGTCAACACGGCCTTGGCCCCACCGCGAGGGGTGAACGCTCCGGACGCCAAGCCGAGCCAGTTGCGGTTCCACCCGTCGATATGGATCTCATTCAGCACCAGGACGCCGCCATCCCGTACATAACGCTGCAAGAACACAATGTCGTCCGTTGTCCAGGGGATATCACCCATGGCCAGGATTACCGGATACGCGCGCCAGGCGTCGCGCTTCGCGTCGTTCACCAGCACATCGAATGTGTCGCCGTAGGGCGAAGCGCAGAGATACCGTTCCTCGCGCCCCGGCCCCTGAGACTGCCCCGGGAACAGCTGATCGAAGAACCGCTCGGTCATCCGGTCGCCCGGCGTCTCCTCCAGTCGTCCCCACGGCCTGCCCCACACGGCCCATCGTCCGTGAAACTTGCTGACCAGTACCGCAAACGGGGTGTACGGCACACCGACATCAACCTGGCGCATCAGCCTGGCAAGTCGCTGGGCCTCCAGGCCGTACCGTGACAGTTTCGCGTTGGCGGGAAACTCACGGCTCCAAGGTACAGCGAACAGCACCTGAGGCGATGCCTCCAGCATGATGTGCCCGGCTCCGCTGAACCACGCGGTATACCAGTGCCGCATCAGGTGGCTGACCGAATGCCCGGCATCTCCGCCAACTGGGGTGTCCGGCCAGTGGACGATGGACGACGTCGGCATGCCGCCGGACACGCTGGCGCCGAACCACACCGACACCTCTTCGAACCACGGAATGCCAAACTGCCGGGCCGCCCCGCGCACGAACGCCCGCTTGACCTGTGTGGAATGGATGACCTCTGAGGTTTCGATGCCGATGGCGTCCACTCCAACCTCCGCGATGTGCGAGAGCATCGCGTGTCCGTTGGCCATCATCATGCGGTTACGGGCGCTGGCTTTCCATCGCTGTACCGTCCGCCTCAACACCTCGTAGTTGCCCTTGCGGTCCATCCGGCGGAGCGCGTCTGGACTCGCGCCGTAGATGGCGGTGGTATCGGTCTCCGGCTCCCAGTGACGGTAGAACGTGTTCTCCCACTCACAGACGCCGAATGTGTAGAACCCCTGGTGGTGGCGCTCCAGGTAGTCCATCGCCGCCTGGAGCTGCGCGTTGTCTGCTGCCTGGTGATGAATCACCGCCTGGATCGTGAAGTAACAGCACAACGGAAGACCGGTGGCGATATACTGCTGAAGCCCCTCATCCGGCAGCAGATCCATCAACGCCCATGACCCCGTAAGGCCGTACCGGTCCAGCGCCGCGATGAAGTGCGCGCTGGATGTCCCCGAGCTTAGGTTGATGTAATGCTGAAGACAGGGTGTCTGCTGCGTGGGAAACAGCCGCACCCGGTGCGCACCGCGGGAGAGCGCAGCATAGGCGGGCGGTTTCGGCGCGGCGCCCGGCAGCAGAGGCGTCTGCTGTGTCCGCCCGGCCCCTGTGGACGCGCGCAGCACCGACCCCAGGCACAAGAAGCCGCGGTTCATCGGACGGATGCCGCAACGCCCGCTGCATCCCGTTGCCCATGCGAGGCGATGGGCATAATCGCGCAGATCGGTTTGTGGTGACATGCAGCTCACGGCTCCTGATCGTCTGACGTGTCAGGCACTGCCTGAAGCCGGATACGCCTATACATATAGGTTCGTCGGCAGACACGCGCATACCTGCGGGCGTCCGGCCAGCACCGCCCGATCCCCGCCTGTCTGTGGGACGTGTCATTTCACTCCGCTGACTACCGGCGTGGCGCCTTCATGCGGACCACAGCCGTCACCGGGCCAGCACACACTGGTTCACCGGTTTCACAAACTCACCCGCCCCCCCACAGGAGATCCAGTACACACCGTCACCATGCAGCATCATGAGTTTACAACGCTGGTACACTGTCCCTGTATGCATAGGCGCCTTTCTCCGAAAGGCAATGCGCCGGCGCGAGCGGTGTATGACACTCGCGACATGTCAGGGCATAGATCGGCCACTGGCGCGGTTTCTGACCCTGTCCGGTTGTTACCATTGCACATGTGATGAAAGGCATACAGGAGGTTACCATGGTACGGTTGGCCCCTGCGGTAAAACCGCTGTTGATCCTCGTATTTCTAATCGGCGCCGTTTACTGGATGTTCCTGACCCCCCAATGAAGGTGATATGAGTTCTTCTGTGGGTAACGGTCAGACCCTCCGACCAACAACAGGACGGCAACGCGCTGGTCGGTGAAGCGCTAACTGTCAGGGGCGCCGGCTTTTTATATATGTCTGGGTCGGTAGCGACACCCGGCCATTATATCAGGAGCTAGCAACTATCCAGATGCCGCCACGTTGGAAAGCGCAGTGATCACACGCCGCGGTGGTCATCGACGGTCTGTGTAGAGCCACATGGCGCTGAACTGGTCCACAAGCCGGACATAGACGGTGCATTCGGTGAGGTTTAGTTCGACACGGTGGATCGTCCTTGGCGACGCGATGCCCATGAGTTCCGCGGTATCTTAATACTGGCAATATAGGCGATTTATCGTGCGGCTGTATAGGGCCTGGTAGCGACCCGTGTGGGTGAAGACATGCGGAGATGGCGACAACGAGCCTGGATCAAAAGGAGATCGCTAATGGCGGAACCACTCGCCGATAGAGTCATAAAGAGAATTGACCAGGCTGCCGAGCTGTACCACCGGCTTGTCATGCTGGTGGCCCCGGC
>CAZHSN010000243.1:0-4286 GCA_964535125.1 uncultured bacterium
TTGACTTGAACCGTTTGGCTGCCCGGTCGCAGGGTGACGGTGCCGAGGTTGGCGTAGTCCCATGCGATAAACGTGCTGCCGGCCTTGGCGTCGGGGTTGGCCGCATCGAACAGAACGAGGTTGTAAGACTCGCCGTTGTTCAACGCATGGGTGAAGGTGATGTCGGCGATGTGATACTTGCCGGATTCCCAGCCCATATCCGACTTCATCGATACCCGCCAGCCATAAGGGCGCTCTTCATTCGCTGTCGGAGCGAAACCACCCTCCAAGCCGGAGTTCTTGATGGTGCCTGTGGTGAAGAATTCGGCGTCATTCTTGAAGAAAGTGACGGCGCTTCCAGGCTTGGCCCATCCGGTCCGGTTGACGGTGCCGTTTGGAGCGATCTTCAGATCGATTGGTGTAGCGGTGGTGCCGGCGCTGGTCGAGCGGTCAAAGCCCAAAAGGAACTCAAACGCGCTGAACACGTCGTCGACAACACCGTCGGGGGTGTTGGTCTTTGCGCCAAGTACATCTGCTTCAATCCACAGACTGACGCTGAAATTGTTCCCTGGCCAAGTGGTAATGTTGGTGATCGGTGTGCCGGTTGCATCCCCTGCAGCGGCAAGCCAAGCACTGAACGAGAACGCATTGGCGCTGCTCATGGCCACTGCCGTGAGGGCGACCACGCTTGCCAGTAAACCCGCTCTCCTCATGTTACAGATGCCTCCCCTCCATACTGGAAGTGGTGGTGATACTCTACTGTTGCCATCAAAATGGAATTCTCCGGCAACGTGCGACTGCGGCGTCCTCTCGGACGGCCCGGAATAGGGAGCCGATGCATAAGATTGCCGCTGTCTATGGATTCCTGACCAATCCGATTGTAGCACCCATCAGAACTAGTGTCAATACGCTGTACAGGATTCTGGAACCGGATTTGCTGGCATTTTCCGGATATGCCGCTGTGCTGTACAGTCTTTCTGGGCGCTGACGCGCCGAAGGGACGGATGAACTACCGCACATGTTAACCATACACATCATTCGACATGGAGAGACAGACTGGAACCGTGCGCGGCGTTTCCAAGGGCAGACCGACGTACCGTTGAACGATCTCGGTGTGAAGCAGGCGCACAGGGTAGCGGAGGCGCTGCAGCCGGTATCACCACGCATTGTAATCTCAAGCGATCTGACGCGGGCTATGGAGACGGCACGGGTGATCGCGCAGGCGCATGGCCTCCAGGTGCATACCGACACCGGGTTGCGCGAGATGAGCTTCGGTGTGTGGGAGGGGTTGTCGCATGACGACCTGACCACCGGTGAATGGGCCGATCTGTTTACACGCTACCGCAGGGATTCGTTGGCTCACAGACCGCCGGGTGCGGAGCATCCGGAAGAGGCGCTGCTGCGGGTACGGGAGTCGCTTCAGCGTGTACAGGCGTCTCATCAGGAAGGTACAGTAATACTCGTGGCGCATGGAGGCTCGTGTCGGCTGCTGATCTGCGCCGCCATCGGCGCACCGGCAGACTCCGCGCGGCACATCCGGATTGACAACGCATCTATCAGCACGCTGGAGTGCCGCTCCGGTTTCTGCTGGTTGACACGACTGAACATCACTGACCATCTGAGAACCATGCAGTTGGAGGCTCCGGTCTTTTGAACGGAGCGGACGAAAACCACACACCGAGGACCGGAGGACAGGCATGAAGTTGGGCTGCTACAGACAAGGTGGGTGTCAGGGGCTGTTTGCGACGGTCGACGGGGTATTGATTGACCTGAAAGGTTTGGGCGGAGACGCCTATCCGTATCGGTCCTGGCGTGCCGCGTTGACAGAAGATCCTGACCTGACCGCCTGCCGGCGGCTTCTGGACCAATGGACACCCGGCACACACATATTGAACGAGTCCGATGTGCTGTTCTCAGCACCTGTGCCGGACGCCCGACTGGCGCTGGGTATAGGATTGAACTACAGGGCACATTGCCTGGAGCAGGGGAAACCGCTTCCTGCGAAACCCATCGTGTTTGGCATTGCACCCGGTGCGTTGGCCGGACACAGGCAACCGGTGACTGGCGCCGCGTTTACACGGGAACTGGATTATGAGGGAGAACTGGCGGTTATCATGGGCCGCTGCGCTTCAAGGGTGCAGGCTCATCAGGCCATGGACTATGTGGCGGGATATACCATCATGAACGACATAACCGCAAGGGACCTGCAACGCGCAGAAGGGCAGTGGACACGGGCCAAAGGCGCAGATGGTTTCGCTCCATGCGGCCCGTGGATGGTGACTGCAGACGAGATACCTGATCCGAGCCAACTGACCATAGAGACCCGCGTCAATGGCGAACTGCGTCAGCAGGCGCCGGTCAGCGACTTGATCTTCACCATCCCGGAACTGATTGCCCACATCACCGAGACAATCACGCTCTATCCGGGAGACATCATTACCACAGGAACACCGTCGGGAGTCGGCGAACATCGCCATCCGCCCAGCTTTCTGCAGCCAGGCGATGCAGTGGAAATAACCATCGCCCGGATTGGCACATTGGTGACGCCGATCGCCTAACCGATGGTGAGCATCCGTTCCACGGCTTTGCGAGCTCGCTTGGCGATGTCTTCCGGTACGTGAACGTCGACCGAGCGCGTTTGCAGGCACTTCAGGGTGTCTTCCAGTGTGATCAAGTTCATGTGCGGGCATCGGATGCTGCAATAGCGAACCATCTCCGCCTGCGGGTTCTCATGGATGATGTTGTCTGCCATGCTGCATTCGGTCAGCAGCAGGTAGCGGTGTGCTCCAGAATTGCGGATGAACTCGATCATCTCTTTGGTGCTTCCGGTGAAGTCGACCGCATCGCATACTTCCGGACTGCATTCCGGGTGCGCCAAAACCAGCAGGTCTTCAAACTGGGTGCGTGCGTTCTGGACGTCTTCCACCGTGAACCGCTCGTGAACCTCGCATCGGGCATCCCAAGCGATCAGCGATGGTCCCGGCTGAGGCGTTTGGGCACCGCGCGCGGTGATCACGCGACGGCCAGTTTCGGCCGCCACATTTCGAGCCAGGTACTCGTCCGGAAGGAAGATGACCGTATCGGTGTTCAGTGATCGCACCACTTCGGCAGCATTACCCGACGTGCAGCAGATGTCGGACTCGGCTTTCACATCCGCATAGGTATTGATGTACGTCACGACGGGTACTCCGGGGAACTTGCGGCGCAGCGCCCGCACATCCTCTGCCGTGATGCCTGCCGCCAGCGAACATCCCGCTTTTTCCGCGGGCAGCAATACTTGTTTCGCGGGGTTCAGTATCTTGGCTGTTTCGGCCATGAACTTGACCCCGCAAAACACGATGATATCTGCATCCGTGGTCGCGGCTCGGCGGCTGAGTTCCAGCGAGTCACCGGTGAAGTCCGGTATCGAGTGGTATAGTGCCGGTTCCATATAGTTATGCGCCAGTATCACCGCGTTGAGCGACTGCTTCAGCGCGATGATCTCGTCTGCGATGTCGGCCTTGATCTGCAGTTCGGCGTCCGGTACAACGCCCGAGAGGCGCTCGCGAAGTCGCTGTAGTGTGCTGCCCATGGTGTACTCCCAGTGGTGATCTCTGCTTACAGTTTACTGAACCGCGATGATCGGTCGATCGGTTGCTGGCCCCAAAGACGGCGTGATCGCAGATGTCACAGCAGACGTATCATATAATCATGAACCGACAACCAACATCCATCGTAGTTATACTCGCTGATGATCTCGGCTGGGGAGACCTGAGTTGTTACGGCCAGCGCGCTTTCTCAACCCCCTGCATTGATCGGATGGCGCGTGAGGGTATCCGGCACACCGATGCGTATGCATCGGCGCCGTTCTGTGCACCGACGCGCTACAGCATGCTGACCGGTTTGCACCAGGGACACGCCTGGATCCGCGGGTTCGGTGTAGACATCCGGGCGGAAGACCGCGGGTTTCCCAACATGCTTCGTGCTGCCGGCTACAGCACGGGTCTGTTTGGCAAATGGGGCCTCGGGCAGGCCGACGGATCCTCATCGCCGCGCGCTCATGGGTATGATGAGTTCGTTGGTTTCCTGGACCATGCCCATGCGCATGACGGGTTTCCTGATTTCATCTGGCGGAACGCACGGGCAGAGGCCATCCCACGCGGTCTGTATGTGAACCGGCTGTTCACCGATGAAGCGATCCGGTTTATCCGCCGCAATCATCGGCGGCCTTTCCTGTGCTGTCTGCACCTGACTACACCGCACGCGCACAGTGTGTTGAATGAAAACGGTATGCAGGCTCCTGGCGTTAATCCGTTCGCGGGCCGGCC
>CAZHSN010000244.1:0-4282 GCA_964535125.1 uncultured bacterium
GGTGACCGGCAACGCAAAGAGACGCTGGTCAGCTATGGTTTCCGCCTGCCGTCTGCGCTGGACAACCGCCCGCTGAAATGGGATGAGTTCCTGAACAAGGCGCCGCAGATCATCTTCACTTCCGCTACGCCTGGACCGTTCGAACAGGCGCACTCCGTACGCATCGCCGAGCAGTTGATCCGCCCCACGGGATTGATTGATCCCGAGGTCTCCGTGCGTCCCACCACCGGCCAGGTGGACGATCTGATTGAGGAGATCCGTCGCACCGTGGAAAAGGGACAGCGCACCCTGGTCACGACACTTACCAAGAAGATGGCGGAAGAACTGACGCGTTATTTGGAGGAGATGGGGATTAAGGTGCAGTACCTGCACGCCGATGTGCAGACCATCGAACGCGCCGAAATCCTGCGAGATCTGCGACGCGGTGTCTACGACGTCCTGGTCGGCATCAACCTGCTGCGGGAAGGGTTGGACCTCCCGGAGGTGTCGCTGGTCGCCGTGCTGGATGCCGACAAGGAAGGGTTCTTGCGATCTGAAACGTCACTGGTACAGACCATCGGACGGGCGGCGCGTAATATTGACGGGCGTGTGATCCTTTACGGCGACACCATCACCGGCTCCATGCAGCGGGCGATCAATGAGACCAACCGGCGGCGCACGAAGCAGGCCGCATTCAACGCTGAGCATGGTATCACACCGTACACGATTGTCAAAGACATCCATGAGGTCGTACGTTCGGAAGCCGCTGAGCCTCGAACCCCCTATCGGGTCAATGTGGACACGGGTACGTCGGCTGAGGAGATACACTTCGCGATACAGCGCATGGAAAAGGAGATGAAAGAGGCAGCCAAGCAACTGGAGTTCGAGAAAGCCGCTGAGTTGCGCGATGAGATCCAGCGGCTGCGCAAGCTGCTCCCGCCTCGCTGAACTCATGCAGTTTCCCGCTGTCATCCATTCTGTATCGCGTTGGCTTTACGGCCGTTGGCCTGACTCCCGTGCCGCACAGGTGAACCTGGCCAGCCTCGCATCCGGGCTAATCCTGTATGTGTCCATGCCGACGCTGTCTATTTGGTGGTTGGCCTGGTTCGGTTTGATCCCCCTCTGCTGGGCGGTGTGGAGGGCAGAGTCGGGACGGGAGGCTTTCCGTGCCGGCTTGATCTGCGGTCTGGCGCTCTGGTGCCTGCACATCTTCTGGATATTTCAATTCGTCGCCCGATGGACGCTGAATCCCTTGTTCGCGTTGATCCCCTGGCTGGCGCTAGCCGGTCTGCAGGCGCTGCACGTGGCCGTTGGGATGTGGCTGGCCTGGTGGCTCATACGCCGATATCCGGGAGGCGCCGTCTGGTGGTTTGCGCTTTGCTGGGTTGGGCTGGAACACCTGAGAGGTATGGGGCCTATTGCGTTTCAATGGGGACATCTGGCCCTCACCCATTGGCAGGCGCTGCTGCCGCTCCAATCCATCGATCTGCTGGGCGCACGCACGCTGTCTGCCTGGATCGCGGTGACATCAATGTCCCTGCTGTGCGCAGGGCTAAATCGAAAGATCCGCATCCTGCTGCCGGCAGCGGGCATCTCTGTGGTACTGGTGGTTTATGGAGCCATCCGGTTGCACCAGCCCTTCGAAGGACGGCAAATCACTGCCATCATCAGCCAACCCAATGTGGACACCACCCGGGCCAGTTCGTGGCGGACGCTGCCGGCGATTCTGACAGCCGCTCGTCGCAGTTGGGCGGCAGCACAGGCCCATCAGGCCGACCTGATCGTCTTCCCGGAGGCGTTTGCATCCCAATCCGTTCAGGGAATCCTGCATCCGGTCTTCCGCATGATGTCGCAGCGCGGCGCCTTGGTACTGACAGGCGGAGACGCCACGGACAAGGGATACAACGCAGCGATCCTGTACCGGTTCGACGGCAGCACGCAATACTACGCCAAACAGCATCTGGTCCCTTGGGGCGAATACATGCCGCTGCGGCAATACATCCGACTGGAAAAGCTGGGAGTCGCGTTTGATGACCGCGGCGCCGGTTCAGAGTCCACCGTACTGCGTCCGCTCGGTATCGGCGCGCCGATCTGCTTTGAGTCGACACTGGGATGGGTCTCGTCGCAGTTGTGCGCCAACGGCGCCCGCATCCTCTGCGTGATCACCAAGGACACCTGGTTTGGCAAAGGGCCGGCAGCGATGCAGCATGCCACGTTCTCAGCGTTACGCGCGGTGGAGAACCGGAGATGGGTGCTGCGCGCCGCGATGACAGGTATTTCGGCGGCATTCGATCCCCACGGTCGGGTCTCCCATCTCACGCCGTTGTTCACCCCGGCAGAACAGGTCACCACCCCTCACCTGCTGCGTCACCGCACCCTGTATAACAGGCTGGGTGATGGCGTATCACTCGGGGTGTTGCTGGGTCTGTTGGGTGCAGCAGGTGCGCTCAGCGCGCGGAGATCGCTTCGGCAGCCGCCTGGGCCACACGGCTCGCCGCCCCCGCGTTTGCACTGACAAGTTGAACCGCGCGTTGGCGCAGCACAGCGCGCAGGTCAGAATCACCCAACAGGATGCGCAGTTCCTCGGCCAGATCGGCGGCATCTGTGGCAGGGAACGCCACCTCGGCGCGGTGCGCCAATTCCGTGACATCACGGAAGTTGTGCATATACGGACCGTGCACTACCGGCACACCCACAGCAAGCGGCTGCAGCAGGTTCTGTCCGCCTAAGGGCACAAAGCTGCCGCCAATAACCGCCACATCCGCGGCAACGTAACACCCTGCCAGTTCACCATATGTGTCCAGCACCAGCGTCCGGTCGGGCTCCACTGGCGTCGGTTCCGTCCGGCGACGCGGGTCGAAACCGTACTTGTGTAATGCATGACACACCGCATCGGTGCGCTCCAGATGACGAGGCGCCCAGACCACCACCAGATCCGGATGATCTGCCCGCACCAGGCTAAGCGCTTCCGCCACAACTTGCTCTTCCGCCTCGGCGCGCGTGCTGCCAACCACCACCAGCGGCCCATCCAGGCATACGCCCAATAACGTCCTCATCTCCGCTGGCGTGTGCGTTGCGGCGCCGGGTGTCTGGTCAAACTTGGTGTTACCGGCGCAACTCACCTGACGGGGATGCGCACCAATGCTCACAAACCGCTCGGCATCCGCCTGTGATTGAGCCAGTATCTGTGTCACGCAGCGCCAGATGGGACGCAGCAACAAGCGCCACCTGCGGTAAACCGGATAGCTGCGGTCAGACAACCGCGCATTCGCGATGAGTACCGGTACACCCTGCCGACGGCACGAATCATACAGGTTTGGCCACAGTTCGGTTTCCATGACGACCAGACAGTCTGGCTTAAGCCTGCGAACCACTCGATCTGTCAACCCGCGCAAGTCATAGGGCAGATACGCCACACGGTCGATGGATTTACCGACCAGTGGCGTTGCGGTCTCATAGCCTCCGTCCGTCAGTACGCTCAGCAGGAGCCGGTGCTCGGGCAATCGGGTGTGCAAGGCGTTCAACACCGGCTGCGCAGCCATCACCTCTCCCACGGAAACCGCATGCACCCAAATCCAGCGTTCATTCGGTGCGGACTCAGGCCATCCGCCCAGTCGCTCGTGCACTCCGCGACGGCCTTTCGCCTTCACCGCCATGCGCCAGACCAACAGGACCATCCATACAGGAGAGGCGACCACCAATAAGAGGTTATACAGCCACACTACGCGGTCCCTGCATATGACTCGGCGCGTGCCTGTACCTCAGCCAGAGCCGCCTGGATTTGATGCCGTTTCTGCTCCATCTCATCAGGGGTCAATCCGTCTTCAACGACTATGGCGTCACCGAACACCAGCCATACCCTGGCAAACGGCGCTGGGATCATATAGTGATCCCAAGTAGGGATGAACCGGCACGGACGGGCCGAGACACCCACCGGATAGATCGGTGCGCCGGACTTCTGGGCGATCATCAGCACACCGGGCTGCACTTCGCGATGCGGTCCACGCGGACCATCCGGCGTGAAGCACAACACGCCGCCATCGCGTACCTTCCGGGCAGCCTCCAGTGCCGCTCGCAGACCGCCGCGGCCAGTGGATCCGCGGATTGTCTGGAAGCCGAACCGCTGAAAGATATGGTTTTGGATCTCTCCATCACGCGAGAGTGAGATCAGCGCCCAATAACGGCGCCCTCGATACAGGTTGACCGGCGCCAGCGTACAGCCGTGCCACAGCATCATCACCGCTTTCTGGCCATCCGTACGCAGCGGCTCCGGCACGTTCTCCTGCCGCACCCGGAATGTGGA
>CAZHSN010000245.1:0-4259 GCA_964535125.1 uncultured bacterium
GCCCATCAGGTCGATCGGCCACACAGATCCGGCAGCGCCGAACAGCGCCAGGTTGCTCTGCAGGGTCAACCGGCCGTTGGCATCCAGGTTCGGGTCACCCACAACCGTATCAACGGGCTGGCCCATGGTGAAGCCGCCGGCCGCGCCGTCGTTCACCAAGTTCACCATACCGGTCAACGGCAGAGTGGTCGAACAGGTCTGCATGGCCTGAGCATCAAAGATGCTGTAGTGTGCGGCCAGCACATCCGGGCGGACCAAGTTCAGCTCAGGGGTGGTGGCGGCGCCGCCAACGAACCAGGTGTCGCCCTGGCCAAACCAGGTGTTGTGCGCCATCATCACATCCGCGGGCTGGCTGTAATCGCCGTTCAGATTGATCGCCCAAGGCTGATCCACGGCGGTCTCGAACAGGCTGTTCCAGATGGCCAGCGTGAACTTGTGGTCGTCATACACCGGGGTGGCCTCTGTGCCGACGATGTCGGTCCAGATCTTGGCGGATCCGCCGCGCAGTTCGCAGCGGTCGAACGTCACGTTGGTCTCCATGCCGGCTCCATCGCGGTAGAACCGGAAGAAGCTGCCCGGGAACGGCTTGCTGGCGTACAGGTCGCTGGCAATGAACGTACCCTTGGCAAACTCGGCAAAGACCTCCGTGCCGCCATCGATCATGGCGTCCAGATTGATCTTGTTCGCCGGATTGCTGGACTGCACGATAACCGTAGCGGTCGGGCTGACGCAGCGGAACGCGCGGGTGCTCATCTTGCCAGTGAACACCGGATCAATGAAGGTGCACCCCATCTCGGCCACTGCGTCGGTAAACCGGAACGCGTGATCCGTACCGGCGGCGGAGAAGCGGCAGCGGTCAAACACGATAAAGGTGGTCTTGTCTTCAGCGTTTGTCGAACCACCGCTAGTGCCCTGGCGGAGGATGCGGTTACCCGCGGTATTGAATGTGCAGTTGGTGAAGGTGAACTGGTCACCAATGTAGTTCTGGTTCACCAGCGTATTGCCGGACTGGAAGGTCGCGTTGGCAGCGTTGATGATCACGCGGTAGTCACCGCGTCCGCCAGCCGGCGGGCCTAGCGGACCGTTGAAGCCAACCAGCGTGCCGCCGTTGATGGTGATAATGACGTCGCTGGTCATGGTGCCGCCATCATCGTTGTAGCAGTCCATCATGTTCGCACGAGGCTGCTGCGTCAGCGTGCAGTTGTTCAACGTCAACGTACCGGAGCTCTGTCGGAACGGAAGCAGAGTGCCGGCGGCGATGGCCGGGGTGATGTTGGCGTTGGTCAACGTCAGGTTGACGTTGCTGTTACCCAAGTCGAACATAACGTCGCCGCAAGCGCCCGTGAACGTGGGATTCACGAATGTCCAGTTGGCCGGCTGCAACTGCGTGCGGAACATCATGCGAGCGCCGGTGCGCATGGTGCAGTTGGTCAGCGTGACGTTCACCGCGCTTGTGGCGGCCAGCGAACCAAACAGCGTTGCGCCCTGAGCGGTGTCAAACGCGCATCCGTTGATGTTGGCGGTCAGCACGCCCACCGCGCTGAACCGCACCGCGGTGTTGGTGATACCGGTGAAGCTGCAGTTGGTCATGGTCAGGTTGCTGGCGAACCCCTCGGTGGCGCCCGTGTAACCCGCCTGGACCACGGCCGTTCCACCGCTGCCGGTGAACTCCACACCTGACAGCGTGTGGGTTCCCCCATTGCCCAGGTTCATGGCGAGTCGTCCCGTGCAGTCCATGACCACATCCTGCAGCACTACGCCATGAGTGGTGTCCACATTCGGGCCGGTGTTAAGGATCGGGGCCGTACCCACGCTGTTGCGCAGGATCATCTTGGCGCGGGCGTTGATGGATGTCGGAGTGCGGATGGTCAGCGTCCCGACGCCATCCGGAGGCGCAAACCGGAACGTCTGGGTGACGCCCGTGCCGGCGTTATCCGTGCGCACGATGGTGGTGGGTGAAGTGGTCAGGTTCTGGCGCTCAATGGTGAGCGTCTTGGTAATCGCCGGAAAGTCCCCGGAGTAGGTGTTCGCGTCCAAAATCTGGATCACGTTGGACGGATCGGCATTGTTATTGGCGGCCGTGATCGCGTCGACGAGGTTATTGAAGTTTGCCGGTAATCCCAAGCTGGCGACCGTGTAGGTAGCCGCGTGGGCGGTCGTAACAGCTAGCATCGCAGCAGCGAGAACGCTTGCGTTGAGCCACAACCTTCTCATGCTCTCCTCCTGGTGTAAAGGATGCGCTTAGGTATGTTACCCAATGACTAAACGACGCGTCGCCTGCGGGTCAGGAAGGCACAGGACGCGTGTCTGACTGGCCGAGACACAGCTTCTCGCTGTGAGAGCCTATGTCTGTATAATACTTCGTTTGTTCCCGTCTCACCTCCTGTTGCGAACCGTTTTTCCATAAATTTTACTTGGGACCGCGAAAAGCGTCCCGGACGCCCTGCTGCAGGGCGTCCAGCGTGAAGGGCTTCCCCACGAAAGCCCAGTCGCCCTGCTCGGCGTGGGTGTCTCGGGTGTATCCGGACACCATGAGCACCGCCACGTCCGGCCAGAGGCGACGCAGCCGCATGAGCAGTTCCACTCCGTCCATTTCCGGCATCACCACATCGGACACCACCAAATCAAACGGCGCTTCGGCGGCCTCCGCGATCGCCAACGCGTCTGTGGGGGATTCGCAGGCGCTGACTTGAAAACCCAGGCTGCGCAGCATCCGGCTGGTGATCATCCGGACCGGCCCGTTGTCGTCCACCAGTAATGCGCGTTTACCGGCCCACTCGCCCTCACCCGCGCGACTGCGTGCGGCTGAGGATCGCGTCGGCGCCTCGTCAACCGGCAGACACATGCGCCAGAATCGCCGGCCTGAAGGGGTCAGATCCATGCGCCAAAAGCCGCGGTGCGCCTCGGCCACCACGTCCAGCAGTCGCTTCAACACGGGAGGGGTTGCGGGTGGTTCATCGCCGGAAGGCGGTGATGTCTGAGATTGCACGGTCAGTACGAGCCAGTCGTTATCAGCCATGCCGTCAGGCGCTTCCATCGCGCTCACCCGAGCGGTCACCGCGATATCACCCTGTTGCGTTGTTCGGGAGTCATGAAGCACCAATGCTGATAACGCAGCCCCAATCATCGGCGCGCACATATGCACAGGCGTATCGTGAGAGGTCTGTGTCCGCACGGTGCGTTCACTGCCCAACACCCATTGCATATGTGAGCCGACTCTCTGCAGGACATCAGCCGGCTGATGCATCGCTGACACCATATCTGACTCCAGGAGAGGCGTCCAGGCCTGGATAAACTGCTCGTAATTCAGAAGCTCGCTTAGCACCTGCTCGCCCAGAAGCGGGTCCTGTGCAATAAGACGACTGCCGATACCGCGCATGTTCCCGATATGCGTGCGGGTTCCGGACATCAACAGATCACACCAGGACTGCCACAGGCCGGATACGGCGCCGTGCGGGGTTTCGCGCTCCGGATCAACCGATGGCCCCGGAACGGGTGACAACCGCGCGACATAGCAACTCGATCGACCCATCTCATCCTGCACAGGTGATATGGTGACCGCACACGGCACCGGGGTACCCTCTGGATGCGGCACCTGAATGATTCCGCGCCATGTGCGGCCTGCGACCAATGTGCGCATCATGCGCAAGTACTCCACCGTATCATGCGAATCAGACCGGAACACCGCAGAGGACATCCCGATCAGTTCCCTGCGTGTCTGGCCGATCAACTGTTCGCAGGCAGCGTTCAGGTACAGAATCTTGGCGTCGCGGGCGGCCAGCAGAAACGCTTCGTTGCTCAGTTCCAGCGCGGTGTACAGCATCTGCTGTTCCTGCCTGGCTGTACGCGCCATTGTACGGTCCAGCACCATACACAGCGCGCCAACCCGCCCGTCTGACATGACGGCGGGCACAGCCATCAGCTCAGCGCTCACGTCGCCCCCATCCACCCGCAGGAACTCGACTTCGAGACGGGCATGCGCCGTATGCGTGAGTGACTCCAGTGCGCGTGCGATCGCCTCCCGCCATTCCGGAAGAGCGAAGTCTGTTAACGGCCTGCCGCAGGCTGCGTCCGCACTCAGGTTCAGCAGACGCACCCAGGCCTGGTTGGCCTGCTCTACGATGCCGTCCGGAGAGAGTTGCAGGTATCCGACCGGCGCTTCGTCGTATAGTCGCCGGAAACGCGCCTCTGACTGCTGCAGTTCAGCTGTGCGCTCCGCAACCAGGCTTTCCAACTGCTTCTGATACCTGCGGCTTGCC
>CAZHSN010000246.1:0-4181 GCA_964535125.1 uncultured bacterium
GCCGGGTGATGCAGCATGGGCGTGTTGGTATCCCTTCCGTGTTGGTCCGTTATGTATGGTCAGTTATGATTCGGGCCTTGCATGGACTCATCACCATGTGATTCCGCTTTGCACAACGTGATGAGTACTTGGGATCGCGCGCCCCTCACGGCCGATTGCGCCGGTGAGAGCGTATGTCTGCCTGTGCGTTGTGATGTAGTATAACATGCATCCGGAGCGGGTGGCAAAACGTGTGATTGCTCTTTGGGTAGACATGCATCGCCAGCCGTTTCTAAGCGGTTGCCCTGTACAATGGTGTTGCGCTCACACCATTCTGACCAATCAAAGGACATCAGGCTATGACCACGCCGATCTCGCTGCCGATCCGATGGAACGGTACCGGCCACCGGTACTCCGGGTTTGGCGCGAACATCTGGCCAGGCGACCCCATGGCGGCGCATGTGTGCGGTACGCTGGGCATGACCTGGGTACGGCTGTGGACAAACTACCATGGCGCCGCTCCCGGTCCGGACGCCACCAGAGAACAACTGGATGCCGGCTGGCAGGCCCATCCGGGTAATGATGGCCTGCGCACCACCGCCGCGATGATCCGCTCGCGACGTCTCAACACGGTGTTGTGCTTGGGAGCCCCGCCGCCGGAGTGGCTGGGAGCACACAAAGAGCTGCTGCCGGACTACCACGGCGCGTTTGTACGTCTTTGGGGATCAGCTGTAAAACACCACATCCGACTGGGAGTGACACCCCGCTATATCGAGTTGTACAACGAGCCGGACGGTGACTGGAGCGTCCATGTGTCACCCGTCGATAACGCCAGACTGTTGGTCCAGGTGCGCGAGGAGTTGGATCAGCTCGGACTGAGGCACATAGGTATCTGCGGACCTGGCACCGCGCGGGCGGACTGGGGCGACTCCGGCGACGCCTACATACACGCACTGGACGCGCCTGCGCTTCAGGCGCTGGGCGCCTGGTCAAACCATGCATGGGAGTGGAACACTGCGGCGATCAACGCGCCGGAGGGCCGAACATTTCTGCGTACTGCCTGGGAGTCCATCAGGAACTCCATCCGCCGGCACGATTCGTCTCTGCGCCGTCCCATTTTCGTTACGGAGTTCGCCACCAAGGCGACTCAGTTCCACAGCGTGCGCTACCGCGATCCGGGCGCAGGGCTGTCAGAGGCCTGCGCGAGCGACACCCGCGGTTACGCGACCCGTGTGGTGGAGAACGCGTTGCACCTGCTGAACGGCGGTGCGAATACGCTGATGGTGTGGGAGAGCGCCGACCAGCCCTGGAGCAACCATGAATGGGGATTGTTGACCCGCCCATCGCGGGGATCGACACCCCGACCGGTGTTCCATGCACTGCGCGCGGTGGCGCCGATGATCGCGGTTCCCTCTCACGTCTTGCGGGTTCAACACCCTGGCGATGTGACCGTCGGTGCGTTCCGCAGCGGCCGCGTGCTTACTGTGGTGCTGGCCAACGGCTCCGATCGAACGCATGCAGTACGCTGCGAGATACGCGACACCCGATCGTTAGCGCAGACCGCCTGGCGCTCGTATCCGCAGCTGCCATCACCGCGGGTCCGCGGCAACCGGTTACTGGCCACGCTCACATCGGACAGTGTGCTCTCAATCACCTGCGCGGTGGATACCTGAACGCACATCGGCCGTAGACGGGTATGCTGATATCAATCCGCGGATCCGCCTGGAGGTGCGTACATGCAATCCGACCCTTGGGATGAACAGATACAGTGGGGACGTACGTTCCTGACTGATACCATACGCAAGCACACGGACTTTAGCCAGACAGACCAGCAATGCGGCGTGGAACCCCCGCCAGTGCAGATACCGGTCTCACCGAACGCGACGCTTCTGCCGATGCCCGGCCCGGATGCTTGGGACATCGCGCCTGTGCCGGTCCATCAGGCGATCGCCGAGCGTCGCAGCGTGCGTGACTACCGCCCTGATCCACTGTCGTTGCCGCAGTTGGCATTTTTGCTATGGGCCACCCAGGGGATCCGCGGGCCGGTACGTCACGGGCACGCACTCCGCACCGTTCCGTCCGCCGGCTGCAGACATCCCTTCGAGACCTGGTTGGGTGTGCTCAACGTCACGGGACTGGAGCCGGGGCTGTACCGCTATCTGCCCGTGGAGCATGCGCTGGCCAAAGCGCACAACCCCGCGGATCTGCGCACCGCACTGACCGCTGGCGCCTTCGGCCAGCGTTTCTGTGCGCAGTCAGCGGTGGTGTTCATCTGGACCGCCATCCCCTATCGCACCGAGTGGCGCTATGGCCCGGCAGCCCATAAAGTGATCGCACTGGCCGCGGGCCATGTGTGCCAGAACCCGTACCTGGCGTGCGAGGCCATCGGCGCCGGAACCTGCGCGATCGCCGCATACGATCAGCAGGCTATGGACGCGTTGCTGCAGGTAGACGGCGATACCGAGTTTACCATCTACCTGGCGCCCGTGGGGCTGAAACGGGAATGATCCCTGTCCCGCGACGATCTGCTGACAACAGGAGCGCCGCGCCCCGGCAGCCGTCTCCGGCCATACCGGATGATCTGTATCTCACGGAGAGCACGCGCGCGATGTCGTTAGGCAACCGCTTGCAACAGATCACCTGGACGCGCGACGCGACGGGGCGGTACTTGATCTCCATCAGCACACGCCGTGGCCGTCATTGGGAACCGCTCTTTGGTTCGGAGAGGCCCATCATCACGGGTTCCTGTTTTGATCTGCATCCCACCGAGGCCAGGGTGGTACAGAACACACGCGACACCAAGGCGGTGCTGCTGAGCGGTGTCCATACACATCCCGATTATCGATGGGATCTGTTGGCGGAGGCGCGGGCACAGACACCGTTTATCCGATTCCGGATCACCTGCCATCTGTCCGCGGACATCCCCTTGCCTGATCCGCAGCCGTCCGTTGTGCTCTGGATGACAGGCGCACCGCCGGATGTGACCGTCGATCAAGGGCCATCCAGCATCTACGGCTCGCTGGGCATTCCGCACTGTCTCGGCTTTCCCGCAGCCTACATCTGGCGCAGCGGTGTGGAGGCGGTTGTTTTCTTTGATATGACCCCGGCCACCTGGATGTCCCCCGACGGAGTGCAGCGTTTCCTGAACATGCGCGTGGGGACACAAACCATACACGGCGCCGCCGGATTGGGCCTGCACTGCGACCGTCTGGCCGGTCACCGGATACGCTCCGGTGACATGGTGCTGCAGTTCCACCTGTATGCGGGCTCTCGCTCCGCGAGGCCGACCGGACTGCAGGCGCTGGACACAATGGTACGGGTGTGCGCCCCGCTGCATCCGGCCACATCCGCATACCCACGCGACCATGCCGACGGCGGAAGCGTCTCGTGGTCCCGATTCGCGCGTCGGACGATGGACGACCTGTCGGTTCCTGACATCACGGTGACACACCTCAGCGCCCCGTGGACCGACACGCCGTTGAGTCTGGTGGAGCCGTCCGACGGGATGGTCGTGCATCCAGCCCAGGCCCCGGCCCCCGGGCAGGCGCCTGGCGGATGGGACTTTTCCACTGTGAATAACCACCTGTCCGCGTGGGCGCTGTATACGCGTCTCCATCCGGACACACGGCACGCGGACCTGCTGAAGCGCAAGCTGGAGGCGTTGCCGCGGTTCTTCGATCCCCGGGCGGGGATCATCCGATGGGGCACCCGTCAGCCGGAGCACATCGGCGATATGGAGATGACCTGGCAGAACCTGTTTTTCCACATCGAGACAGCACGGGCTGTGGATGCCGCACCGCCTGCCGACGTTAACCCGGCAGCGTGCGGACGGTTCCTGATCTCGGCGCGCCGCCTGGCCGACTACGCGCACCAGGTCGACTATGTGTTCCCTCAGTGGTTCGACCCGTATACGCACGCGCCATTGATCCAGAACGACGTCAAGCGTCTGGGGGTGGTGCGTGAGCCATGGCAGGTGGGCTCGTACGCCCGCGTCATGATGAAAGCGTATGGGCTGACGGGCGACAGCTTCTACCGCAACGAAGCCGCCGCCGGCATGCACACGCTCATGACCGCGATGCGCTACACGGTCACCAACGAGGTGTATACGCGTACCTACACCGATCCGGTGGGGTTCCCGATCACCGAGCTGTTTGGCAACGCGTATGGATCGGTCGCCGCGCTCGAGTTGTTCCGATCCACCG
>CAZHSN010000247.1:0-4171 GCA_964535125.1 uncultured bacterium
AACGGCCTCACCTTCACCACCCCGCGCGGGGTGGTGTTCGGATTCCTGGGTCCCAATGGAGCGGGGAAGACCACGACGATCATGCTGCTTCTGGGTTTGCTGGCGCCCGACGCAGGCGAGTGCCGAGTGCTGGGGTATGACGTGCGGACCGACTCTGAGGCGATCCGCCAGCAATGTGGCGCATTGCTGGAGCATAGCGGCCTGTATGAACGGTTGAGCGCTGAAGACAACCTGAAGTTCATGGCGCGAGTCGCCGGCCTCACCGGCGCAGAGAGAGACAACCGGGTGCAAGAACTGCTGGAGCAGATCGGCTTATGGGACAGAAGACGCGACATGGTGCGCGACTGGAGCCGCGGCATGAAGCAGAAGCTGGCCGTCGCGCGCGCGCTGGTCACTCGCCCGCAACTGGTGTTTCTGGACGAACCGACCGCCGGCCTTGATCCCGTCGCCGCAGCGGCCTTTCGGCAGGACATCGCCGGCTTGGCGGCCTTACAGGGAGTGACGGTGTTCCTGACAACACATAATCTGGCGGAAGCGGAGCAGATGTGCGCGATCGTGGCGGTCATACGATCCGGTGCACTGCTGGCCTACGGCGCTCCGGCCGAACTGCGCCAGCGCAGCGGCAAACAGACGCTCGCGGTGGTCGCTCGGGACATTGCCGACGCGCTGGTCGACAGGTTACAGCGCATACCGCAGGTGTTGAACGTCAGCCGTACGCTGGACGGGCTGGATATTCAAATGCCGCCCGGTGTGTCGGCCGCCGATGTGGTGCGCATACTGGTGGAAGGCGGCGCACAGGTGGAAGAGGTTCGTCGCGGTTCCGAGTCGCTGGAGCGGGTCTTCCTGGACATGATGAGGGATGAGCATGCTGCGTGATGTGATGACGGTCCTCTGGAAAGAGACTCGCGAGATTCTGTTTGCACGCAACGCGCGTGGCAATGGGCGATCCATCCGCGGGCTATTGATCCCCGTGTTGATGATGGGCGCGTTCTGGCCGGGCATGGCCGGCCCCATGGTTCTCAAGTCACCGATGGGCGTGATCTTGTGGTCCTGGGTATTTATGTCCACGGCAGCACAATTGGCCGCCGATGCGGTGGCCGGTGAGCGCGAGCGGCATACACTGGAGACACTGCTGGCCACACGGTTACCAGACCGCGCGATACTGTATGGCAAGTTGCTCAGCGCCACATTGATCAGCCTGGGGCTGGCCCTCTCCTGCGTGGTGATTGCTCCCATAACAATCAACCTGTTCCATCGCGAGGATGGTATAACCTTTTACACCGCGAAGATGCTGCTGGCGGCCGTGGTGTTTCCGGCGCTGCTCGCATCACTGGGCAGCGTCGTGGGCCTGCTGATGTCGTTGCGCGCCGCTTCCGCCCGTGAAGCGGTTCAGGCCGCCGCGCTCGTCATCACGTTACCGCCGATGCTGATCGGACTGGTGATGTACCTGTTGCGCAAATGGGCTGCTCCGGTGATCCAGATGTTCACCACATCCGATGGTCAGCAGCAGTTGATCGCAGGAGTCACCATCGGGCTGCTCGTGCTGGTGCTGCTGCTGATACGGGTGGCCGAACGCCGGTTCCACCGGCTGCAGTTGATCTAGAACCGATGAAACCGGTTCACCCACATGTCACTGCGCCTCGCAGGCGTTGCATCACCCCGCTGCTGCTATGCTGGATGGCCGCGGCGCTGCCGGTGGCGGGCTGCAGCCCCAATGCGTTGGTGGAACGCCGGGTCGAGCAGGCGATGCCATCCGCCGTTGCTCCGGCCCGCCAGTGGAAGGCGCGACTACAGACAACGAGGATAGGCATGCAGGGACTGAACGCGCGCAGTTTGTTGATAACCGGAACTGAAGTGGAGATCCGCCCCGGGCTGGTACTGGATAACCTGAAAATCACGCTCACCGGACTGCGCGTGACGTTGCAGCAGCAGGTCTCTGCCGAATCGGGGCAGTTCACCGCATCGCTCGGTTCCGCATCATTGCAGCACTACCTGGCTGGCCACATCCCGGACATAGGATCACCCTGGAACACCGTGCTGAAACGGTTTGAGAATCCGCGTGTAGCCGTTGAGAAACGCGGCGTGCGGTTAACGATAGACGCCGTACTGCCATTGGGACTCAAGGCCAGCGCTGAACTGGTAGGCCGGGGACGTATTCGCGATGGTGGGATCTGGCTGGAAACCACGGAGATCAGAGCATTGGGCATACCGCTTCCGGGAATGGTGCGCGACGCCATCGCTGAACACTACATCAACCGCTCATTGGTCGACTTTCAGGCCCTGGGCGCACCGGTGACACCCACCGCGGTGGGTTATACGCAGGGAGCGTTACTGCTGGAGGGAACGGTCGACGTGTCGCGCCTCAACAGCATGGCGCGATAGCCCGTTATTCCAAATCATAAGCGCTGTCGTCGGCACTCAGATCACCCAACTCCGCCGTTTCGGGACGTTTGTTGTACTCTGCACGCATCCGTTTGGCATGACCATCCGCATAGGCCACCGTAGCGCCTCCCGGGTGCCGCATGTGCACATTTGGCCCTACATACTGCCAGGCGAGATCCCGTGGAGAGCGCAGGTAGTTATTGCCGCCAAAGCGCACCCCGTCCCAAAAAGCGCTGTCTGCCAGCATGACGGTGGTTGACGGCTGCTGAACCTCGGCGACACGCGCCGGGCGGTTGGGCTGTCCGGTGTTGGGACGCACTTCGCCGGGTTGTGCCGGTCCACCCAGATAACTGGTGTTATACGCATATCCTGTATAAGGACGGTCGTATGAGTGTCCGCTGAAGTCCGGACACAGGGTGATCTGCGCGCTGCGTGTGTACCCCCCGATTAGCCCCGGACGCACGGTGTGGACTTTCCAATTACGCCAGCTGATGTGAAAGTCCCAGGCGTATTCCTCTGTCCAGTTTGCCGCGAAATAGTAGGCCGGCGGAAACACCCCGTCCGCGTCTTCGGCATACATCATCACCGCCAGCGCGTTCTGTTTCAGGTTGCTCAGGCAGGTCGTGGCGCGCGCCTGGCGCCGCGCGGTGGCGAACACCGGGAACAGCATCGCCGCCAGAATGGCGATGATGGCGACCACCACCAGCAGCTCAATCAATGTGAACGCATGTGTCGGATGTCTGCGCATCAGATGGCACTCCTGTGTCGATGTGCGGATGCGCATGCCAACGGCCGCCTTCCTTGTCCGCGCAAGGGCGCCGTGGGTTCGGCATGCGGCCACGCTGCATGCGGGTACTCGGGCTTATCCGTCAGGCCGAAGCCTGGGGCTTACCGTAGCGCGTCTGCGCCGGTGTCTCACCGGTCTTCCCCCGCTGTGCGCCATGCCGGCGCACCCTGCAGCCATGCGTTCTCAGTGTAGCGGGAACCAGGTCCACGGAGCAAACCACGCCCCGCGGCTGCGCCTCATGGCCCGACCGCCCGGACTAAATGGAGCGCCAGATCATGCACAAATGCCGGTGTCTCGACTGCCGTTCCGGGACCACCGGCGACCACAACAGCGGGGGACTCACACCCGGTCATGGGATCAATGCTGGACAGCAGCCACTCCCCTTCGGCCAGGTTCATGATCAGCGGCCCGCAGATCGGTGCCCCCTCTCCCTCTTCGATCTCGCGCGCATCCGGCAGGTAGACCAGTATCTCCCGTTCGGCGTCTCCAAACGCCAGCGGCAATACCGGATCAGGCGCCTGTTTCACGGTATCGGTCAGAGGGCGTGCCCGGACCAGATCCAAACCATTCACCAGACGACACAGAGCGCCGAACGGCGTCCGCAGGCCGGCTTGAGACCCCGGAGTACCGCTCTCAACCCACGGGGCGATACTGAAGTCGATACAGTTATAGTGCGCTCCCGAACAGACGGCCGTCCATGCGCGTTTCCGGTGGATGGTCCACCCCTCCGGCTCGCGGTACATCGTCGCACTGTTGTCCTCGTCCAGCACCAGCGGGCGCTGATAACGGCAAGCCAGCAGGCAGAAATCTTTCACCGCCTGCAGCCGCAGTTGCTTACCCATGAAGTCACCCATGTGGATGACCTGACCAGCCAGCCGCATACCCGGCAGCGGATGTATGTTCACCACATCCAAGGGCATCACGTCATAACTGCCATCGGTGGGCTGTTCGTATGGCGCATAGGTGAACGCCTCCTGACCCGAGATCAGATGGGGTTCATGT
>CAZHSN010000248.1:0-4148 GCA_964535125.1 uncultured bacterium
GCCCCGATCGTCCGATCGCCCGCACAAATCATCGGCCGTTCTCTGCGGACGATCCCCTGCATCCCTCCGGACTGCTGGGCCCGGTGCGTCTGGTGCGCGAGACGTACTAGTCGGGTCGATTTATCTTTCTTTCTGTGGATCATTCTCTGGTGTTCGACGGCAAAACAGCTTATATTCGGGTGTTCGATCCCTATGCCCAATGGTTGTTTGGAAACGGTTCGGCCACTGCGTCGAGGTGGTGATGCCTGCCGTTTTTATTTATCTTATGAAGGCCATTATCAAGGGACAAAGCGTGACGGAGAATGGGCATGGAGAGCGTGTTATGTGGCATCCGCCCATTCGCGGTTTTCCAATAAAACGAGATGCCAACTGCCGACTGCCAGCCGCACATGGCAACAGGTGTTTCGAACCAGTTAGTCGAAATTACCATAGACACTTAATGCGGAGGCAAAAATGCAGCGTCCGTTTATCAGTTTCTGGTTCGGTGTGCAAAAGCCCGACCCGCAGACATTCGATCTGCTGCAAGAGGCCGGCTACACGGTGCCTATGGTCGCCGGATCGGTGCAGGAGAACCTGGCGATGCTGGACCTGTGTGCCGAACGGCGCATGAAGGCGCTGGTGGTTGACTCCCGGCTGACGTCATACGGGTGTTTTTCGGTGTTGACCCGCGACCCGTTTGGGCGGCATCAGGAACCGGGCGTGGAGGGCGACGAGGCGGAGATTCGCCGGCGTTGTGAGGGGGTAGTGCGTGATTACAGTGCCCACCCGGCGCTTTGGGGCTATATGGTCAGTGACGAGCCGCATGCCTCACAGTTCGCTGCCATCGGCATCGCGGTGCGTTGGCTGAGGCGGTTGGACCGCAGGCATGTCCCCTATGTCAACCTTTTCCCTGACTATGCCACACCGGAGCAACTGGGCATCAGCCCGTATGTCCAGCAAGGAGAGTACGTCCCTACCCAATCGGCCACGCAGCGCAGCAGTCTGGAGATATACCGGGAGCACTTGCGTCAGTACACCCGGTTGGTGCCCACGCCATGGCTGAGCTATGACCACTATGCGCTGTGGCTGAACGGTTCGGTAAACCCGGGCTATTTCGGCAACATGCGGGCCATCGTGGACGAGTCACTCCGTACCGGACGTCCGTGGATATTCATCTATATGGTGTCGCAGTATGCGCCTGAGGCGGTGCGGCTGCCGAGCGAGGCCGATATGCGCTGGCAGGCGTTCACCTCGCTGGCGATGGGCGCTGCCGGACTCAGTCACTTCACCAAAGAGGATGCGCTGAATGTGCCCGAGCGCCGCGCCATGATACGCCGGGTGAACACGGCCTCCGAAGCCGTTTTAACGGCGTTGAGGGGGTGGCGCTGGGCCGGCGCACGCCACAGCGCCCCTGTGCCCGCCAATGCCGGACCGCAGGACGGATTGCCCGGATGGCGCGTTGAATGCGACGGCGAATGGATGGCCGGCCGGTTTACGCGTGGAGCAGATGGCCGGCGACTGCTGTTGGTGAACCGCAGCTGGATGCATGCGCTGCGATGCACGGTAAGCGCCGGGAATGAACTCATCCGCGCGTATTACAGCGATACGCGCCGCTGGACGGCCCGACGCACGATGTGGCAGGGCGAACTGGCCGCTGGGGATTGCGTGCTGCTGGAGGCGTGATATGGTGACGTGCAGGGCGGTAACTGACCGCCGCCCTGCACATCGCCGAGCTACAGCGGTGGGTAGTATGTATCGATCACGCTTCGCGCGACGTCAACAGCGCGGCGCGCGTTGCCGATATCCCCGTGCAGGGTGTACACGTCGCGCACCACGAATTCCAGCGGGATCTCCTTGCCGGCAAGCGCATCCAGGGTGGATCGGATTTCGGCTGCCCAGGCTTCTTCGTTCAGCTGCTTGTCTACGCTCAGCAGGTTCGGGTTGGGCTTTCGGGAATACACGATGCCCGTCCCGTCCAAGTAGTCGGCCATTCGGTGCTGGTCGGCCCAGCGGGAAATGGAGACGGCCTTCAGGTTGGGCAGCCGGCTGATCGACTGCTCCCAGATGGGGTCCACCGGTTCGCAGCACCCCCAGTAGACCAGTCCAAACAGATCGGCCAGCTCGGCGTAGTAGGGAAAACAGAACGTGTGGAACTGCCGCGGTGACACGCCTACGGTCTCCTGGCTATCCATGGGCGCCCACATGTCTTTCAGCTTTACCTGTCCGGGTTGTACAGGCTGTTTGGGCAGCAAGGTGGTGAAGTTGAAGCACGTGCCGCAGGTGCACTGGTTACCGTTGTTCAGCTCCAGCAGCCCCTCGGCTTCCGCCCATCGGCAGATGCGCAATGCGTTGTCGGTGAGATAGCGCATCAGCTGATGCAGCTGTTCCGGGCATTCATACATCGCTTCGAAGAACGCATCCTGAGGCATCAACCGTACCAGGCGTTGAGTGAGACTCAAGGGACCATACACGCCGGAGCGGCGCGCGACCGGCAGGATCCCGTCGAACAGGTCCTGCAGGAACTCCAGTTCGGCCTGGGTACCCTCCCGATCCACACCGAAGGTGGCGGGCTTTATCATATCGAAGCCCTGGCTTAGATCCTTGATGGGGCACTCGAAGTGATAGCCGGTGATCACCCCCTCCGAGTCGGTGGCATAGGATGTCGGGATCTCGATACCGAACTCATCGATCCAGACATGCCAGTACATGTCATATGTGTCCGGACAGACATGGTCGTCATCCAGCAGTTCGTGGTGCCGGATGTTCCGCAGCAGCAGTGCCTCGATCTGCCGCCCATACGGTGACTGGCATTCATAAATAGAGGGTGGCATGAAATCGCGGTCGAATGTCCAGGTTTCGATGGCGAATGGGGGACGGGTGCCGGGGATGGCGTCGTTCACTCCCGTCCACATCGCTTTGCGCCGCTGCATGATGTCCAGGCCGGCGATTGCGGCTTGCGTACGGGCCAGCTTTCGCAGGCGTGCGATATCACCGGGCGGCAATGAGTATGGCATGTAATCCTCCAAGCACCAGGGAGCCGACGCGATGCGTGCGGCTCCCCGATCGGTTGTGAATCAGGCGCGCTGTTCGGTGCGGATGGCGATCAGTTCTTTCATCACCGGATACAGATCCCCGCCGCCTCCAGGTGTGCCGAATGCGTTCGAGAGTTTTTGGTACAGCGCATAGAGCCGCTTGTATACAGCATGTGCCGCTGGGTCTGGTGTATATATTGTGTCCTTCAAGCCGCTCATGTGCTGTTGTGCCGTTTCGCAGTCTGGATACACACCGGCCACAACCGCACCGGCGATAGCGCTGCCGAGCGCACAGGTTTGCGAACTGCGGGAGATGCGCATGGGGCGGCCCGTCACATCGGCGTAGATCTGCATCACCATCGGGTTCTTTTCGGCAATTCCGCCGCAGTTGACCACCTGCTCGATGCCCACGCCGTACTCTTCGAACCGGTCGATGATCGCCAGCGCGCCGAACGCGGTCGCTTCCACCAGCGCCCGGTAGATCTCTGCGGGAGTGGTGTGCAGCGTTTGTCCGATCAGCAGCCCAACCAGCCGCTGGTCGCCCAGCACCGACCGGTTCCCGTTGTTCCAATCCAGTGCGAGCAATCCGCTTTCGCCGGGGCGCAGTTGTGCGGCGGCGGCGGTCAACGCCTCATGCGATCCGGCCTCGGCTCCGCCGGGCATGATCTCGTTGACATACCACAGGAAGATATCGCCGACGGCGCTCTGTCCTGCCTCCAGACCCCAATAACCGGGCAGGATGGAGCCCTTGACGATGCCCGCCAGGCCGGGGATGTCAGCGATCGGCTGATCGCCGGGGGCTACCATCATGTCACACGTGGAGGTGCCGATGATCTTCACCAGCCATCCGGGCCGGATGCCTGCGCCGATGCCGCCGAAATGTGCATCGAATGCGCCCACAGCCACGGGAATACCCTCGCGCAGCTTCAGTGTTTCTGCCCACTCTGCGCACAGCGTTCCGGCTTGCTGGTCGCAGGGGACCGCCCGGTCATAAAGTCGGCTGCGCAGCGATGCCAGCGCCGGATCGAGGGCGTTCAAGAACTCCTCATCGGGCAGGCCACCCCATTCATCGCAGTACATCGCCTTATGGCCTGCTGCACAGATGCCGCGCACCAGCCGTGAAGGATGATCGGCGCC
>CAZHSN010000249.1:0-4145 GCA_964535125.1 uncultured bacterium
CGGTGAGTCAGACGAGCCGGGCCGCGACAGGTCGAATACGTCATACAGCATCCAGCCGATGTCGATGTTAATATCCGGTGTCTGGTCAGGTACGTCCTCTCGCAGTTCGAAATATGCGGGGAACTCGCGGCAGCCCAGATAGGGTTGATAGATGCACTGCCCGCGCGCTGCTCGACGCCGAAACTGCGCATCAACAGCCATTTGATCCGCATCAGTGCCACTCCAAGTCAACGCCTGGGCGTACAAGCGATAATGCACGTTTTTCAACGCCATGGTCTGTCGCTGTGTACGGCCCTTCTGGTCAGTGCCGGCGCTTTCCCGGTCCACATCGGTGAAAATCGGTTGGACATCCTCTCCCCTCATCCATCGGCTTACCGCGTTGGTGTTGGTTTTCTCTTTGGTTTCGTTCCGTCGCAAAGCGATGTACGCCGGTTCCCGCAGCACATCGATCTGTGTGATCTGCCAACGGAACTTCGGTTTGTAGTAGATAGCGTCGAAGATGGCGCGAGCGGCAGACGGGGTAATCACCGGGTAGCTGAAACGCTCCACCTTCATTTCCGGCCGGGTGAAGCACGCCAGATCACCCCAGACCTCCAGTATATGCGTGGCAGGTGTCATACGTCATTCCTCCTGTTCAGGCAATCCATACGGGTTTGCTCTCTTCTGCGCACAGCCCCAGCAGGTCGCGGTCATACCCTGGTGGATGGCAATACAGGTACCAGTGTTCTGACAACGGCGCCTTAGGGCTGGGGTTTGTCTTGATCTGTTCCATCTGACCCATGACCGGATCGCTGTTCTTGGGCCGGAAGATGGATAACGTAAAGGGTTGCGCTTCGCGTATCCATCGTGCCGTCAGGCCGAATCTCCGGGCCTGTTCGGCCAGGTCGGCAAATCGGTCCAAGTCATAAGGAACCAGTACGTTAATGGTGTTTTGGTCGATCAGACGGTACTCCTGGGCTACCAATGGAAAGTGCTGCATCTGAATGGCGCACAGAAGCGCCTGCTTCTGCATCTCCGGGCGGGCGATGTTAAACAACCGTTGATAGTACACACGGAACACCTCCGGATTATCGATATCCATGAAGTCGGCTCCGTACTGGCGCAACAACGACCAAGTGATCTCTGTGGCCTGCCTATAGGCTGTGTTCGGCCAATGTCTGCAATCCTCCTGCATGGAAAACACCTCGACCAGACCGGGTTCCGGGCGTACGCCATTACGGTTACACCGTCCGGCGGCCTGCGCAATGGCCTCCAGCGGCGCCATTTCGCGGTACACCACGGGGAAGTCGATGTCCACGCCGGCCTCAATGCATTGCGTGGCGATCAAGACGCAACGCGCGAAGGGCATCGTCAGCCTTTCACGCACGCTGGCCAGCACATCCTGCCGATGTGCAGGGCACATGTTGGTCGAGAGATGAAACAGGCCATCGCCCGTGAAGGGACGCAGGCGGTGCAGCAGCTTTAACGCCAGCCGCTTGGTGTTGACTACGCAGAGTACTTGAGGATGCTCCAGCAGGCGCTCTGCCAGGCCTTCATCGGTATCATCCGTACCATCCTCGCACCAGAACACCTCTACCCGGCGTGCGCGATTGTACAAGTCAAGTGATTGCGGAACGATCTCTTGCGGCCGCCAACCGGGGGCCCCCATCTTTTTCACCACATCATCAAAAGCGTCAAACGCAGGTTGTGTGGCGGTGGCAAACAGCACACTGGCGCCATATCTGGCTGTAAGGTGCGACAGCGCGGCCAGCGTCGGGCAGGCCAGGCTGGGAGGTATCGATTGGGCTTCGTCAAACAGCATCAGGCTGTTCGCAATGCGATGCAGCTTCCGGCAAGCGCCCGGCCGATCCGCATGCAACGACTCCAGCAACTGCACATCAGTGGTGATGACAATCGGGGCGTCCCAATTTTGCTCCAGCAGCCGCGCTTGATCATCCTTCTGCTGCTCATCCGAGTTGCCCTGTGCGCCACGTGTACCCGACAGGCTGTGGTGCTCCAGTATATATTGGTCACCGAACACGGGTTCCAGTATGCGGCGATAGACACCGGCGGTCTGTTCAATGATGGTCAAATACGGCACTGCCAGGATGATCCGCCTCAGATCATGGACAGCCGCATGTTTGAGAGCAAACGCCAGCATCGCTAACGTCTTGCCGCTGCCTGTTGGCGCAGACAGCGTGAACAGCCCTCGCGCGCAACTTGCCGCATCCAGGCACGTGGACAGCAGGTCACTTCGAAGCGCGTTGACCGATTCAGATCCTCGGCGATCCAACTGATCGATATACTCCAGCACACACTGCAGCGCGCGCTCTGGCTGCAGTTCAGGGCCGGCTGGACGCAGATAGGGATTGTCAGGCTCCGTAGTGTTGAAGTGTGACTCTGTATCCAGGAAATCCGCATCTACCAGTGTTGAATACAGCATCCGCACATCCAGCATCGCGGTGGCTGTGTTGGCAATCTGCGGACAATGTACTACAGATGGTGCTACCGGATGTATCCCATCCTGCATGAGCTGCTCAAGCAGCTGCTCATGTGTGTCCGTGGATGGCTTCAGCTGCATTGGATGATTGATCAACAGTCTTTTCGGAGAGAGAGCTCTCAACCGTGACTTTTCAACCGGTTGCAGCCCTACATGGTGTGCCTCGATACACAAAGCGGCCGCCAAAGCTCGATATTTGGTCAAGGCCTCCCAAGCGCCGGCAGACCAGTGGTCGATGTGTGATCCTACGCCCCGCAGTCGGGCTTGGAAACGCTCGCCGTACTTGCCAAGATCATGTAATAATCCCGCAAGGCGTGCCTCTTCGCATCCGCCCCAAGCGGATGCGAACTGCCCGGCAAGCTGAGCAACACCCGTGAGGTGGGCATACTGGGTCTGTACGATTCCGGCTTCGTTGGCCGAATGGGCCAGATAGGTTTCCGGCAAGGCAGTTCCTCCCGAACGGTACAGGTCCGGTTCTCTGCGGCAGAGGCAACAACACGTTTTGCCAACCCGCACTGCAGGGCCGGTCGCCTGAGGTGGAAGATGCGATTCAAATCGCCTGCATCCGCAACAATTGCGGATACCACCACTATAGACCTATCGAGCTAGCCCTGTCAAGGGGTACAGCATACTGACGCCCTACGGCTGCTCAGGAACCGGAGTTCGGTGCATCGCGGCGTCTACCGGCATTCCTTGCGGGTAGACGCCGTCCCGCCCGCGGCGTCGATCTGCTCCGTCCCCGGGATCAGCCCAACACGGCCGGCATCCAGCCCCGCACGGAGTTCACCAAGTAGATATGTTGTGCCCGCATCAGGTCGGTTTTGGATATGACCGCCTCGCGGATCCGTCCGGTGCTGAGCAAATGGGCTCGGTACACACCGGCGAGCAGACCGCACCGCACCGGGGGAGTCAACAGTTGGCCATCCAGGCGGATCACCACGTTCGCCCGGGTGAATTCGGTGATCTCTCCATGCGGGTTCCACAGCAGTACATCGTCGGCTTCCGGCGCCGCGGCGCAAGCCGTGTTGTAGACCGCTCGGTGTGTGGTCTTGTGGTACAGGAAGCGATCATGTGGATCAATGGGATGATCGGCCAACGCCACCCGAAGGGCGCGGTGCGAAGGCGCCCCGATCGGATGGGTTTCCACGCGGACTTATCCGCATCGGGGGGCCAGACAGCGCACCCGATGGCGCTGCGATGGAAGCACTGCCGCAGCCTGTTGCCACGCGTCCCGGACGGACAACAGATCCACAGGAAAGCCGAAGTACTCGGCACAGTCGGCCAGCCGACGCAGATGTGCTTCCTGCAGGAAGTATCCGCCGGAAGGAGTCCAGAGAAGCGTCTCCAGCAGATCGAATGAAGGGTATGGCTCGGAAACGACACGCGCTTTCAGCAGGCATTCGGCAAACTCGGATGCCCCACGGGAGTCCCATGTGATCCCGCTGCCGATGCCGTACTCCAGCTGGCCGGTTGTCCGGTTCAGATGGGCCGTCCGAATCGCCACGTTGAACTGCGCGTCTCCACCCGGTGCGATAAACCCGACGCAGCCCGTGTAGATGCCGCGAGGGGTCGTCTCCAGTTGGGCGATGATTTCGCTGGTGCGTATCTTCGGCGCGCCGGTGATGGACGCACAGGGGAATAACGCAGCAAACAGGCGATCCAATGG
>CAZHSN010000250.1:0-4115 GCA_964535125.1 uncultured bacterium
AGCACGACCAGTAAACCCCTGCCATATCGTGCGACGCCGATCGACGCCAGTGTGGGTTGCTGTAATCCAACTCGGAACCGCGGAGGTACCGGAACCGACCGGTTCATACCGCTTTCTATCCCCTGCAGGCGATATAGCGGCGTCAGCACTACCACCTGTCTGACGCCGCGGTCGTGCGCCGCGGAGTGGTCGTCCTGAGTGTCTGTATCGTCGCATGCGCACTCATCGAACCACATCAGAGGGTCTAGTACTTCGGTATCCTTCAACCCCATGACGTTGGGGGCAGTGCGGGGCCACTCGGAAGGCTCTGCGAGGCGCAACGGCATCCAACTCGTATCGAGCCGGGCCGAAAGGGTCCGACCACGACGGGGAGCATACACATACACGTTACCCTTGGCGATCCATCGCTGAATACCCGCCCAGGCCTTTGCATCATGCTCCTGCCCTACGCTGAAAACCAGACCATCCTCGGTGTCTTTGCCGACGGGCGTTGTCAGACGCAGGGTACGGTAGTTCATCTGTTTCAGCGTCTGATATAGCGCGTGCAGCCCTGCCGGCGTGGTCAACCGCGAAGAGTGCCGAGGATACCAGTCGCTGTCGTCATCCGATCGCCCTTGAGTCAGCACGAGCACCACGGTGACCGCGAGCAACGCCCCCATGCCCACCAGCAGCCAGGCATCCCGCGACAGCCTCATATCGTTTCACCGCCACGAATGGTCTGCAGCAATACCAGTCCCTCTCTATACCGCTCTTCGGTCACCAGGCGCCCCCCATAGATGTGGGCGTCAAACAGCATCACCATCTGACGAAACGGTTCAGCGGTCTGCGGAAAGCCGCGGTCCAGCATCCGCACCATCTCCCAGTTGGTGCATTCCGGGCGGTCTTCTACATGGCCGTTCTCCTGCAGGCTTTGTAACGCCGCGCGGAACAGCCATCTCAGCGCGTCCTCATATCGCCCTTCGGATGCGGCTTGCTCGGCGAAGTGCAAGCATGTTCCAGTGTCCGCCGGCGTCTCCTCCCACGCAGGGACCGGCTCCGCCGGTTCAACGTTCCGCCGACGTCTCACGCGTATGACACGTATGACCAACAACCCCAGCGCGGTACCCACTGCGCCCAACAGCGCCATGATCAGGAAAAATGTCACATAGTCACCGTTAAAGTCACCGGGGTGCAGATTTTGGAGCAGCCGTTCCAGATATTCGTCAATGCTCTGACGCAACGACGCCAGATAACCCACTTGATATGCTGCCCTCTTGAGTTCGGCAGACAAGGCTTCCTCTGCATGGGCCATTACCATGGGCGGAGGCGCCGGTGAGGGCTGCAGCATCACTAAGCGGGTATCGAGGGAGTCCACGGTCGCATCCAAGCCCTCTGCCGCCTTGGTCAGATAACCGGAATACAGGCTGAGCAGTACAGCGCGCAGCGAATCGGTCGCAGGGACGTGCCTCCGGCCTTGGAACTGCACTGTATTCGAAGGACCGAGCCGCTGCAGGGCTTCCATCGCCCAAGGCATTCCGGTACCGATGGCCATCCGTTCGGCCTGCGCCGCGGCGATCAGAAACGGCCGGCACTGCTCAATGTGCGAACGATAGGACGCCGCATCCTCCGCGCGGGTCGGCGGACACCCGATCACCCATACGACGCACCACATCAGCAACCAGATGGCGGCCGTTCCTTGTCGCCAGCGCAGCGCCATCAAACCGCTCCGTCGCTTTCAGCGGAACGGACGGAAACCCTGTCCCCAAACCGTTCGGCCAGCAGTTGGATGTCGAACCCCTCCAGCCGTATGCGCGCATCAACATACAACAGCCCCGTGAGAATGAGCTGCAGTGGAACCAACAACAGGCTGAGTAAGCCCGTCAGCGTGAGCACGACCTGAAGAATCATCGGCACAACATGGTGATGATCAACACCATCTGTCATGCCCAGATTGGAGAAGATCATTACGCCCACGAAACTGAGCACATAGGTGATCATCGCTGCAAACACCAACATCGTAGTATGGCAAGCCCACATATGCAGCCAGTTGGCGCGCCCCAGCGCGATACTGCGCCGCATCGCGGTGATGCCATCGATACCCTCCGCCATCACCGCTGTCGGAGCCATCACAAACAGAACCGAAAAAGCGACCACAATGAGTGCATTGACAATGCCCAACGCCAAAGCGAGCAGTCCGCCAACCATCATTGGGGTCAATGACAAGATTGAAGCCACAACGCTCCCGCCGGCCGATACGATGACGAACGTCAGCCCGACACACAGGACGACGAGAGCCGCGGCGACGGTCACATTGAGCCAGCGTTGACATGCGGCCTTCCATGCGTCCAGTATGGTAACCGGTTCTTTCTGAATGAGGCGCACCACTGCATAACTCATCGCACCGGCAGCCATCAGCAAGAGCCAGACCATCAGCAATGCAGCTATCACAGACAGGATGCCTGGCAGGAGCAGCACCAGGCAGACCACAGGTACGATGGCCAGGGCGGGTATGCCAAACAGCAGCACGAAATGGCGGCGGTAGAGTTCCACCGTATGATCGAGCAGTTCCGCGATACTGCGGGGACGCAGCGCATCGTTCATTGCGCGCTCTCCGGTTTTCCAGTCAATGAAGGCGGGGCATCGGAAAACCGCTGCGCCAGCGTCTCAATGTCGAACCCCTCCAGCCGTATGCGCGCATCAAAATACAACAGCACCGTGAGAATGAGCTGCAGTGGAACCATGAACAGGACCTCCATGCCGGCCCAAAGGCCAGACAGAGATAAGAGGATCGGCCAAGCCTTAGGGCCGATGAAACGAGTGACAATGCCAAATACAATGTTGTCCACGGCAGTCATAATACAGAAGACTGTTCCAAAGAGCACTAGCACAACGACTTCGCAGGACCATGCTCTCCGCCAGTTGGTACGCACTAAAGCCATACTGCGCCGCATCGCGGTAATGCCATCAATGTTCTCCACCATAACCACCGTCGGGCCTAACAACAACAGCACTGCAAGCGAAACTAAACCGGACCCCATTGCAACGGCCAGCGCTGCATTTACCATTAGTTCAACCATGTTGTGAACACTCAGTGGCACAGCGCTAATAAAGACCATACCTACCGCGACCGCTGAGCCAATACCCGCGGCGGCCAAAACCACAGAGACAATCAAACTCAGCCAGCGTTGAAACGCCGCCTTCCAAGCGTCCCGTATAGTGACCGGCTCCATCAGATAGATGCGCACCACTGCATGACTCATCGCACCAATAGCCATCAGCATGAGCCATGACATCACCAGTATCGAAACCACAGTTATGCAACCACGCAGGAGCAGCACCAGGCAGACCACAGGTACGATGGCCAGGGCGGGTATGCCAAACAGCAGCACGAAATGGCGGCGGTAGAGTTCCACCGTATGATCGAGCAGTTCCGCGATACTGCGGGGACGCAGCGCATCGTTCATTGCGCGCTCTCCGGTTTTCCAGTCAATGAAGGCGGGGCATCGGAAAACCGCTGCGCCAGCGTCTCAATGTCGAACCCCTCCAGCCGTATGCGCGCATCATAGTACAGCAGCACCGTCATGATCATCTGCAACGGCGTTACCAATGTGCTTGCCAGTCCAAAGATCAACGAAGAGACCTCGGTTAGGAGCAACATCGATGACATGTCTGTCGGATCAAACAACGCGCTAACCAATATCCCATAGGGTGCCAGGAACACCGCAGCGAGAGCATACAACATGACCAGCACACAGATCTGCGCGGCCCAAACACGCCGCCAGTTAGCGCGAACCAACTCATAGCTCCGGTGCACCGCAGCCATCGCTTTCTTGCCCTCCAGCACGACCACCGCAGGAGCCATGATGAACAACACCCCGAACGCCACCGCTGCCAGGACCCCAACAACGCACAATCCGATCACCGCCACCACCCCGCTGAATGATTCGAACATATCGAACAGCGATGCCGCTGCGATCATCGCCCCAACCACCAACAAGACGAGTACTCCGATCACCAGGCCGGTGATGATCACGGCGCCCATCAAGCTGAGTCCAAAGCGCAACGCAACCCGGTAGGCCCCGAAGATGGGGACAGGTCGGTAGAGATAGGAGCACGCCACCGCCTAACTGATCGCC
>CAZHSN010000251.1:0-4082 GCA_964535125.1 uncultured bacterium
CAGCTCCATACGGTTCAATGATAGGCACAAAGTGTGTCGGGCGGAATGCGCGCAGCACCTGAAGTGACCAAGGGGTCATCGCTTGGCACAAGCCCTGTGGGGTGCGCGTATACCGCCCGTT
Source organism: uncultured bacterium (assembly GCA_964535125.1). Classification (GTDB taxonomy): domain Bacteria; phylum Armatimonadota; class HRBIN16; order HRBIN16; family HRBIN16; genus CAZHSN01. The sequence goes on from CAZHSN010000251.1 coordinate 122, forward strand.
GAGGACATCTTTCGTGAAGTCGCTGGTGACGATGACCGTATGACCACGACCCCGCAGTTCATCGGCGAACGCGACCGCTTTGCGGAGGAGCGCGGGTGAGCTGGCCAGGTCGGAGTCAATGAACAGGTTCACGGCGCGAAACCGGCCATCGTCGATTGCCTTGCTCCAGATGGCCAGCCATCGGGCATCGGGAAAGGCTTTCGCAGACAGCCGGATTACCGCACCCTGCCGGAATGCAGACCGGGGTTGATGCCGGTCCGGCGTGAACCCGCGCCAGTCGCCGGCATACGCGTATCCGTGCGGTGTCAGCGCCAGAATGGCCGCAGACAAAAGGCACGCCGGGATGGCGGGGATCAACCACCATCCGGTGCGTCGGACAGGCGCTCCGTCCGGTGATGAGCGGCGTGGAGGCAGCATCAACACGGGCGGGTAGAACGGTAACTGAACCCACAGGGCCATCATCATGACAGAGGCCATCTGCACGCGGGTGAATGCTACCTGCAGCCCGGCGACCGTCAGCCCCAGATCACCCAGCATGTACTCGGCCAGTCGCAGCGACAGCACAACGCCGATCAACGTGTTGTACAGGGTCAGCCAGATCCGTCCACGTCCCGGCGTGTGTGCGCTCTGCCATGCCGCCAAGAAATACATCAGGGGATAGAGCCACGAAAGGGCGAGGGTTGATCGGTCGCCTGTGTCAAACGCCTGCTGCCAGGCCACCAAAGCCGGCAACGGAAGGATCACTGTCAGCCAGGATGACCACCGTATCGACATTGGGATGGCGCGCCGTCGACGGAACGTGCAGACAGCCGCCCCTGTGTTCCACAGGAGCAGGACCAGTGAGACGCCGGAGAACACGAGTAACTGAGTGGCCATTACGAACCTCCCCGAGCCGCATCCGGATATCAAGCTGTACGCAAACCTGCTAGTCGCACCGTGTGCGGTGCGGGCCGACAGCGTCTGGTTAAGGGTGCCTGTATGACGTCTGGTCGCGGCGCCGCAGCACCAATGGCACTACCAGTACATATACACAGCCGATCAACAGCACGATAAGCGCCCCATGAGTGGCGTATGAAGGCGCCAGCCACACGATGAACGCCAGAGCGGTGATGGAGATCACGCTGAGCGCATAGGTGTGCGGGGCTTTCACCACAGAGGGGTAGTGTACACGGCTGACCTGCAACGGTAACAGAATGGCCAGGCAGATAAAGAACAGACTCACCGGCAGCGGCGCATTCCAGACCCAAGTGTTGTGTTGGCCCAGGATCACCCAGAGCGATATATAGGATGCGTTCATCGTCATCGGCAGCCCGATGAACCGCTGAAGACCGCGTGACGTATCGTATAGCCGGAATCGGGATAGCCGGATCGCGCCAAAGATAACGATCAACGCGGGCACGAGTTCACGCAGCGAGACAGGAAAACCGGTTGGCCAGATCGCATATAGCAGCAGCGCCGGCGCGATGGCGTATCCGGCGAAGTCAACATAAGTGTCCAGGTCGGCTCCGAATGCGCTGACGCCATCCAGCCATCGCGCGACATTTCCATCGAGTCCATCCAGCAGCAAGGTGATCAGGATCAACAGCGCTGCCCACGTAAAGGCCGCCGGGTTTCTATCCGCCTGCCCGTGCATGCTCATGACCATACTCGCGCAGGCCGTGAGCAGGGCCAGGAGCGTTACGCAGACCGGTAGCCGTTGCCGCCAGGTCAGGAGCATGAAGGGGTCTCTGGCTGTGGTCGTGTCACCGATGCCAACGGCGTCTCACCGGCTCGCACCCGGTCGCCGACTCGACACCGTAGCATGATATCTGCCGACGGCAGATAAATGTCAAGTCGTGAGCCGAACTTCATCATGCCGATACGGTCTCCGCAGGTGAGTTCGGTATCGGCTGGGCGCCAGTAGACCACGCGACGCACAACGGGCCCCACGATCTGGAATAACAGACACTCGGTATGTTCCCCTCTGGCATAGATCATGTTGCGCTGGTTATCGGTGGATGCCCTGCCGGACCGTGCGATACGCCGCCGGCCGGGGGCATATCCCAAAAAGCGGTATCGGCCTGTGATCGGCGCACGGTTTACATGTACGTCCAACAGGCTTAAGTATACACTGATCCGGGTCACGTCACCGCTGTTCAACCGATCCATCTGCGCCGTCTGGGCGGCGGTCAAGCCAAACTGCGTGCAGAGCGGTTGAAACTCCTCTGCCGGCAACCGGGTCACTGTGTGCACGATACCGTCGGCGGCCGAAACGATGAGATCGGTGTCGGTCGGCGGTGTGCGGTCGGGGTCGCGAAAGAACCACAGCAACGACGCAGTCGCCAAAAGCGTGAGCAGCGCCACCCATCCGGGGATAGTTGATGCATGGGTGGACGCGCTTACCCCGTATAACGCGGCGCCAACACACCATCCAAGCGCGATGCAGGGTATGACTTCCCTGCGTATCTTCATTTTGACACCGTCTTCATATCTCGAACGCCAACGGTTCCCAGAATCCGAACAACATGAACAACACACCCAGCATGACATGGGACAGCGCCGGCCCGGCGAGGGTGCGATACCGCGCGAACAGATGACCCCAGTAAAGACTAGCGAATAATGACACCAGCGCAAACGGCAGCGAGAATGTCGTGTGCACGGCACTGAACAGCAACGACGTCGTGATGATGGCCATCCGTGTGGCGTGTGGACCTGTCAGGATACGTTCGATGGCGCTTTGAAACACGCCGCGCGTCAGGAACTCCTGCACGGGTGCAAACACCAGATACAGGAAGAAGAACATGTCGAACACATCGGTTGTCAGGAGCGGTTGGCCGTGGAACGCCATCCCTGATCGGGTGAGCACGACTTTCAAGGCGGCGAACAGGATGACCATGCCGCCTGCTGACAGGAGAGCTTCGCGAACAGCCGGGCGTGAGTTGTGCAGCGTCCATCCATATCGGGCCAGCGACGCGCGCCCGTGACGCAGAATGGCCAGGATCAACAGCAGCTGTAACAACGTAAAGGATGTGCCGTACCAGCGTATCAGTTACGGACGCATGGTGGTGTAGATCTGCGGTGAGTACAGGAAAGCCAGAATGAACGCATACACGCTGAAGCCGAATGTAAACCATGTGATCAACCGGCTGGCTTCCTCTCGGACTTGCAGCGTGCGCTGAAGTTCCTGCTTTCGCGTTTCCAGTTCCGTGATCGTCTGCTGCAGGGCGTGTTCGCGCGCCTCTACCTTGACTGCCATCAGGCCGAGTGTTTCGGCCAGTTCGGTGACTTCGGGAGGGTAGCGGCTGCAATCAGTCAGTTCGGTGATGGATCGGGTGTCTTCGTAAGATCCCCTGATGACGGCACGCGCGTGCCCCGTAATCAACTGCAGGATTGTCTTCACTGCGTCATACATGGCGTAGGTTCACCCTGGGCTTTCATCAATCAGTTGCCTGGCCGACCAGCGTGACACCGCTGATGCGCACGGATACCGATGCAGATACAGTATAGAACACGCACCCGATCACCGGGATACCTGGATGTTGTCGCTTGAGAGCGGTTTATACATGGGCCGCCGTCTGACGGTCCGGGTTGAACGGCCTGTTCATCCTGAAGGTATCGTGTGACGCCCTGGTGAAATGCCGTGTGTAACCGTCCACCGGTGCGTGGGCGGACGCGGAGCCATAAGATGGAGGAGGACGATGGCGAACATCAGGCGGTCAACTGTTGTCTTGAGCGGGCTGCTGTGTGTCTGGACTTGCGCCGCAGTGTGTGCGCAACAGTCACTGAACAGTATTTTGAAAACGTATCAGGAGAAACACGGTATGCCGGCGCTGGCGGCCGCGGTGGTCAAACGGGGGCGTGTGACGGCTGTTGGTGCGGTGGGTGTGCGCCGCATGGGCGCATCAAACACGCCCGTTACAGTCAACGACCGGTTCCATATCGGGTCCAATACCAAAGCGATGACGGCATTGATGGTGGGGCA
>CAZHSN010000252.1:0-4007 GCA_964535125.1 uncultured bacterium
ATGGCCAAGGCTGGGCTGTCTGGTACCGGCATGAAGGCACGCTGTTCCATGGTGTGCGAGGAGGACCGCCGTTGACAGTGCGGTGCGGCGGCGCCGCTGCGCGGTACATTCGTCTGGTAGCACCCGGGGCCGGCTTCCTGCATCTGGATGAAGTGGAGGTGTATGGTGCAGACACACCGGCACGTAACCTCGCGCTGCATCGGCCCGCTACACAGTGCAGTGTGAGTCCCTGGTCTCGTTTTGCGCCTCCGGCGCTGGGTCAAGGCTTTCCGGTAGAAGAGGTTGTTCGCCGCGGTAAGCTGCTGGCAGCCGACCTGGCAACACGGGGCGTCGATGTGACGCAAGTCGTTCGCCTGTTGAACGCCATTGATCCTGCCGATGCGTCGCGCGCGAACTACCTGCGCGCCAGAGCGGCGGTGCGGACGTTGGTGATGCGGAACCCGCTGTTGAACTTCGAACAGATCTTGTGTGTTAAGCGCGCTCCCGGGCAGTACTCGCACATGTCTGACCAATACCTCGGATGGTGGTCGCGTCCGGGTGGAGGCGTGTATGTGCTGGAAGGATGGAAGACCGGTCGCGTACGCGAACGGTGCCTCACATCCGGTCTGCCTGAGGGTAGCGCGTTAACACCCGAGTTGTCCTATGACGGACGTACCGTGTTGTTCAGTTGGTGTCGGTACTATCCGCAACTCGCCTCTGCCGTGAAGCTGGACAAGCAGGCTGTTCCTGAAGATGCGTTTTACCACGTCTACCAGGTCAACCTGGACGGGACCGGACTGAAACGCCTGACACATGGGCCATTCGATCACTTCGATGCACGCTGGCTGCCAGACGGGCGTATTGTGTTCCTGTCAACCCGTCGCGGAGCGTCACTGGTGCGCCCCTCTACACGGCCGTGCGACCGCGACGCGAGTACCCCGGACGGATATGTGCGCTGCGGCGGCGACGCCGTGCGTCCTGTGGCGGTATATACGCTGCACACGATGGCTGCGGATGGTTCGGACATCCGTCCCATATCGGCCTTTGAGAGCTTCGAGTGGACTCCCTCCGTGGCCCGTGATGGCCGCATTCTGTATGCGCGCTGGGATTATGTGGACCGCGACAACATGCCCTATATGAAGCTGTGGTCCACCCTGCCGGACGGAGGCCATCCACGCATCGAATACGGCAACTACACCAGCAACCCGCACTGCGTGTTTGAGGCCCGCGAGATCCCGGGATCCCATCGGTTTATTGCTACGGCCTCCGGCCATCACTCCATCACGGGGGGCAGCCTGATCCTGCTGGATCCCAATCGCGCGGTCGATGGAGACGAAGCGATTACACGGCTTACGCCGGAGGTTTGTTTCCCTGAGACAGAAGGATGGCCGACCACGTACTTTGCCTCTCCCTGGCCTCTTTCCGAAACGTACCATCTGGTTGGCTGGAGTTCGCAACCTCTGGGAGTTGAGGGGGCGGTGAACCCGGTGAACGCCATGGGGTTGTATGTACTGGATACATTCGGCAACCTGGAACTGATCTGCCGCGATCCGGACATCAGCGTCATGTACCCGATACCTGTGAGACCGCGCGCCAAGCCTCAGATCATTCCCGCAACGGCGCGCGCAGATCAGACAGACGGACTGTATGTGCTGGCGGATGTGAACAGGGGGCTGCCGCAGCAACTGCGGGGACAGGTGAAGGCGCTTCGCATTGTGGCGCTGCCTACCAAACCGCAGCCCTGGATGAACACGCCCCACCTGGGAGTGACCGGCGATGACCCCGGGAAAGCTGTACTGGGTGTGGCGCCTGTTGAGGCCGATGGATCGGCCTGCTTCCAAGTGCCGGGGGGTATGCCGGTGTTCTTTCAGGCACTGGATGCGCACGGCAGGGCCATACAGACGATGCGCAGCGCCACGTATGTGCAGCCCGGTCAGACGCTGTCCTGCATCGGTTGTCATGAGCGCCGCGATACAGCTCCGCCCCCATTGGGAACACTTCAGGCGCTTCAGCGCCGGCCCTCGGCGCCGCAACCTGAGCCGGACGGCAGCTGGCCGATCCGGTACGACATCCTGGTGCAGCCGGTACTGGATCAGAACTGCGCCGGTTGCCATGCGCCAGGCGGGAAGGCAGAGCATCTGCCGTTAACCCAAGACTCCAGTTATGACCGGTTGTTGGATACCGGTTCACCCAGCCTGAGGCAGTTGGTGAGCACCGCGTATCGGCGGGGGCGGTCTGTGCCCGGTGAAACCCCTTCGGTGAGCAGCGGGTTGGCCCAGCGCCTGGACAGGGGCCACGGAAAACCCCTGACGCCGGAAGACCGGTACCGGCTGAACCTCTGGATGGACACCTATGCTCAGGTGCGCGGCGCCTTCAGTGACCAGCAGGAGCGTGAGATCGAGTCCTTCCGAAAAGGTCATACGAACTCAGCCCAGTACAGACGCGCTCGATAAAGCCGGAAGCGCAGTATCAATGGCTTGCCGGGGTCTAGAGATGTCTGGGCGTTGCGCCACCGGGGGGCAGTTTGGTAGCAGTCGCCTTTCAGCGGCAGCGCTTCGGCGAATGAATAGCCCGGCAGCGGGTTGCCATTCAAGTCGGCCAGTTCTGTCAGCAGCCATCCGCCGGCGGCCATGCGCGCGTTCAGACGAAGCGACCGCCCGGGAGGCATCAGCGCCACCGTCGTAAACGCGCCTTTGCCTGGGGCATGCACGCCTATCAGACGCCCCTTGGGCCAGATGGCGTACCCGGTGGCGAAACGCCACCGGCCCCTGGGGTATTTATGAGGAACGTTATAACCGGTATACGGCAACGCGAAGTCGCCATTCGGCAGTTCAAACAGATTGGGGCGTGCGAAAACGCACCCGCCATCCCACTGTCCCGTACGGCCGGTGCGTATCACGGCCGTGTCGCCAACCGGACGCCAGACGCGGCCATCCGAACTGGCGAGCGCCATCACCCGGGTTCGATCATCGAGGCTGCTCCAAAGGGAGGGAAATAACAGCCTGGTTTCGGGGGCCTTGGGCATGGTTGTGTAGCAGTTTGTGTAAAGAACCTCGTCGGGACGCATGCCTGGGACGTCGTCAAGCAGCACGCGCGAGACAGGAAACCGGTGAAACGTTCGACTCTCCGTCATGCCAACGGACCGGCGCAGATGACCCCACCAGTACCGGAACGTTCCGTCAGCCGGAAACTGGTCCGCGGTGGGGTCAGCCGAATAGGCGCGCGTGTAGATGCGGTACCAACCCGATGGCGCGTCGAATGTGGCGACGATCTGCGTGTCGCTGTGCTCTACACTCAGCGCGTTGGGATCTGTACGCCAGTGGATACCGTCTGCGGAAGTCATGGCGCGCAAACAATGGATGCCTCCAAAGTCGCGGCGATGGGCCAGCGGAGACCAGTCATCAGGTCGCTCCTGTTGGAACGCGTGAAACTCATCCTCACCCATTTCAGACAGGATTACGCCTTTGAAGCGCTGCTCGGGACTTGCTGCAGGATCCAGGAACGGTGTATCCGGACACGAGGGAAGCAGGTTGGTGTGTATACTAGAGGCGTCCTTGACCAACGTGAGTTCCGGACGGTTCCAGTGGCGCCCATCGGTGGAGGTGAAATAGCATGGCGTCAGTGCTGGCTTACCAGTGCCTGATGTCACGTCTGCGTGCCCCCAAGCCACGTACCTACCATGGTGTTGAACCACGCAGCTCAAAGTGACTCCGCGGCGTTCCCATGGTGCTTGAGGTCTCAACACCGGGCCCTCGGTGCGTGCCGGTTCCACCACCAGATGGATCCCTTCGGGTGTGTCTCTGCGTACCAGCGATGCCTGTACGGGAGGCGTGCTGCCTGAGACGGTGACATTATTTCCTTGTGCATCCATCCACACGAATTCGCCCGGGCGGATCCAATGCCAATTTGAAAAGGCCAGGCGTGACCCGCTTAACGACCACGGTTCGCCGACACGTCTCGGCACAGCCATCATATCACCTCACGAAAAAACTCCGGCGCTGTGCCGCGCCGGAGTTCTGATTAACCTA
>CAZHSN010000253.1:0-3993 GCA_964535125.1 uncultured bacterium
CCATATCTACGGGCTGGCCCGCACCGCCTGGAAGGCTGAAGACCACTGGGACTTTACTCAAATGGATGAGCGCGCCTCCATGGTATTGCAAGCCTGTCCCGACGCGCTGCTGCTTCCCCGCATATACCTGGGAGCACCCGAGTGGTGGATCGAACAACACCCCGATGATGTGGTGCAGTATGACCCCGGTGATGGCCGTCCTGCCCCCCAGAGTGTCACCGCCGGTCGACGTGCGCCCTCCTGGGCATCACCGGCCTGGCGGCGCGCGGTGGAGCGTTCGCTCGGTGAGTTCATCAAGTATGTTCAATCGCGCCCCTGGGGTGACCGCGTGATCGGATACCATCTGGTCAGCGGGACCACCGAAGAGTGGATGATGTGGGGCGCCAATGAAGATGCCTGGGCGGACTACAGTCCCGCAGCTCAACATCGTTTCCGTGAATGGCTAACCGAGCGGTACCACACCGACAGCGCACTCCAAAAGGCCTGGGCCGCACCCGACGTGTCACTGGCTGCGGCGCGACTGCCCACGCGCCAGGCAAGGGCGCAGTCAGGCGCAGGATGGTTGCGTCAACTGCCGACGGATCAGTCTTCCGTGGACGCCGCACTCTTCCTGAGCGATCTCACCGCCGAGGCGATCACCTGGTTCGCCCAGGTGGTGCGGCGCTTGGCCGGTCCGGACAAGATCATCGGCGTGTTCTACGGGTATCTGCTGCAGTTGTGCGGAGAACAACGCCAGCAGAACGCGGGTCACATGGGTCTGGAGCGTGTGCTGCGATGCCCGCACATCGATAGCCTCTGCAGTCCCACCAGTTACGCGTTTCGCCAGATCGGCGGGGAAGGCACACCGCACTTTATGTCGCTGCAGGGCAGCGTCGCGCAGCACGGTAAGCTCTGGTTCAACGAAAACGACGTACGCACCTCTGTATCCGGCGGTGAACCCGGCGAATGGGGACGTCCTCGCGACGTGACGGGTGATCTGCTGCAGCAGGACAAAGAACTGGCCCATGCAGTGGCGCAAGCCGCCGCACAGTGGTGGTTTGATGTCGGCAATAACCGGTACGATCATCCGCAGCTGATGCAGCGGATCAAAGAGTGGACCGCCGCCGCCACAGAGGCGCTCACATATGACCGCACCCCGGCCGATCAGTCGGCGTTGATCGTGGATGCATTCGGTCCTGCATGGCTGCGTGTGGGGGACCCAATGGGTGCCTGGCCGCTGATCCAGTTGTTGCCTGAACTGCATCGTGCCGGCGCGCCGGTAGGGCACTATCTGGCATCGGATCTCAAGGCGCTCGAGCGTCATCGCCTGTTTGTGTTCAGCTGCAGTCTGTGTCCAGAGGACGCACAGAGGGCTGCGGTCCAGGCATTGCGCAACCGTCCGGGCGTGTCGGTCTTTCTGTCAGCGGCCGGCGCATTCACAACGGATGGAGGGCCGGACGCAACCGCCGCGTCGGCGTTCACCGGCATGGAACTGCGCTGGGCGGACACACCGCCGGGACCGCCTGCGTTTACCGACGTGTGCCCTGCGTTGCGCGGCGTATCCATCAACCCGGCCTTGCCCGGCCCGCGCCTGTTCGTTCCGGCCGATCCGGCGGCGGAGGTCTGGGTTCGCACACCCGATGGCACGCCAGTCACAGCCGTAAAGCGGACAGGCGCTCATCTGATCGTCTACTCAGCCGCTCCGTTATTACCGGCAGCGTTCTGGCGGGAGATGATGAAACACGCCGGTGTTCACCTGTATCTGGACACACCCGATGTGGTTCACGCCGCGCACGGCCTGCTGGCGGTTTCTGTAAAGGAGCCCGGCAGGCGGACCATCCGCCTGCCGCGTTCCGGCCGGGTGACCGACCTGCTCACCGGCAGGACGCTGGGAACGGGATCAAGGGTGACCGTCGAATTCGCTCCGTTGTCATCCCGTTTACTCGGGATCCGCTAGATGGTTGACGCACTACCGGTTCACATATCCGCTGTATCACCGGTCCGATGGAGGCAGATAACTCCGTACGTGACTATGTTGACCGAGCGCCTCGGTGTCGTCGCCCGCACAACCGACCGCGACGGCGCCTGGGATCGCTGGGGAAAGCAGCTGTGACATTACCGGAACTGCCGCTGACAGGGGGACGCGTGACGGAATGGGCTCATCTGCGCATGCCGACACGGTTTCGCGAAGCATACAGCCTGTATGCAATCGAACCGATCGCCGAGGGACACAGCCTGGTATGGCGATTCGCCACTCGGCACGCCAAACATGCGGATCTATTTGTTCAGAAGGTCATCAATCGGCCGTGGGCGGCCATCCGCATACACGTTCGGTTGACCGCAGGTGAACCGTGCCGCATCACCATGAAGGCCGTTGATGACAACCACAGTGAGTGGACGTCATCTCCCGCAGAACTGCACCCTGGCGCCGACCACATATTCACGTATTCCTTCGCAGAGTGGCGCACTGCCTCGGGTCAGCATCCATCACATCACCCGATGCGGTATCCGATGCGCTGCCTGGCCATAGTCCTGTCAGGTATCCATCCAACGGTCCCGCACGAGCTGTCAGTCATGCAGGTCGAGGTTATCTGGCCTGAGCCGATCGCTCTCCCAGCGGGGTTGCGCGTGCCAGCGCGCGTTCGTGCTGGAGAGGTATTCACGATTCAAGGGCGCTTACCTGCGCCAGCCGAACACGAAAGCGCCGAGGCCGTGTTCACCCTGCGCGATGCTCACGGCGCACGGCACGCATTGGCAACAGTCGCCGTACCGCACCAGTCGATTCCTCTCGCCGGGCGTGCGGTCATCCCATGGTGGGCGTCCGGCGGGCTGGCGCATCTGGAGGCGCACGTTGGCGGACATCCGGTACAGAGGGCGGGCCAGACTTCATTGGCGCAGATAGACGTGGCGCCGCGCAGACGGCGCACCGTGCGGGCGCACGTGAAACGCTGGCGCGGTGCGCCCACGTTGTTCATCGACGGAAGACCCCACGCGGGCATGTCGTACGCAGCGTATGGTCCCACAGTGAGCGTGTTTCGCCACTTCGCCAATGCCGGTGTGCGGCTGTTTGAATTCATCGGAACACCCACCGATCACATCTATGGGTATGGCCTGACGCGCAGTGCGCTTGTTGCAGAGGGGCGCTGGGACTTCTCGCAGATGGATGAGCGCGCCTGCATGGTATTGGAGGCCTGCCCCGATGCGCTGCTGATGCCCAGGCTCTATCTGGGAGCGCCGGAGTGGTGGATCGAACAGCATCCGGACGATGTGGTGCAGTATGATCCCGGGGATGGCCATCCCTCCCCCCAGGCTGTCACCGCCGGTCGGTGTGCGCCGTCATGGGCATCTTCCGCCTGGCGACACATGGTTGAACGCTCAATCGGTGCACTCATCACATACATCCAGTCGCGCCCGTGGGGTGACCGCGTGATTGGATACCATCTGGTCAGCGGCACGACGGAAGAGTGGATGATGTGGGGCGCCAATGAGGACGCCTGGGCGGACTACAGCCCCGCCGCGCAACGCCGCTTTCGCGAATGGCTGACCAGCCGATATCACACCGACCACGCGCTGCAGCAGGCGTGGAGTTCTCCGGACGTGTCCTTGGCCACCGCACTACTGCCCACACGGCCGCAGCGGGCACATGCGGGTGCAGGATGGCTGCGCCAACTGCCGGATGACCAGCCCTCAGTGGACACCGCCCTGTTTCTCAGTGAGTTAACCGCCGACACGATCATTGAGTTCGCTCAGGCGGTGCGGCGGTTGGCCGGTCCGGACAAGATCATTGGCGTGTTTTATGGATATTTGCTGCAGCTGTGCGGTGAACAGCGGCAGCAGAACGCGGGACACATGGGCCTTGAGCGCGTGCTGCGATGTGCCGACATCGATTGTCTGTGCAGTCCTTCCAGCTATGCCTTCCGCCAGGTCGGAGGTGAGGGGACACCGCACTTTATGTCCCTGCAGGGCAGTGTCGCTCATCACGGCAAGCTGTGGTTTAACGAAAACGACGTACGT
>CAZHSN010000254.1:0-3939 GCA_964535125.1 uncultured bacterium
CAAGGTGCAGGACCGTTTTTCCTGCCGGATGCGTATGCCCGCACCTTGGAGCGTTGTTGCCGTGATCATGACATCCTGTTGATCTGTGACGAGGTGCAGTCGGGCTTCGGGCGAACAGGTCGGATGTTCTGCTTTGAACACTACGGTATCTGCCCCGACCTGGTGGCCTGCGGGAAGGGAATTTCATCGTCGTTGCCGCTATCGGCGGTGATCGGCCGGGCGGATGTGATGAACCTGTATCCGCCAGGATCCATGACCTCCACACACAGCGCGTCACCGCTGCCTGTCGCTGCAGGGCTGGCCAGTCTTAAAGTGCTGCATGACGAACGCCTGTGTGAGCATGCCGCAGATATGGGTGAGCTGTTGCGCGCCGGCCTTACCGGCGTTGTGGAACGATCCTCACCTCGCCTGGGCGCATTGAATGCACGCGGACTGGTGGCTGGGATCTACGCGTTTCAACCGGATGGACAGACGCTTGATCCCGATTTGGCACTGCGCATCAATACGGCGTGTTACGAACGGGGGGTGCTCATGTTCGCGCCGGTGGGAATGCAAGGCGCCTGCATCAAAATCGCCCCGCCTTTGTGTATCACCAGAGAGGCACTGGAAGAGTCATTGGAGGTATTTGCGGAAGCTGCGATGACTTGCATGTAGTCCAATTCTGGGGGGCCAGCATAGTATGACTGCAGAAAATGGTGACATGCAGGCTAATTGAGTTTGCGCGCAGTCCATTGTGGCAATGATCTGGAATATGTTATTCTTATCCTAATGCCCACAATCACATGCATGAGAACGCAATGCAGGAGCCGATCACATGAGCCGTTCCCAGTGTTCAGGATGCTTAAGAGGATGTGCCGCCGTCTGAACTGGTATATGGCGATCGCTCTTGTTGCAATCTGCTGTATTGGCGCATCAGCAGAGGAGACCAAGATGAACACCGTATCGTTCACCAACAGAAGTACAGAGGTCACGCCTGTTCGATGGAGCACCCCGCCGCCATTGGATTGTCCACTGGAGCGTTCGCGTTTGTTCACCGGTGTCTCCTGGACGGGCCGTTGGGCGAACTACACCGGGGCGGATTATTGGTATCCCTCTTGGGCGGCGGATGGTCATCTGTATAGCGGGTGCGGCGACGGCGAGGTGGCCGGCCACCGCTTGCTGAACATGGGTTTTGCACGAATTGAGGGAGATGACCCCCTCAATCTGACATTTCGCTACCTTGGGAGCATGAATATACAGGATTGGCAACGCACCAGCGCCTATCCCGGTTCCAGCCTGCTGAAAGATGGCAAATGGTACCTGGCGCTGGAGGAGGGGTGGAACGAACTGACGCCCGGACGGCTGGCTCGTTTCCAGTGGATGTTGGTTGGGCATAACCCGGCACACGCCGTGGGTGAACTGGGGTATCCGTTTGCAACGAATCCATACTGGTCGGATCATTCAAGTCATCCGTTGCGCCTGATGCAGGAGGGAACCATCCAGGCACTGGAAGACGCGCCCAAGGGAGGTTTTTGGGGTGAGGAACCCGGCATCAGCCGGTTCAGAAACGTACATTTTGTGGATTTCGGCCGCAATATGCAACACTCTCCGGATGGCATGGCGTATGCGGTGGCTCACGGTTCGGTGGGGTCCAAGCCGGCCGAGTGGGGTAATGGGGATGGTGTGTACCTGATGCGCGTCCCTGCAGAGGAACGGTCATTGGTTAATGCAGCCGAGTGGTCGTTCTATGCAGGCCGTGATGAGCATGGAAAGGTCATATGGACTCATTCGGTTAGTAAGGCGCAACCCCTGCTGGAATGGAAGGACAAACTGGGTCTGGCGCATGTGGTCTACAACGCTCCATTGAAGCGCTACATCATGTGTATCAGTCCACTGCTCCAGTCGGATACGATGACTGCATCCATGACTCCCGAGCGACGCTTCAGCGCGGAGGGAAGCCTGATCCTTGAGGCGCCGGCGCTTACGGGGCCGTGGAAACTGCTGGAGTACCTGAAGGGATTTGGTCCGAACGCCTATTGCATGGCGTTTCCGTCAAAGTTCATCAGCGAGGACGGACGGACTGCCTGGCTGTTTTGCTCTGCGAACTATACCGACTTCGATCATCCCGGTGACCCGATCGGCATGAAGTATGCCTGCCATGTGCGGGAGGTCACCTTCGACATCGCCGTATCAACTGACGGATCTCCGGCAGGAAACGATGAGACAACGGCCCAGCCCGGTCTGGCCGGAGCGTTGCTGGCGAATCCCGAGGGAGGCATCCCGTCCATGTCGGCATCCGGGCAGCCAGGCGTCACCCGCGAAGGCCAGCTGAGCGCGCTGTACCAAGCCGTACTCAACGCGGGTGCTCCGGTGTTTCAGTTAGGCCTGGCGGACGGGCTCAGCCGGGAGTTCAAACCGGTCGTCGGCCTTGAGGAGTTCTACACCGTTTCACAAAGCGGACGGATCGTGAATGTCTCTGAGCCGCATCTGCATGACCTGTCTCCGCTGCTGCCGGGCGTGGAAACCACATTCTACGGGTCTCCAGCCATACCGCTGCGACTACAGTTTGACCTGAACGAAGCACCGTCGGGAGCCTATGCTCTGTTGGTTGCGTTCGCTGATACGCGCACCGCCGAATGTCGATCGCTTCTTGAAGTGAATGTCAACGGTGCGGTGCAGTCAGCGGTCCTGCTTCCCGCGGGATATGGTCGGGTGAAGCAGGGAAACTGGCCGGATCTGGAGACAGGTCGCAGTAGTCTGGTGCAGGTCGTGTTTGAGGCTCGTCACTACAAGCAGGGGCTGAATGAGGTGTCAATCCGCTGTGCCGAAGGCGGTATGGCCGTGCTCGATGCGGTCGCTCTGGTTCATCTGCCTGTTGACTCACCAGCGCGCATCACGCAGACCATCACGGTGGATGCGTTGGCGCTGCCCGCTTCATCCGCAACGACGGTGAATGTGCCGGCAGGCGGCCGCGCCTATCTGGGTCCTGTGTTGGGAGGTTATGCGTTTCAGCGGCAGTCGACCTGCGTAATGTCCAAGGCGAGTTGTCGCTTAGTTTCGACCTCACAGCGCGCGCGCGGGACAATGTCTGGAGACTCGCGCTCCGACAAGAAGGCGAGCATCTGACCGCGGCGCTGGAACCGACGGCGCTTTCCCGCTCAAAGCGCAACCGCCCTGTGAAGTTGCCAGCGCGCGATGTATCGATTGAGATCACACACAGACGGGATGACGCCCTGCTGAAGATCCATGGCGGAGGAGTGACGCATGTACTCTCAGTGACACATGCTCCTTCTTCAGCAGGACGCCTCTGCATCAGCAGCTCTTTAGGCGGGAGCGCTTCCGTTGCAGTCAACGTACTGGCGGACAAGCCACGGCCAGCAGTGTTGTCCGATCCCGGCATGGGTGTGAAGCAGCCTGTGGCGCCTGCGGGCGTTGGTTGCACGCTCCATAATGACCGCTAACAGGCGGTGCTGCGTAATGGCCGGGTCGAGTTGACGATCGACTGGCGGAACGGGATCAATCCTTGCAGATTGGTCGATCTGGTCACTCGGGAAGCGTTTGCCGACGCCGACTATACGTGGCCTGAACAGATACGCCCGGTGTTGTTGACGGGCCCCGAAGTGAAGCATCTGGCGGATGGCGGAGTGAAACTGACGCTCAGCGGTCGACTGCCCCAAGTGGATGTCCATCTGACGTACACCGCGTTACCCTCGGAACCGGGAGTGATCCGCGAGCAGGTGACATTGTGGAACCGGGGCACAGAGCCGGTAGACTTAAGCACGTTTGCCTGTGGCCTGTCCAAGACCCTCTACGATGGCAACCGTTGGATCGGGTTGCCGGAATGCGAAGTCATCACTTCCATACCCAACAGACGCGATGGGATTGAAGGGGCGTTGGGCGAGCACCGACTAGTCGATGTGCTGATGAACTGGGGTTCGTGGAATGGCGGCGATCGTAATC
>CAZHSN010000255.1:0-3898 GCA_964535125.1 uncultured bacterium
TGTGTGCGCGCGGATATCCGGTGGTCACACTGAACGGTGAGATGATCCTGCAGGAGCGGCGTGAAGCACAGAAAGCATTTCAAGATGACGCGCAGGTGTTGATTATGACCGACGCCGGCGCCGAAGGCCTAAACCTGCAGTTCGCGCATGTGGTGATCAATTATGATCTGCCATGGGCGCCGATGCGCGTGGAGCAGCGCATTGGCCGTGTGGACCGTATCGGCCAGCAGCGTCCGGTGATTGCGTTGAACCTGGTGCTAAGGAACTCCGTGGAAGCACGCATCTATGAACTATGGCAGGAAAAACTGGCGCGTATCCGCGAAGAGTTCGGTGTAGATAAGGCGGCGGACGTGCTGGATTCCACTGAAGTCGATGCGCAATTCACAAAGTTGGCTGAAACCGCGCTGCTTCGGCCGGATACGTTTGATCAGGTTGCCGATCAGATCATCACGGAACTGCGGCGCGGCGCAGCGGAAACGACGTCTTTGCGTGATCTCGTGGAGACCACGCAGCCGACCACCCAGGAAGAACAGACGGTGCCGTTGGAAGCGTGGCTCCACACGGTGGCGCAGGCAGGCGCCGTTTCTGAGCCAGAGAGCCGCTCAGCGGGAGATGCGCTGATGGATGCCGTGAATCGAGTGCGTCCGTATTGGGCGCTGGGGCAGCCGGCCTTGCATCTGGACATCCGCGATTTGGGTTATCCAGTAGAAGGGTGGTTCAGCGTCTGGCGTGTGGGCGTGGCGCAGGGCGCCTGGCGGCAGCAAAAGCTGTTCGCACTGTTTACTACCGATGCGGGCCAGAGCCTGGAACGCACGGCTCAGGGCCTGTGGGATGCATTGGCTGCAGGCGCCGTCAACTGGCGCTGTCTCGGCGAGGCGGCGCCTGTTCCATATGAAACGGTTCTGCACGATGCCGAGCGAATCGCCAAGGGGTACTACCAGAACGTGCTGACGCAGATGAATCAGCGGAACCGCATGCGTCGGGAGGCGTTGGATCTCTCCTACCTGCAGCGAAAGTCCGCGTTGCGTGAAGTCGGTTTGGAAGCGGTGCGTCAAGCGCGGATGCGTGAGTTGGAACAGGAATACCGCCGCCGTGTCGCAGAACTGGAACAGGCCGAAAATCCTTTGCCGGACCTCTGCTGTATGGTGATGTTGCGTATAGAGGCAAGATGATTTGGGCTGAGCAGCTTGCCAACAAGATAATGCCCGAGTTCGGCGGCTTCCCCACGTTCGTATGCGATCCAGACGACCTGTTGGAGATGCCGGCGCTGCGCGAAGCGTTGCGAAAACGTGGCGCAGAGCTATACTTTTGGGGTGGTGAGCCTGAGACGCTTACCTGCTGGAGTGACGTGGCGCCCGAACAGACTCCGCTGATAGCCACGCCGCCCGATGCCCCCCTGTATCACATCAATGCCACACTACCCGAAGCGGTGGTGCGGCATGTCAGTTTGCGGATGCTATTCGACAACTGGGACAATGCGTTGGTGCGCAACGTCCCGTCAGAACTTTGGGACAGACTGCTGGCCGTTCGTGATGCCTGGCCCCAACCGCCCACGCCTGCAGCTGTCGCTTCATTGATCGCACGTGTCGTGTATGGCGTCGATCCATTGCAGATACGCTCATTGGGTTGGGAGCGCGCTGTGGCGCAAGTCGCCTTAACAGGTGCAGCCCTGCCGGTTCGTTTAATCGACAACCTACCCGAATTGAAGTCGGCGCCTGACGATGTACGCCAAGCGCTGGGTGATGCTGCGCTGGCGAGACAGTGGCTGCGGCGACACGAACCCACCGATCCGTTGCTGGAGCTGCTCCAAAATGCCGCGCTGCGGGCTGCCTCCCCGTTTCGCCGCATTCCTGAACTGGTGCAAGCGTTCGAACAGCATGGGTTGACGGGGCCGCAACTCTCTCAGTTGGCATTAGTCTACGGAGAGGCATGCGCCGATGGCTTGTCACCCGAAGACCGCCTGGCGTGCAACATGGCATTTACCAGTTGGCTGCACCGGCGGTATGACTTGGCGCTGACGTCACATCACCCTGATGTAGTTCCGCTGCATCAATTGGTGGAGCGGTTGATCGATGAGGGGGCGGATCGGCGCTGGTTATTGATTGTGGTGGATGCCTTGGGGTTGGAGGCTTGGCAGGCCGTCTATGCGAAGTGGCTATCCCGTGGGGTTCTTCGCAGCGCCCATTTGCGCGCAGGCTGGGCGATCGTCCCGACGCTCACCAGCTGGTCACGCCGTGCGCTGTTCGAAGGCGTATTGCCGCGTCATTTCGGCCGGGAGATGCACTCTGCGGTGCGTGAACGTCGCTTCTGGGAGCAGCGCGTACCCAATGGCGCCGCGTTTAACGTAAAAGAACCGGACGCGATACTGGATGCCATGCGGCAAGGCAAACATATCTGCGTGCTGGATGTGTCATGGGATCAGATGGGGCATGCCATCGATCCCGCATATCAATCTTTGGTAGAAGCCGCATCGCGCTGGGCGGAACGCTGCGACACCGCCTCTATTGTCTCCATGGCACTGGATCAGGGATATCGGTGTATCATTACTTCGGATCATGGTCAGCTGGTCTCGCAAGGAATCGGGACGCCTCCGGTGGGCGAATGCGCCATCGAACGGTCTCGACGATGTCTCATCTTTCAGCACAAAGCCACGCGCGACCATTTCAGCTCATTCGGAGACGCCGCATTTCAACCGATCACATTGCCAAATGGCCGTCATCTGCTGCTTGCTCGCTACGGAGAATCGTTCGACGCCGCCGGCGCCATGGCCGTCTCGCATGGCGGCGCATCAATCGAGGAGCTGATTGTCCCAATCGCTGAGGTGACTGCATGAGCGTTTATCGTCCCGTGATGTTCGACCGTCCGTTGCGTCCCGAGTGGGTGGACCACACACTGGAGCAATACATGCACAGCCCGTCCGAGCGCGCACTGCGGATATTGCTGCGCGAATGGCTGAACACTAAGGGCATGGGTGCGTATACAGCGCAGAAGACGGCGTTACAGCTGCAGCGTATCGCCGGTTTTCGCAGCAGCCTCGACCGGGAAACGCTGTCGAAATATCATAAAGCCATGAGTGCGTTGGCGCCGGACGATCGCCGCAGTCTGCGTATGGAACTGATGCTGTCTACCTGCCCGTTTTTTAAAGACTGTGTCGGCGTCATCCAGCGTATGCTGTTGAACGGCGCGCAGGCTGTCCAGATGCGTGATCTGTATGCGCGGGTTCAAGATATCTACGGATATCGCGGCACCATACCCAGGCGCGTGCGGTCTGTGATGCAGACATTGGCGCAGTTTGGCTATATGGAAAAAACGCCCAAAGGCTGGAAGCCGACAGACTGGTTTCAGGAATTGTAGTTTTCAATACGGCCGGGCGCCGCGGATGCCCAGCAGGCTCATCAGCGCGCCCCAGAAGAAGTGCGCTACCGCGTCGCCCAGCGCCAGGCCCAGGAACAGCGGCAATGAGCGTGTATACGCCTTCAGCCCGCCGTATTTCACCACCAGCCACTTGATCAGCCAGGTGAGCATGATGATGTTCCACATGCCCCATTCCAGCGCGAAGCTGGTGGCGAACAGGTAGCCAATAGGGTGCAGCGGGAAGCCGAACCAGGCGTTGCGTGCGGCGGCCAGCGCCATCACCACCAGGCCCGACATGCCGGTGCGCACCAGGTTGGGGATGTTCAGGCTGCCGTCGGTACCGGTCCACTGCATCAGCCGGTTCCACGCCGCGCCGGCGAACCACATGGGGTCGGTGCTGACCTGCGCCGAACTGGCGCCTCGGTCATACCAGATCTGCAGCATTGTGATCATACCGATCAGCGCCGCGAACATCATCGCGCCAAAGCCCCACTGCAGCAGCTTGCGCTTGCTCTCCTGCAGCCGGTCGGCGAACACCATCGCC
>CAZHSN010000256.1:0-3822 GCA_964535125.1 uncultured bacterium
CCGTCCGGGGTCTGCACCGTCAGACCCCGGGCGGATTCGCCCGTGCTACCGGAGAATCAATATGAGCTCACGCGCCCCTTTGATCGGCCTGTCTGCCGGCCGCAACAACTTTCCCACTCAGGCGCGCCAGGTACAGATGGTCTGGTCGGGCCTCAATGTCAATTACGTGCACTCGGTCATCCGTTCCGGTGCGACACCTGTATTGATCCCATGCGTGACGGATCCCGAAGCGGCCTGTGCCGCGCTGAAGGCATGTGATGCGCTGGTGCTGACCGGCGGCGGCGACATCGACTCGCTGCTGTACGGCCAGGAGCCGCATCCGCAGTGTGCGCAGCAGGACCCGGTGCGTGACGCCTGCGAAATCGCCCTGTTCCATGCCGCACGCCAGCGAGGTATCCCCATCTTCGGTATCTGCCGGGGGATCCAGTTGGTGAACGTGGCGATGGGCGGAGACCTGATCCAGGATATCCCGTCACAGATACGCCAGCCGGTTCGTCACTCCAGCGGCGCACTCACACCGGTGTTGCTGCATTCGATCACCATGGAGCCGGGCTCGCTGGTCGAGCAGTTGATGGGAGTGGACAGCCGTGCAGTGAACAGCTGGCACCATCAATCTGTGGGGCGAGTTGCTGACGGCCTGCGCGTGACCGCGCGAGCCGCCGATGGAGTGATCGAAGCGCTGGAAGCAGCAGACGGTTCACCGCTGCTGGCCGTGCAGTGGCATCCGGAAGAGATGGCGCACACTCACCCGCCGTTCCAGCGGCTGTTTGATTGGCTGGTTCAGATCTGATTGGGCGGTAACGCTGCCGCTGATTATGCAGGCAGTGGCAACCCCATGGCGGTGTACCAGCTGCGGATGCGGGCGATCCGTTCCGGGTCGCCCGCAGGCAGCGCCAGTTCGCGTCCTCGGCAGTCGAGGATCACGCCGACCACGCCGCCTTCCAGTGTGACTTCGCGTGTGCGCCCGCGTCCGGCGCCCACATTCAGCCCGCGCGCCGGGGTGATCTCCGCGCGTACCTGCTCACCTTCGCCTAACGGCAGCACGCGCAGTTCGCCCACACGCAGTTCCTGCCGGTCGCCATGGATGCTGACGGTACAGGCCAACTCGGACTCGCGCATCTTACCCGTGGGGGCCACGCAACTTCCCAACCGTACCAGGCAGTCGCGGTCGAATACTTCGGTGGCCGCTTCCGGTGACACAACCGACAGCACCCCCAGCTGAGGCATCATGAAGATGGAATCCACAGTAAGCATTGTTACGCCCTCCGGCTGATACGCGTCCAGCATCATCAGCGCAGCCTGAGCGCGTCGGGGCGCATGGCTCAATACGCCGCCGGAACCGACCAGCATATCCAACTGCATCATGTTCACCAGCGTCTGACCGGTGGCTTCCTGGTTCATCGCCTCGCCGATGGTACGCTGGGTTTGCACGCCCTTAAGCCCGCGCGCCAGCGTTTTGTGATGAATGAACGCGAGGCGAAGCGCTTCTCGGGCTACCGCCTGTTCCACGTACAGGTCTTCCAATGTCTGGGGCACGGTAGTCGGGCGGATCATCTTGTTGCGTAACCGGTTGCGCAGTTCCGACTCGTCCATCGGGAACGGCAGCCAGCGCCGAATACCCGCCACCGAAGCCTCTTTCAACACGTTGCAAATCGAGTAACTCATCCCCAAGTTGGCGCTTACGGTGCGGTTGTACACGCCGCCGAACACGGAGAACACGTCGGTGGTGGCGCCGCCGATATCGACACCCAATATACTGATGCCCCGCTCCGAGGCGATGGTCTGCATGATTTTGCCCACCGCGTTGGGGGTGGACATGATATCCGCGCTGGTCCAGCCCATCAGCTTGCTGTAGCCGGGCGCCTGCTGCATCACATGTTCCAGGAACAGCTCGTGGATCGCCTCCCGCGCCGGGCCCAAGTTTTCGCTTTCCAGCGTGGGACGTAGGTTGTCGACCATGCGCAGGTCTACGCGCGTCTCCAGCAGTTCCCGCACCGGTTCGCGCGCCTCCACGTTACCGGCATAAATCACCGGCAACCGCATGCCGCCCAGTCGCGGATGGGGATCGGCGGAGACCAGCATTTCCGACATCTCGACCAGATGGCTTACGGTTCCGCCGTCGGTTCCGCCTGACATAAGGATCATATCCGGCCGGAGCTGGCGGATACGACGCACTTTCTCAAACTCTTTCCGCCCGTCATCCACGGCCAGCACATCCATGATGATCGCACCCGCGCCCAATGCGGCGCGTTGTGCACTTTCGGCAGACATCTGCTTCACCACTCCCGCTACGGTCATCTGCAGTCCGCCGCCGGCGCTGGATGTAGAGAGGTATACATCGCAACCGGTTGTGTCGCTCTCACGCGTGCTGATGATGCCGTTGTCTCGCACGAACTGCCGACCGGTCAGGTCTTCAATCTCCTGAACAGCGTTTAGCACGCCCACGGTCACGTCGTCAAACGGCGCCTCCACCGTGGTGGGCGCTTCGCCGCGTGCGATCAGGTGGTATCCATCACTCAGCCATTCAATAAGGATCGCCTTGGTTGTGGTGCTGCCGCAGTCAGTCGCGATGATGGTACGGATATCGGGCACGAGGATACCCCCGGAGATGTAGAATGCCGCTTACATGATAGCCGTGGAACCCCGGTGCGCGCCACGCGTCAACGCGCGACGCTTACCGCGAACCGGCGGGTGTCGGGCTCCACTACGGCCTGTTGACCGCTCAGCAGATGGAACCCGTTAGACACCATCACGCCACGGTTGGATATCCAGACGTCGCGGCGCTCCAGACGCACGGTGTGCTCCTGCACGGGCCCCGTGTTGCCCGGAGGCGGCTCGGATACACCGGATGAACGGTCATCCTCCGCCCATCCGATCCAAAGGGCGGCCAGTGCAATCGGCGCTAACAGGCAAGGCAACCACCGGCGTCGGCGTTGGACCGGCAGCGAGCGCGGAGTGGCGCGCAACGCGAAGATCCAGGGATCATCTACAGTAACACCGGGTGGATCGGGCAATAACCGACGGGCGACCGCCCAGGCGGAGTTGATTTCCACCATCCGTTCTGAGGCTTCCATGGCCATCTGGGAGCCGAACGGCAGACGGTCCGGATGCCACTTGCGTACCAAGCGACGGTACGCAAGCCGTGCGTCAGACAGTCGCGCGGAGTCGTCCAGTTCCAATATATGCAGCGCTTCCTGCAGTTCCATGGTGCGCGGAACGCACGCTCCCTGTGTGTGTTGGTGAGAGGCAGAATCGACACGAATGATGTCACCATAATGATACGTGAACGCACGCGATTTCGGAAGGTGTGTTCAGCGCAGATCGAACGAGTTTGAGGAAACACAGCCGATGCGTATCGTAGGAATGATCCCGTCCCGGATGGCGTCCAGCCGACTGCCTGGGAAACCCCTGCTGGACCTGTGCGGTAAACCCATGGTGCAGCACGTGTGGGAAGCCGCCATGCGGGCCAGCCGGCTGGATCAGGTGGTGGTGGCGACTCCTGATCGGGAGATCGTCCGGGCGGTGCAGGCCTTCGGCGGTGATGCGGTGTTAACCGCTGACACCCATCGGAGCGGGACCGACCGCCTGGCTGAGGCGGTCGTGCAACTCGACGCCGATGCAGTCGTAAACATACAAGGCGATGAGCCGTTGGTGCTTCCCGGGCTTATCGACGCCGTTGCCGCGCCGCTTGCCGAACCCCTGGTACAGATGGTTAGCCTCTGTTGTCCTGCACAGGAACACGAGATCAACGAACCGTCTGTGGTGAAGGCGGTTGTCGGCAGCGACGGTTACGCGCTCTATTTCTCTCGCGCGCCGATCCCC
>CAZHSN010000257.1:0-3745 GCA_964535125.1 uncultured bacterium
GCGTTGAGCGCAGCGAAACGCCTCACCCCCAAACGGGCGGTTCACGAACCGCCCCGACAGCACATTTCTTGAACCCGCGTTATGTGTAGGTTGTTACGGAACGTACTCCAGCATCATGGCACCGTCCCAAAAACGCGGCAAGTAGTCGCCGAAGCGATTCAGGGGCGGGGTTCATCCCGCCCCAAACCTGGTCGCCCCTGTTACCCAATCGCCAATTCCGGAAACCAGCCACACGTGCCGATCACACCGCACGGGGTGGCCGGTCGTGGGCGGTTGATGAACCGCCCTTACAGCAACAGGGCAGATTTCCACGTGATATGGCATGTTACCAAGGGCGAAAAACTGGGGGCGGAGAGATCCCCGCCTGTAGACGGTTTCGCACCTCATTGTCAGATATGCGGTCGCCCATATGCCCGGCGGGCAGCCGCCACGCCCACAGCCCGCAGAGCTGTAGCCCAGCTCCCACACGACGACGCACCGTCGTTCCCGGTATGCGATAACCTCTATGCCCGGCGACACAACCGCCATGTTCGCAGCTTGAGCATACGCGAAAGCCGCAGGCACGCATGGTCAGTCAGCTGCAGACACCTCCGCAACCCCCAGCCAGGCATACGACGGGTCGGTGTTGCGGTCTTCCAGGCGCAAGCGCAGGGCACGACCGGCCAATCCGCGGACGTCGATCTCCTCCAGCCGCAGCAGATGGCTGGAGGTGGCGTATAGCCGTCGCAGCACCTCCCCTGTGGCCGCATCCAATATGGCCACCTGAAGCGTCCCCGGCCCTTCCGAAGCGCGTGAGATGCCTCCCTGCATGCGCAGCACCAGGCGGGTCTCACCGGGACGCAATGTAAACACAGGTGAGGTAATCGACCCCGTTGCCGACTCTCCCCGGGCGGCCAGTGAGTTCAGTGTCCTCTCGGCAAACAGACTGGGGACCGGCGCCACCGTAAAAGCATCCCCTTCACGCTCCCAGCCATCCAGCGCCTCGGGTGTGTTCAAACGGAACAACACACGCGGATCGCGATATCCCGGCTCGGCCTCCCAGCGGGTACCGTCCAACTGCTCGCTGCCCGTCGTCAGTTCTGCCGTCACACCCGCAATCCCCAACGCAGCATATCCATTGAGCGCCGTCACGCTCAGGCTGGTGACTTCAGCCGGAACGGCCAACGGGACCTCGATGACATTGAACAGCGAAGCGGGCGTATGCACGACTACGGTATCCGTCCAGAGGGCCGGCTGCGGGAAACCGGACAGCTCCGGTTTGGCATCCGGCCAGTCACCCGTCACGGGATCGGGCATTGGGTTAAGCGCATGTCGCGTTGCACGCTGCCCGCGGTATGTCGCGAATCCGCCAACGATCTCCTGAGGGTTCCACCAATCCAGGTCACCGGGAACGCGCAGCACCTGACCATAAACCGCTCCAGATGCGGTGCGCACCTCCACCCGGGCCACATCGCTGAAGGTATCGTGGTTGTCAAGCAAGGGTGCAACCAACAGGTAGAACTTGCGCACGGGTTGGTTGGGTACCGGGAGGCTTACGGAGCGGCTTCCCGCCAGCGCACCCACAACCAGCAGTTGACGCTCGGCCAGTGTAAACATCAACCCCGGAATCTGAGGTACCGACAGAGTGGTTCTGCCTGAGAGTGCCTCCATTGGCGGCCGGCTGAAGTGCCAGGGTGGATGACCGTAGCCGCTGAACAAAGCCCAGTTGCGCCAGTCGGTATCGGGCCTCAGCCGATCCGCCGGTAACGTCAACGGCATCATCCGATGGGCGGCCAGCGCCTGCAGTGCCTCGACCTGCGCGAACACCGGCGAAGCATCCACTTGGCAGGAAGCCACCTCGCCCCCCAGCTGAACAACACAGTCATTATCACCCGATGTCAGCGTATGCAGCCGTCCCGGAGGCAGCGTCAGGCGCACGATGCGCTCGGATCGGGCTGGCACCTGGCAGGCTGCAGACAGCGCGATCCGCCGGATCGAAACCGATAGATGCGGCCCCATCGGGCGTTCGGTGTTGTTCCGCAGAGTAATCTGCAACTCGGCATCTCCCGACTCGCTGATTCGCACCTGCCCGGCCAGTTCCAGCCGCGGCAGCAGCGTCAGATCATGCGGCGCCCACCAGCGTACACCCGCATGCTCCACCAGTACATACACCGTCCGACGGGCGAAGTTCATCTGCCCCAGCCGGCCAAACCGCTGAGCAAGGCCCAGCCGGCCGGTCCGCACCTGCGCGTGCAGAGCGTCACCCGATACACGAGGCGCCTCCAGCAGTCCCATCGGATCGCGCACCTGCAGCACCCGTGCGCCCTTGGCGCTCAGCGTCAACGACTCGCCCTCGGCCACTGTGTTTGGCCCCTGTACCGACGCCGGAATTGGCCGCAGATGCACTTCGAACACGGAGTCGCGCAACGGCTCGGTGACCAGTGTCAGCCAGAGGCACCCCACACCGCTCTCCACCCGATACGGCGCCGGCTTGCCGTTGACGGTGACCGCCGCGACCGCCGCAGGCGGCAATGACCAGCGCACCTGCCGGCGCAACGGCTGGGTGGTCTGCACCACGTAACGCAACACATCGCCCGTGCGCCGGTACCGCGCCTGTACCCCGTTCACGGCGATCGATGCCTGCGGCCAATGATCCGGGAAGCAGGGACGCACATGCAATGTCTGCGCTGGACGGTCCATGCGCAGTCCGAACAACGCCTCCACCACCGCCTGTACGTACAACGCGGCCGGAGGTGAAAAGTAGGCCGGAGTCGACTCCAGGCTGATCTCGGGCCAAGCGCCGCGATGGTCATCGTTCATGGCCCAGCGCGCGGCGGCACGCAGCGGCTGCCAAACGGCGTTTCGCCGTCCCACCTCGGCAAGCCCCCAGGCGGCCCATGGCTGCTGCGCGGCGCCGGCCTGCGGTCCGGCAGTGCAAACCACATGACAGGCAAAATTGTTGCTGAGATAGACCTCGCCATCCATACCCATCAGCCGGTCGGTCAGGTGACGCATGCTGCTCCAGCTGTCCCATGGATCCAACAGGCCATACAGCACCGGATAGATCAGCGTATGGTACTGTCCATCGGGCAGCAGCCCGTTGCCCGCAGCGTCCTCGAAGAACGCGTAGCGCCCCAGGTCAGGCTGCCACAACCGCCGTCGCAGCGTCCGGGCGATTGCCTGTGCGCGGGCTTCATACGCGGCAGCGGCGTCGTCGCGCCCCAGGGCGCGCGCCAGTGTGGCGGCGGTGCGCAGCATGTTGATCCCCTCCACCGAGGGGCTGGTTCCATTCTGCGGGGTGGAGACATAGTCCTCCTGGTTGCCGATCTGCTGTCCCCAGCGCAGCAGGCCTTCACCGTCCGGATCGTTTTCGTGGAATGTGGCCTCGATGACGCGCTCCAGCGCGGGCAGCACCGCCTGTGCTGTCTGACGGTCTGCGGTAAAGCGCCAGTGCTGCATCAACTGCCAGGCGAAGAACTGGTCCGCCCCGCCGAAGTCGCGTCGCCGGGTATTGTCCGGGTTGAAGTGCGGCACGTGCCCCGAGGGCAACAGGTTGTCGGCCAGCAGCCGGTTTACCGTGCGCACACGCTGCTCCTGCCCGGCCCAAAGCGCCGCACCCACCGCCTGCTGATGCCACAACGTCATCCAATGATGGATGCACTCGTTCCAACCGAACGGATCCAGGTAGTTGTACTCCATGGTGATCAACGCCGTACGGAACCCCTCATCCAGCACTGGTTCAGGCGTTCGGATGCGATGACTCAGC
>CAZHSN010000258.1:0-3731 GCA_964535125.1 uncultured bacterium
GTAGCGTGATTGGGCGAAACTATTTGCCGGTTTCATCGAACCGGATGATACAGGCGCTGCGGAACGCCGGGACGCTCACGAGCCGGCCGGTGCGGGTGCGCTGCGATTGCAGCGCCTGTTCCCGTCCGTCCACCAGCGCACGCACACCGCCGCTCGATCTACCGGTGATGTGCAGGTTCAGTGTCCCTGCTTTGACATCGGCAGGTCCCGTGTTGACCAGCCAGGCGGCGCGTCCGGCAGCGCCCTTCCAGCGCATACACCGCACGCACGACGCTGCGACTCCCGCCAGTCGCATATCCCCTCCATCACCGCTCCACAGTCGGGTCAGCGCGGTACGCGCGGCGGACAGCGCGGCGGCGCGTTGAGGCGTGTCGGACGGCCAGAGGAACAGCGGCGGGGTGTTGCCGGCATGCGTGTCCCGGATCGGTACTCCGGTGTACCGCTGGCCATAATCCGGCAAATGCCGACGCGGAGGGTTGGCCTTGATGGCTCGGCGGGCTTCATCCCAAACGCCAAACCGTCCAGAGGAGATCAACACGCCGCCGGATCTCTGATAGGCCATCAACCCCTCCAGCGCCTTCTGTCCCAGCGACGCGCAGTCCGGCACGACCACCCAGGGGTAACGCCGCAAGTCCACACGGCCCTTCTGCAGTTCATTCAACGTCACCACATCCACGGTGCGGTGCAGTCGCTCCAGAATGCGGTACCATCCCATGAACGACCGGACATCGTTGCGCATGCCCCGGTCGATCGGCGCTGCCGGTATAAACGGCATCACGATCGCTCCATCCGGAGCCGGACGCATGTCCTGCATCCACCGCACCGACTTCTCCGCATTGCGGTTCATCGTCGCCAGATCCTCTAGCGTAATATGCGGATAATATGAATAATCCAGCACGAAATGAATATGCCAACCGCAGTAAACGATCCCGGTTGCACCGTGCTGAAGGGCTGACTGAGCGACACGCTCAACGTCTGGGAACCCGATGTGTACACCCGATGTAAAATCGACCAGATCGACCGCCCAGACTGGTTTCCCGTATTTCCGCACGATGTCTTCCGCCACAGTCACCCGAAGTGCGTCACGGTCGGCGGAGCAGATCTGCAGGCCGAAGATGTCGAGATGCTTGCCCTGGGCGGCTACTTCATCAGGAGCCACCGCGATGTTCTGCGTGTCGTCCCACTCCGCCGGAGCGGCGAACGCAAAGGTGAGGTAGCTGGCCAGCGGCATCTCCGGATAGACCTTCTTATAGCGGCTGGCGAGTGCATCGATGTAGCGCGCCCCTTCGTCCATCCAGAACTGCAGCCAGTCGGCCGCCATGGCCGCACTGTCTTCGCCACTCCCCTGGCTCCGCGGCGCGTCGATGCGCACACACGGTCCTCCGCCGCGGCCCGCATGCCGATCCACCGTGGCGCGCACCGTGTCGTCACCCGTCCAACGCTGGAACGACCAGCCCACCGGCGTCTCGCCCCCCTCTGAGAACCCGGCATTTCCGGCCAGGTTGTCTCCGCCATCGGCCAGTCGAAACACCACATCGTCGAACCAGATTGTGCCGTTTCCCACCAGTTTCAACAACACCCAGGCCAGTTTGGCTTGCGGCGGCGCCTTCACAGTCGCCTCGATCAACACCCAATCGGCGGACTGCTGGCGGGGAGCGGCCTGCTCCAGTGAGATCGGCGGCTTATCCGGATCGGTCTGCCACGCCACCTCCAGTCGGGCGCCAGGTCCGGCTGTCATCTTTTGGCGCGCCCATACAGACATGTAGTATGTGCGTCCCCCTTCGATGGGGATCCGACCGGGAGTCTGGGCGTCGCCGGCGTTGCTCCAGGAACACTCCGCAGCGCCGCGATCGATCTCCAACAGCGTGGACATATCGGGCAGCCCCCGTCCGGCTCCGGCGGCGGTCAGCCGGGGCGGCTGCACATCCTCCCAGCGGGAGAACCGGGTGCGCCAGGCCCGGTTGAGCAACCCAATACCCGCGTATCGGCCCCGCAGCCACTGGCGAAATCGGGCAATCTCCAACGGATGGTACCGCCAGATGTGCGGGAACCACCATTCCGCGCCCGGATATACCGCGGTCACGATGTCGGTGCCGCCCAAATCCCGGATTTGAGCCAGCCCCTTGGTGATCGCTTCCTCCTGGGCATCAAACAACGCCGGCGAGCTTAGTGTCGGTTCAGGTACGGGTTTTCCATCAGGACCTAAGGCAGACTCGCCCCGCTCCTTAGCTTGATCACGCAGCCATGGCGAGGCGTGCACCGGGCCGGCCTCACTGATCACAGTCAGCTTCAACCCATGCGCCCGCGCATACTCCACCTGTTTCTGCAGGGGTGACGGATCGTACCGTCCCGGGCCCGAACTGGTGACTCCGAACCCGGCGGACATCACCGCCAGATGCGTCGGTGCAGACTGGGGCAGCACGTCCTTACCGGTCTCTTCATACGGAAACGTGCAGAACCAGGCGATCATCGGTTCCCACAAAGATCCCCGACCCACCGATTGGGCAGGAGTCGGCTGCTGTGTCATTTCACGGCCTCCTTACCAGGGTTGTGAACTCACCGCCAGACCCTTCGGTGCGTGATGCCATGGTCTGCATGCGTCCAGTGCTGAGAACTTCATCACATCAGCCGCCATCTCCTGCATGCGCACTGCGTTGGTTCTGTGAAGACGGCGTTACAATAATAAGGAAACCGCACACGGGAGGGTATCATGCTGCAGATCACTGGCGGCTGTGTCGACTATCAACTGATCCAGCGCAATCGCAAGGGACAGGGCGCATTGCAACTGCGCGGTGTCTGCTCACCGGACGTCTCCGGCGCCATCGAAGCCATGGTCCGGCTGTCGCGCAGCGTGGTGCTGTCACCGCACACCGTGGGTGAAGCGGCCAATGGTGAGTGGACGGCTGAACTCCGTGGCATCCCGACCGGTGGACCGTACGACATCACGCTGCGGGTCACCGGGACGCGCGAGATGGTGCGTCTGCGGCACATTTTGGTTGGCGACATCTGGGTATTGGGCGGTCAGTCCAACATGGAGGGTTGCGGGCGCCTGCGTGACTTGGAACCGCCGCATCCCCAGGTGGTCAGCTACTCGCTGGCCGAACGATGGGAGCAGGCCGCTGACCCGTTGCACTGGCTGCTGGAGTCGCCCGACACGTGTCACTGGTGCGGGTTGTCCGACACAGAGCGCCAGGCTGCGGCCGAGGAGCAGCGCCGCACCCGGCAGGTCGGCGCGGGATTGGGCCTGACGTTCGCCAAAGAGATGGTCAAGCGAACCGGTGTCCCCGTGGCGCTGCTGCCCTGTGCGCACGGCGGCACCTCCATGCCCCAGTGGGACCCCGCACTGGCCCATCTGGAAGGCGGGTCGTTGTATGGATCGATGCTCCGCAGGATCGCCGCAGTGGGCGGCGCGGTGAAGGGTGCGCTCTGGTATCAAGGCGAGAGCGACGCGATTCCCCCGGGGGAATACGACCAGTTCCTGCAGCGGTTCCTCACATTTGTGCAACGTCTACGCGAAGACACCAATCACCCCGAACTGCCATTCCTGTATGTCCAACTGGGCCGCTTCGCGGTGACGCTGCCGCCCGAAGTGCATGACGCTTGGAACGCCGTGCAGGAGTCCCAGCGCCTTGCGGAGGCACAGTTACCCCAGATGCGCTTCGCGGCGGCTATCGATCTGTGTTTGGATGACCAGATCCACATCGGTTCGGCCAGCCTCAAACGCCTGGGCA
>CAZHSN010000259.1:0-3671 GCA_964535125.1 uncultured bacterium
AATGTGGAGCAGCCAAGCGAACACCACCGGATCGCGAAAGAACAGGCTGTAGGGTACCTCCAGGGCGCGCACGAATGACATCCGGACATCAGCGCTTTGGTGCAGCATGTCCAAGTACTCCGCTGCAGTGCGCACGCCTGTCATCTGGGTCAGATGCTGAAGGGTTCGGGCGAGGAATTCGGGGTTATATGCCGATAGATCGACCGATTCTAATCGGTTGACCAGATGGACAACCGACTCGACCTGCGCTGACATGGATGGCAAGACAGCATCCTTCATGAGCATGGGACTCCGCGTCGTCAAAAGCGCACTGATACCGGCATCAGTGCCTACATCATACCTGATGACATGCCCTGCGGTACACCGCGGCGTGGCGGAACGTCCGGCGCTGATGTAGCATGACACCAATGCTGATGAGAGGTCCAAGCCATGCCTGATCATCGTCAACTCTGCCTGGTCGTCCGGTACAACCACTTCGATCCGATGTGGAGGCGCTGCTGGGACCGTCCCTTCCTGGATGGTGATCAGACGTTCGTGTCGTATCGGGATATCGAGACTGCCTGGCTGGACGATGCGCTGGACGCCATGCGGCACAGCGGCGACTGCTGCATGGTGGAGTGTGCCTGGGTGCTTCGGCACTATCTGGACCGCCGTCCAGAACGTCTCAGCGAACTGCGACAGTATGCGCAGAACGGACGGTTTGAACTGTTGGCCAGCGGTGAAAATATCATTGATGTGAACTTGGTGCATGGCGAGACATTGGTGCGCAATCTGCTGCTGGGGCTCACATGGGCGGAGCAGACGCTGGGTGTGCGGCCGACGACGGGCTGGCACATGGACGGGTTCGGCAGCAGCGCACAGATGCCGCAACTCTTCCGTGGAGTCGGTATCCGCTGGATCGCCGCGCTCTCCTACCGGATGCCAGATGCGCCATACTGGCGAGGACTCGACGGGTCCTGCGTGTTGTGTCGGCCGGATGGCGTCTACACAGAAACCGGCGGCAGTCACAGTCGGGCCTTTCGCAAGCACCCTCCCTGCCCTGAGTGCAGGGGTACCGGTTGTGTCAGGTGCGATCACCGCGGTTTTCAGCCGTACAGGCAGGAACTCGACGCGCCCCCAACAGATCTGTCGGATTCCCGGGTACGACTGGTTGCATTATGGGGTGAAGAGATCCTCCCCGGGAAGCACGTTTCACAGGCGATCCATGACCTCAACCGCAGCGATGGTCCCCTCACCTACCGGCAGGGTGTGTATCGCGATCTGCAAGCACACATGACGGACTGGCTGGACGCGGTGGACGCGCCTCCGGACGGACAGGTGTCCAGCACTGTGGAGAACAACCCAACCCAGTGCGGTTGCTGGGTCAGCCGTATCCGATGCAAGCAGCGTCACCGGGCCGCCGAACACGCGCTCTTGCGGGCCGAAACGTGGGACACGCTGCTGGCCGGCGGCGCTCACAGCCAGGTACTCCGCGATGCCTGGCGTCGACTGACGTTCTCCGCGTTCCATGACGCGATCACGGGTACGCATATCGACGCCGCCTATCACGAACTCATGGATACACTGGATGGAGTCACGAATGATGCCGACAGGGTGCTGCAGGATGTGATATCGGCTTCACCTGATGAGCGGACGGTGACCGTATGGAACCACCATCCCTACGCTGTCACCGCGCCGGTGACTTTCACCGTATCAGGCCTCTGGAGTGGCGCAACGTCCGAGTCGGACAACAGCACGTTGCCTGTGTACGCGCTGTCGCATGACGATAACACGACATGTATAACCCTGGGTGTGACCGTTCCCGCATGGAGTGCGTCGGCATTGCGCCTGACAGACGGACCGGCTTACAGGGACATCACCGTGGAGACCTCGCCGGGTCGTGTTTCCTGCGGCGGCTATTCGATCTGGGCCGGTGAGCATGGTTTGCAACAAGTGGTTCACGGTGGGTTTGGCCCTGTATCGGAAGACGCGGAACTTCCGTTCGGCGCGTTGACGCTGGAAACAGATGAGGGGGATCCGTGGACGACGCGTTCGCTGGACCGCCATACGCAGTCACTGGCGCAGTATACCCGCCTGGAACAGATCGAACACACGCCGAACTGTGTGCGGATCTGCTACGCGGGCGCACATCCGGCGAACCATGACTTCACGAAGTATAACGCCAAGGTGACCTGGCTATCATGGCGACAAGTGTTCACCCTGTACACAGACCTTCCCTGGCTGCAGGTGGACACAGAGGTGGAGTGGTACACCCATGACAGGAGGCTGCGTCTGGTCTTCCCCACGCGGACGGGAGCTAATCGGGGTGTGTATGAAATCCCCTGTGGCCTGTTGGAGCGGGACCGGTACGATCAGACCTCCGTGGAGTTCGGGAATGGCAATGGCGACTGGCCGGCAGTCCACTGGGCGGGAATTCAGACAGACACCCATACCATGGCTGTGTTGAACGCGGGTACGCCCAGTTACCGTATTGCCGACGGTCAGATCGTGGTGAGTCTGCTGCGCAGTCCCACCGTTCCCTGCTGTCTGCTGGAACCCGAGTCATACACGGCATATAACTATCTGGGCATGATGGATCACGGCGTGCACCGCTTCCGTCACGCTGTGTGTCTTTGTCCGGGTGACTGGCG
This sequence comes from uncultured bacterium, assembly GCA_964535125.1. Taxonomy (GTDB): domain Bacteria; phylum Armatimonadota; class HRBIN16; order HRBIN16; family HRBIN16; genus CAZHSN01. The sequence continues at coordinate 2,631 of CAZHSN010000259.1, forward strand.
CACCAATGACGTGTCGCGTCTTGCTGCCGTATTCAACAGCAAGCTGCATGCGGTCCCAGGACGATCGGGCGCGGCGCGGCTTGCCTGGTCCGTTAACGCGCAGCACACCGAAGTGTTGTGTGTGAAGCCCGCAGAGTCCGGCGATGGTATCGTGATCCGGTTTGTTGAACGGTCCGGACGGGACGACACCGTGGAGTTGCGTCTCCCGGAGGATTACTGCCAAGCGTACCGAACCGACCTGCTCGAAGCGCCGCAGGCCGAATTAGCGGTTACGCATGGGACGGTGCATGTACTTATGGCTCCGTGGCAAATCCAGACGGTGTTGTGCAGGCGCGGATCTCAAGAACCCAGCGTAAAGTAAACCGCGAAGGCGATGCAGACCGCCCACATCAGCGGATGGATCTCCCGCACCTGACGGTTAATTACTTTGAGCAGCAGCCAACTGAGAAACCCCATGCCGATCCCGTTGCTGATGCTGTACGTCAGGGGTATGCCGATGATCGTCAGGAACGCCGGGAACGCTTCATCGAACGTGTTCCATTCGATGTCCCGCACCACATTCACCAGCAGGAACCCGACCACGATCAACGCGCCCGCTGTGATAGGATACACGGTGAACTGACTGGCAGGCACGGTAAAACCACCGTGGGCGAACCCGGCGTAGTGTACGCTGTTTGGTATCTGGACGCCCCCTCCGATCATGGCGATCACCGGCGAGAAGAACGCCGCAGCAATAAACAACAGGCCGGTGATGATGGGCATCAAGCCCGTTCGGCCACCCTGCACAACTCCGGCTGCCGACTCTACATAGGTGGTGATCGAACTGCAGCCGAACACACCGCCGAGCGTCGCTCCAAACGAGTCCACCAGCAGGATGCGTTTGATGCCGGGTACCGACCCATCGGGTTTCAGGAAACCGGCCTGCTGGCCGACAGCTACTACCGATCCCATGGTGTCGAAGAAATCGGTCATCATCAGCGCGAACAGCGCCATCAATAACGCAGGCGACCAGATCTGCATCACAGCCAGGCTGCCGTTCAC
>CAZHSN010000260.1:0-3590 GCA_964535125.1 uncultured bacterium
CCAAGTATGTGGTGATGTCCGCCTTGCAACGGCTGTTCTACATGCTGCCGGTAATTTACTTCTCAGAACAGGTATGGAACGCGAAGTTGTGGCCTTGGCTGGGTGACCACGGCGTCTATTACCTGTACCACCTGAACCCGATCGCCATGCTGTTGACCGCATACCGAAAACTGCTGCTGCAGCCGATCCATGCGACGACCGGTGCGATCTCACAGCATCGGATTGAACCGCTCCCGCTGGATCCATGGCTCTCGGTGATCGCCATTGCCACCTCGCTGGGGTTGCTGGCGCTGGGGTACTGGTACTTCAAGAAACGTGACTGGGAGTTCGCGGAGCGCCTGTGATACAGACTGCCGCCATTCAACTGCATCAGGTCACAAAGCGCTTCCGGATGACCAGACAAGTCTCCGGATCGCTGAAGGGTATTCTGATGAACCTCCGCCATCGGCGCAGAGCGGGATGGTTCACCGCTCTTGACTGCGTCGACTTGACAGTGCAACGCGGAGAGACGGTAGCTGTAATCGGCGCCAATGGCTCCGGCAAGTCCACACTGCTGGGGTTAGTGGCGCGTGTACTGCGTCCCACCGAAGGCGAAGTGTCTGTGCATGGGCGTGTGGCGCCGTTGCTGCAACTGGGCGTCGGCTTCCATCCCGACCTGACCGGCCGCGAGAACATCGTGTTCAACGGCATTATTCTGGGGTTGACCCGTCAGGAAGTACAGCGACGAGTAGACGCGATCATCGCATTCGCGGAAATGGAAGAGTTCATCGACGCACCGGTTCATACCTACTCCTCCGGGATGGTGCTGAGACTGGGTTTCGCTGTGGCCGCACACACCGATCCCGACGTCATCCTCATGGATGAGGTGCTGGCGGTCGGTGACCAACGGTTCCAGCGCAAATGTTTGGACCGCGTGCGACGTTTTCAGGCAGATGGCTGCAGTATCCTCCTGGTCACACACGAGATGGCCCACGTGCGCGAAGTAGCCACCCGGTGTATCTGGGTGGAACACGGACGTGTGGTTCAGGACGGAGCCCCTGACACCGTAGTCAACGCGTATCTGGAATCCAGCGAATAACCACACAGGCTCCGGTCAGGATGCTGCATCCGGTTCGACACTCATCTCCTCAGGCATCAACGCCTGCGCCCGCTGGTAGGCGACGATGCGCGTCACCTGCACATGCGCATCAATCTCATCATTGCTGACGTGGACCCGCGATAGCCCCTCACGCATCAATGCGGCGGCGGACTCCAGATGCGCATTGATGACCAGATCCGCACCGGCATGACGCATCCGAACCATCGCTTCCCGGTGGTCAGCCCGCGCAATGATAAACGGTTTATGAGCCCGCTTCGCCAGCGTCCGCACCGCGACCTCTGCCGCATCCAAGTCAGACAGCGTGATGACCACCAGTTGCAGGGTCTCAGGAAGCACCCGATCCAGCACCACCGGTGACGCGGCATCGCCGTAGATGACGGGTATGCCATGGGACTTGCGGTCTTTGATCACTTCGGCGTCCAGTTCCACAACAACCTGGGGAATGTCGTAGATACGCAAGGCATCAGACACATACACGCCCAGTTTTCCGCAGCCCAAAACACCCGCCACGGCATCAGATCCGTGGTGTCGGGCCTCTTCTTGTTCTGCTAACCGGTTCAGTAGAACGGCCATGCGTTCCGACCGCATGAGCCCGGCGTACAACCGTTCAGTGGCGCCGTATAAAAACGGCCAGAGACCGATGCTGATTAACGCTGTAGCCAGAATGATGTTGACGACATCCGGCGCGAGATGAGCTTGTGTGGCGCCGACCCCGGCCAACACAAAGGAAAACTCGCCCATCTGCCCCAAGGCCATACCGACTTTCACAGAGGTGCGTCCGTGCAGGCCGCCTCGCAACAGCGACCACATGGTGATCAACCCCTTTACGGCAACAGCCAGCAGCACCATCAGCAGTACCGGCCCCAAGTGCGTCACCACGAAAATGGGAGCGATCATGGTGCCGATGGATACGAAAAACACGCTGGCGAACACGTCGCGCATAGGCCGGACCTGCGACAGGATCTCGTGCGCGTATGACGAACCGGAGACAATCAACCCGCCCAAAAACGCCCCCAACGCCGGGCTGAGTCCCAACATGGCTGCGCCCATCCCTGCGCCCAGGCTGAGGCATACCACGAACAGCACGAACATTTCCCGCGAACTGGTACGCACCACACGCTCCAACAACCACGGAACAGCACGCGTGGCCAGCACCAGCACTAACACAAGGAACAACGCGGCCTTTAATATGGCCATCGTCAACGACACCAGCACGTGATCGCTGTGCCCTCCGCCGGATAGCGCAGGAAGCAGCACCACCAGTGCGATGGCCATCAGGTCCTGAAGCACCAGGATGCCGGTGGCAACCCGGCCATGCATCGTTTCGCCTTCGCCCTGCTCCTCCAGGTGCTTTAGCACAACCGCCGTGGATGACAACGTTGCGGCGGCGCCGGCGAATAAACCCGCGTAAAGTCCCCATCCGAGCAGGTGCCCCAGCACCATCCCGCCGCCCGCACACACCAAAAGCTGCATCAATCCCGTACGGTACACATGCCGGCTGACCGCGGTCAGTTCGGATACCGAGAACTGCACGCCAACGGCGAACATCAGCAGCATGACACCCAACTCGGCAACAGCCTTCATGGTGTCCGCATTGGCCACATACCCCGGTGTATACGGACCGACAATGAAACCGGCAGCCAGGTACCCCACCAGCAGCGGCAGCCGCAACAGACGGGCTGCAATGGCGCCCAGCATACCGGCTGCCAGCACGATGGCGAGGTCTGTCAGTATAGTTGGCAGTGCGTGTTCGTTCATCGACTAACCGCAGTGCGATCGGGTGCCGTCGTGTTCATCCAATCCGCCCCTGGTGCAGGACGTGTCCATACGGCCACGCAGTCGGCGTCGCAATGGGTCCACCCGTCTCCCTCCGGTGTGATCTGTATGGACGCCGTATAGGCCGATTCCGGAAGCGCGACCGCAAACGGAGCGGTTGACCGCAGATAGTCCACCCATCCGTCGCGTTGTGGCATCCGAGGGCCACGGCATATACCCAGTGACTGACCGGCCTCGTTGTAAATCTCTACCGCGACGACCACATACCGGGAATCCGTACGCAACAGCGCATTTGCGAACAGTGTGTCACCTCCCCGCACACGGAACCGGGCGCTTCTCAATGATCCCTTGTTGGCGTTTACGCTGGGCGTCAGTCTGGCGAAGGAGCGTCCGCTGAGCGGATGCGCCGCGTCTGAGGTCATAACGCTCAGCCGGCTATCGTCAGTTGCCGACCACTGCCATGGCCGCCCCGCATCCTCCACATCGAAGTCGCCGTTTGGAGCGAGCGAGATGAGATTCGCCATGGCGCCACGGGCGTCCTGCCGTTCGCCACGACAGAACTGCTCTATGTAGCTCCACGGCATCACCCAATCAGCGCCAGCCTCCACCGACTGGATATACAGCCGTTCGATCACGCGTGCGTGGCTGATCCGATGCTCCGGTTTGTCATTGCGGAAACCGATCTCGCCCACAAACAGACGCGCTTCCGGAAAGT
>CAZHSN010000261.1:0-3566 GCA_964535125.1 uncultured bacterium
CGGCATACGCCAACAAACGGTAATCCTGCGTGAAGATCGGTATGGGTCACCGTATCTGTCAAAAACGCGCACGGGCCGCACAGCATGTGCGGCCCGTGCGAATGGTGTCAGTCAGCGTTAAGGAATGATGGGTTTATTGGTCTGTTTTTCCTTCTTGTCCTTACGCTTTTCCTTGATGCTCCGTTTCGGAGCTTTGACTTCCTTTTTCGGTGATTTGTCGCCCATGGTGACCTCCTTCCGTCAGGACCAGTCTACTCAGGTTATACCCCATATCCGCAGCGACCCGCGAAGGACTACAGCGCGCCGCCGTGGAAGTCGTAACCGATGCGCTTTTGAACGGCCGCGATCTGTGTAAACGACTCATGCAACAGTGCCTGATCGGAGGGCCCCAGCATACGGTAGCGCACTGTGTTATCTACCGGCTGCCCCGCCGCTTGCTGAGATGCTTGGCCGTTCAGGCGCAATCGCGTCAGCAGGTCGTACGCAGCGACTAACTCATGCACGCTGGATGCCTGGAGAACCTGCTGCTTCTGCAGTGCTTCCAGTCGGGCAACGGTATGTGTATCGTCAATACCGTGACGCAGGGCATACAGCCTTGCAAAGGCCACTATAGGGGTTTGCAGTTCCTTCAGGTTCAGTTGGCCAGCGTGATCGCCCGGCAGCAGTCGACCCAGGAACCGCGCGGGCGGACGGAATTGCAGCGCGTCATGGGCAAACTGGGGATAAAACGCCGGATGCTGCCGTAACACCGCCGCAATGTGTTCGCGTAACGAGCTTGCCAGGCTTTCATCGCCATACACGGGCCGAAAGTCAAAAAAGACACTGAACTGAAGCAACTGCTGCGGCTCCGGCATAGAGATCCACTCGGTAAAGTAGCGCCGCCATACAGAGAGCGGCTGTCTCCATCTATGATTGCGCGCCATCACATCACCGGAACATTGCCTGTATCCGGCTTTATGCAATCCGCCGCACACCCATTCGCTCAAACGTCGCATATACGCCTCTGTCTGCCCGAGCAGTTCGGCCGGCGGTTCCGCATAAACGATCGCGTTGTCTTGATCACTGGCCAGCGTCATCTCCTGACGCCCGTGACTTCCCAGCGCCAGAAATACGTACGGAACCGGCGCGGGTCCCAGTTCCGCTTCGGCGAGTTCCAACAACCGCACGGAGGCGGCATCACAGACACTGGACACCATGCGGGTTACCTGACGGGGGTGAGCGCCGCTGGACAGCAGCGCTTTGGCCAGGTCTGGCACCTGACGGCAATGACCCTCCACTTCATCCGTCGTCGCTGCTTGCTGCACCTGACGCGACAGCACCAGCGGACCGTAGCTTCGGAACTGCAGCAGATCATGGTTGCGCAGTACACCGATGGCCTCGCCCATGTCATCAGTGACAGCCAGGTGCTTGACTCCTTCCTGCTCCATCAGCAACAGCGCCTCGTAGATCACCGCTTGATCGGAGATCGCGATCAACGGTGCGCTCATCACACGATGAATGGGGATCCGCAGGTCGAGTCCTGCGGACACCACGCGGCGACGGATGTCATTGTCGGTAACGATCCCGACTACGTCGCCCTGACTGGACTGCACCAGCGCGCCGCTGGAATGCTGTTCAGTCATCAGGCCGCACACCTGACGGATCGGCATATCAAGCGGACAGTAGACCGCGCTGCGCATCACGCGCCGGATCGGTTCGTGCAGAAACAGCAGAGAGGTCTGCATACGCTGGACCGATGCTTCCAGTTCGCGTTCCCGCTGTACTGCCTCTGACACATCCTGTAACATGCCGTTGATGTATCTGGGTTGTCCCGTGTCGTCTCGCTCCAACCGGGCAGAGAGGAGCACTATGTGCGCGTCGGGGTGTCCGGTATGAATGGATAACCGGCAAGTCCCCTCACCATGCTGCAGCAGCTGATGCAAAAACGCTTCATAGTCAGATGCGTCACGGAAGAGATGTACCAGCGAGATGGCCTCGTTTGGCGTATGCGGTGCGGGGAACAGCCGGGTGACCTCGTCATTGTACTCCGCCAGGACGCCATGGGCGCTCGCGCGGGCGCGGAACAGCCCTACCGGGGCGCCCTCCACCATCTGTTGCAAATGGCTCCAGCGTCGCTCGCGCACGCCGTCCCGCATAGGCGGCGTGACATTGCGCACCATCAGGATGAATCCCGACCTCTCGGCGATGGTGATCGGGTTACTGACCACCACACACTCAATCAATGTACCGTTAACGTGCGCTAACACCGCGTCGAACCGGTCAGCCAGCTCTTCACCCTGCAGCAGGCGGTGCAGACGCTGCCAGGCGTTCGCGTTCTCGCGTGTCTCAGGAAACAGTTCCGTCAGGTGCGTCAGCCCGATCGCCTCGCGTGTGCGGCCCGCCATCTCTAAAAACGGCGTGTTGGCGTAGCTGCAACGGCCGTCCATCACCAACAGTGCGCCCTCGGTGGTCGCTTCCACCAAAGACCGGTATCGCTGGTTGGATTCGTACAGGTGTTGCTCCGCATCGGCCCGCTCGCGCTCCAACCCCAGGCTCTGACGCATGACATAGGCCAACAACAGCACCAACACCAGTGTGATGCCCAGGGCGGTCTTGCGCAGACGGCTTTCGATCTGGGCGATCTCCTGATGAACGTCCTCCACATACAACCCGGTACCGATGATCCATCCCCAGGGCTCGAAACCTTTGATGTAAGACTCCTTAGGAGCCAGACGGCCGGGATCGTCTTTCCATTGCCATACATAGTTGACATACCCTTCCCGACCGCGTTGGACTACTGCGGCGAACTCGGAAAAGATGCGCCGGCCGCGTGGATCGCGGAAGCCCGACACATCTCTTCCGTTCAGGTCCTTCCTGTATGGATGCATGATCATCCGGGGGTGGTGGTCCTGCAGCCAGAAATAGTCCTTGCCGTCCCGGCCATAGCGAAGCAGTTCTATGCGCGTGATGGCCATCTGCTGCGCCTGATCGCGTGTGAGGCGTCCCTCCCGCTCGTCCCGTTCGTACCCGTTGAGGATGCTCCAGGCCGAGTTAGTGAGTTCACGGATCATCTCCCGCTTACGGTCCATCAGTGAGCGTTCAAATCCCGGCAGGAACACCGCATAGATCGCCACAATGAACAGCGCGATGGCGATCAGTGTCGGTGCGACCACATGGAAGCCGAAGGCGCGCCAGTCGAGCGGAGTGTGCGGATGGCGTACCGGCGCCGGATCCGCAATCGGCTGGTTGATGGCTCCCACGGCGTCACGGAATGCCTGCCAGTAGTGCACAGGCATGTCGATGCCCGGGTGCTGCGGATTGGGCCCCTTGTGTTCATGCGCATCGGTTCCGGCGCATACCAGCAGGTTCAACGCGTCGGCCATGGCGCACAGCGCGTCTCTCTGATCGGAGGAATAGGCGCCATAGATGGCCTCCAGGCCATCCAGGCCTTGGGGTGTCAACTCCGCCAACAGCACGCGTACTGCGTCGACGCTCCCGCATGTATGCAGCGGATGGGCCAGAAACACCTTACCGCCGGCGCGATGCACCAGCGCGATCGCCTCGGAAGTAGCGAGCAGGCCGTTGGC
>CAZHSN010000262.1:0-3557 GCA_964535125.1 uncultured bacterium
ATGGAGCAACGGGTGCTGGCGTTGTTGGTAGTGGTGATAGCCCTGGGGGGCGCCGGGATCCTGTATGCGCAGATCATGCACCGGAACGCCCTTACGGAGCAGATGAGCGAGATTGACGCCCGGCTGGAGAACTACCGGGGAGCGGCCGTGCAGCGGAAACACGCCCAGGATGAACTGCGCAACGCCCAAGAGGAACTGCGGTTCCTGGAAAAGTCGGTCAGCGAAAAGACCTTCATCCCGACGCTGTTGAAACAGCTGGAAGAGGCCGCCCGCAGACATCAACTGCAGGTGCAGTCGGTACGGTTGCAGAACCCGCCCGCACCAACAACAGCGGCGGCCACCCCCGACGGCGAAAAGACCGAGCAGAAGGAATACGAGGAGCAGCCGATCGAGATATCGGTCAGCGGCCGCTACACCAACATCATGCAGTTTCTGGACGGACTAAGCCGGTTCCCCAAGATTGTGGCGGTTGACCGTGTGCAGTTGCGACCCAAACCGCGCGATTACCGCTACGATCCGGTGCAACTGGACTTCACCATCAGCGTGACGGCGTTCATCTTCCGCAACCAGGGAGGTGCCCGGTGAACGGCGATCCGAAACAGCAGAAGCAGATGCTCATCCTGTTCCTGTTATTCCTCGGGCTGGGCGTCGCGGTGTACTTCAATATGTTTGCCGGATCCGGTACGCCTGAGCCCGGGGTGAAGCCGGCGTCACAGGTCGGTGCGGCTGATGACAGCGACAGTCCGGATGGAATGGTGATCTCACAGACAGGCAGCGGCCGGCGTGACCCGTTTCAGCCGCCAATGGCGTATGATGAGATAGAGCGCGAACGGCCGGTGGAACCTCCGGTGAGTCGTCCAATACGACCTGTACCGCAACCGCCGACGGCGTTTCGAAATACCCCGCCAGCCGCCGGGTTGCCCGTATTACCGCCGGCAGGGGTGACGCAGGTGGAGCCGTCCGAACCGCCAGCGCTGCGTATCAGCGGCGTGGTACAGGGCGATCGCTCGTTAGCCATCGTCGCGTCGCCGGAAGGGGATCATCTGGTAGAAAAAGGGCAGATGTTGGCTGGCGGTTACCGGCTGGCGGAGATCCATGCCGATCGCGTCGTTGTGGTGCGTGGTGGCCGGCGCTACGCAATTCCTGTAGGAGGTCCTGACACCGATGACCGTTAATGCGACCATGTGGCGCGTCGGTTGCCTGATGACCCTGTTGATGCTGACGCATATGGTGCGCGCCGCCGAACCCGCGCTTGCGGTGCGATTCCAGCCGCAGCAGGGAGCGTTTGTCGTGGAAATAACCGGAAATGCGGCCATCCGCCCCGATGTGCGCACATACGGCAAGAACGGCTCACTGGTGATTGACATTCCCGGCGCCCCGCAGGGAGGTTCGCAGCGCACTTCGGTCCGGAAGCACGGTGTGCAGTGGGCCTGGATGGGCTGGTATCAGGCGAAACCTCCCGTCACCCGTCTGCGGGTGCTCCTGTCCGAACCGGCCCCCAAGGCGTACCGCTTGTCCGCCGATGAGCGGACGCTGCGGATTGCTGTAGGGCGCGACAGCGCTGTCCTGGCGCAGCAGTGGGATCTGCAGAAGGCGCGGGACGCCGCCGCAATGGCCTCGGTAGCGCCTGCGCCCAACCCGAGTAAGCCGGTGAATACAGTCGCCCCGTCCGGGAATGTCGCCAAACCGGTACCGCCCCTCGCGCCTGCCGCAACCGCGTCTGTCAACGCTCCCGCTCCAGACGATGTCCCTGCTGTGGTTGATGTTCCCAGAGAGCCGGCCCGACCCGTGCCGACTGAACGCCCGCAACGCGCCCAAACCGGAACTGCACGCGACGCGGCATCACGGCAGCCCAACCCTGCAGCAAGCTCAGCGGTGGAACGAACCGGCAATCCCGGCAGCGTAGCGTCCGCCTCATCGCTGGGAACCGCCAGTTGGATCCGTGGAAACCGTGTCTCTGTGAATTTGGCGAACACCGAGTTGTCCAGTGTCCTGCGGGCGTTGGCCATGCAGTCCGGCATGAATATCGTGGCCGCTCCGGAAGTCAAGGGTCAGATCACGATTAATATCAACAATGTGACCGTGGAAGAGGCCTTGGATCTGGTGGCCCATATATCGGGCTATCAGGTCCAACGGTTTGGGCAGACATGGGTTGTGGGCGGACCAGAGACAATGGCTCGACTGCTGAGCAGCAGCACGCCGCAGCCGGGAGCGGTCATGGAGACCCACCCGGTCGGCTCCGCGGACACCGCTCAATTGGAACAGGTTGTCAGGAAGATGACACCAGCTGTCGGGATATCGTGGACACAGCCTGTAGAGGGTAAGGGTTCGGTGGCGGTGTTGATGGGGACGCCGGATGACGTCCGAAAGGCCAAGGACCTGTTGACCCAGCTCTCCGCTGGATCCGCCCCTGCGGAACCAGTTGAGAGGACCGTAGATACCTACCGCGTGAAGCACGCCCGTGTATCCGATCTGGTGAATCTGTGCAAGACGTTGTTCCCGGCGGTTACGGTCATGGCCGGGCCGGAGGCCGGTTTTACAATGCAGGCGCCCGCACCCATCCAGATCAGCCGGGTCGGCGGTGAATCGGCGCTGGAAGCCGGGGGTGAGGCGTCAAAGACTGTTGGCGATGCGGCACAGGTGCTGGTGTTGACAGGGAAACAGGCCGAGGTTGACCGTGTCAAAGTGTTCCTCTCTCATGTCGATATCGGTTCCCCGCAGGTGTTGATAGAGGCGCGTGTGCTGGACGTCAACACCAACTGGGAGCGCACGCTGGGGCTGGGTATCGACTTTACAAACGCGGTACTGAACAGCACATTTGACGTGGCCAACGGCGTGTTCCGGATCGGTCGGGTGGTTACCGACGCAACCAATAGAACAAACACCAGCGGCAGCACCAGCGGCAGCAGTGTCAAGGTGGAGGTGAAAGACGGCGTGCCATCCACCACCAGCACCATCGACACCGGGTCGACATCCAGCAACTCAACCACCCGTAACCGCACCGATACGCTGACGCCCATGGGTATCGAAGCGCGTTTAAAGGCGTTGATCGACAACAATGACGCCCGGTTGCTGGCGAAACCGTCCATTTTGGTGCTGGAAGGGCGGCCGGCGCGTATCTTCATCGGTGATGAAGTGAAGTATGTCATCAGCATTCAGCAGACACCGCAAGGCGCCAATGTTCAGACCGAGACGGCGCAGGTGGGGATCCAGTTGAACGTGATCGCCCGGATCAACAGCAGTGGCGAGATCACGCTTAGCATCCACCCGGAAGTCAGCACCATCCGGGAGTGGATCACTATCGCCGCCACCGGTCTGGCGTTACCGAACATCAGCCGCCGGTTCGCCGACAGCACCATCCGAATGAAAAGCGGCGATACCGTGGTCATCGGCGGCCTGATCAGCGATCAGGATGTGAAGCGGGTATCCAAGGTGCCTCTGCTCGGTGACCTGCCCGTCTTCGGGTATCTTTTCAAACAGGACACCAAGCAGCGGCGGAACTCCGAGGTGGTGGTGTTCCTTAAAGCAACCGTACTATCCGACTAGCAGGTTTACAT
>CAZHSN010000263.1:0-1917 GCA_964535125.1 uncultured bacterium
GGTTTCACCAGACTCAGGCTTTTCCGAATGGCCTCCACATCTCGCGGCGGACCGTAAAGATGCTCAGGCCAGTTCTTGTACCATTTGCGTTGATACAGCGTGTGTATGTTGTGTGCCAGATTATCGATGGCCTGCGGCTCCGCAGACAGAACCCGCTGGTACAGTCGACCCGTTTGCGGCGGCGGCTTCGGGCCTGGGTAGAGATGGCGGTAACCCGCCCACAGGCCGGTCGCGATGATCAGCAACACAACTCCTGCAACCCACCTGGCAGCGCGTGAACCATGCGTCGTCATAGACATCACCTTCCTCTCATGTCGGTCTGCGCATCTCCATGCAACGGCATTACGGACTGTATCGTTGCCTGGGCACGTCCTTACACCCGGGGAGCAGCTCCAGATTGAGATGCACCAGACCTCCCCAACTGTAGGAGTACCAGGGCCATTCGGGGTCTGTGAGCACGGGTTTTGATGCGTCTTCAGCGGTCAGGATATGTGGCTTGACAAACCCGACGTGACCGTCCAGCCACAGGGCGATCAACGGGCTGGGCATGTTCTCCGCACCATACCGCCAGGGTATGTTCTCAGGATCCGGCGGAGGTAAACGCCGGCCCCGTGTGTGAAAGACATCCACCAGCCAGTAGATTCGCTGGTAGGTGGTATCACCCAACGACCGTTGAGCCCACTGTTCGTCGGTGCAGTCAATCCAGCCCGGTATGCCTCGCGCGTAGACGAAGGAACCAATCATCGGCGCGCTCATCCGGGACCAGTCGTCCAGCCGGCATTGTGTCAGGCTGGACGGCAGCAGCCGTTTGACCACTTCATACCGCGGCGGAAATGGCGTTTGCCAGTCGTTCATGTACATCTGGAATGCGACTCCGCACTGACGCAGATTGCTGATACAGGTCGCCCGGTGCGCCTCCTGGCGCTGTCGAACGACGACGACCGTCACGATGGACGTCAGCACGCCAATGATCCCAACCACGACTAATAACTCAACCAATGTGAACGCGCGTGCCCTGTGTGGATTGTCCATTTCGCCACCTCACCAACAGGCCGATATCTGGCCACACAGCGATGATTCGGGCAGATACGCCGTATGGCCAGATGCAGGCACTACAACATCATCAGTAGTGTATCCACTCCGGCGGACAGTCTCCCGGCAACGGCGTACACTGGTTCTGTACAGGCATGGTGCAGCATCCATTCTTCCATACAACGCAGCTGTAGCTGTCCGGCGGTCCATCTGCCCCATAACGCGGAGGCGAAATCAAACGGTAAGTACACACCCATCGTGCGGTATGCGTATACCCATGTGCGGCCAACAACCAACCACCGCATTTTTCTTGTTCATACACACAGCTGTATGTATCCTGTATGAACTCGCGGTTCTCTACCGGCAAATGCGCTTGCACGCGCACATAGCAAATGCTTATCGCCAGCATGACCAGCAAGAGAACCATCGTGAACCGCACAGTGACACCTTTGTAAATCTTGTAAGCACTCATAGATCTGCGATCCTCCATCGTTGGTTTATATATATATGTGCCCGAATCTGCTTTGCCATTTGCTTCTGATTATCGCTGTTTCGCACGATTGATAATGCACCATTTCAGTGAACTCGCACTATTTAACGACCATGCACATGAAATCCTAACATGCATAGTCGCTACAGGCACTGTCACTGACAACATCATGTACCACCAACCTGCATCTGTAGACACTCGCACCATTACCATGTAGAACACTCCCATTGCGATGGCCATGATCATATAGCTTATCATTAACCATCGCATTTGTTTCCATACGATGAATGGGGCCATAAACACCGCAAGCAACCAACCCATTTGGAACCTGGTGACCACCAAAGACTTGAACTCATAGATCATGTCAACATATCCATTGCCTTTTGGATCATTGG
>CAZHSN010000263.1:2017-3497 GCA_964535125.1 uncultured bacterium
GGCACCTGCCCGAGGCATCGTAGACCAGAAACAATGGAACCGGAGCGATCACATCGTGGGCCCTAAAATCACCGGTCGGCTGTCCCAGCGTCTGTAATCGGGCTGTGCGGTACCGTAATCCGGTGGCCGGCAGAGCCTCAAGCGCCAAATGACAGGCGCGACAGGCATCACTAACCACCACTATGCACACAGGATGACCAGGGAACGCGGAACGGAAGTGATCTGCCCAGTGGCTTCCCATATACAACGGTACAATGTCTTGCTCGGTCTGCTTGCTGTTTGATTGGTTGGATGGCATCAGCATGAGGCACATACACGCGCACAGCACCCATCGCACGGCCGACGGCAGTACGACAAGCTGTCTGGGTCGTTCAAACAACGCGCTGGCGTATATGAGAAATCCACTGATCAAGCACTTGTAGCACAGCATCGGAACCAACACGAGCGCCACCGCCTGAAACAGCGGAACGGCGCAGCCAATCCATCGGGCGACGGTGTGTAGCGTATGATTGTGGGGTGCAAACCAGTAGCGCATGGCCATCAGCACCGTCACGGCAATGATCCCATACGTCATGAACTGCACGACAGCACCGTCATACCCGGAACAGGAAATGCAGCCGGCTTGAGGCAGACCGTTCAACACCGTCAGAATTAGAGGAAACAACACCGTCAGCGTGCTGAGTTCCCGCTGCATCAGCAGCGCCAACAGCATACCGATCAACACTAGGAACACGGCCGCTGTACGAGTCACCGTTCGGTCCCATCGCCGCTGCTGCGTCAACAGGTACCGGGTGACGGTCTCGGCCCCGTCTATGCGGGGTCCAGCATTCGGAGGGAGCACAGCTATCGACACATCGGCAGGTAACTGGACGGTTGTTGCGTGAACCGAGGAGGCGACGCTTGATGATACCTTGGATGCTGGCACATAGATAATCCGTCCGCCTGAGAGGCGTGTAATCGGCCGGGTGATCTCCTCCGGCACGCCCTGACGGATCACCAGTATCGTACGGGAGCGTCCATGATAGGCTCTCAGCATGTGGCCTGCGGTGATGACACAGATCAGCAGTACCGATATCAGCACCAGGCGGTGGACGGCGTCCCACCGAGTCATGCCAACACACCGGAACCACAGATTCGTGATACGGATCATGGCGCGACCGCCGCGGGGTACAGGTCGACACTGCTGGAAGGGAACCGGTGGCGCCACGCCTGCGGACATACCTGTGCGCCGTCATGGGATCGGTTCAGATGCGGAGTGGAACTGCAAACGAACGCCGAAGAGCGCAGCCAAAGGTCTGTAGCGGTCGGCGTCTTGTCGTATCGGGGCAGACCAGCCGGACAGCCCATCCCCCCCCATCGGAGGAGAAGACAGGCGCCGCTGCATCTATCCATGTATACCGCTGCATACCAACCTCTGCCCGGCGACACAGCCGGTGGGTGCGTTGGGACCGCTGACGGAGCCGGTCTTACCGCTGTATGG
>CAZHSN010000264.1:0-3473 GCA_964535125.1 uncultured bacterium
CTCCATAATCCCTGGACCGCCTCCGGTGATCACCGTGATGCCGGCCTCCGCCAGTCGGTGAGCGGTCCGACGTGCGGCGGCATACCACGGGTGGTCCTCACGCAGCCGCGCGCTGCCGAACAGCGCCGCGGCGCGCTCAACGGGAGAGAGTGTTTCGATCCCTTCCACAAACTCGCTCATGATCCGGAATATCCGCCAGCTTTCACTCTGTGTGAACGCGGTGCGGCGGGAAGCGTTCAGCAACTGCTGGTCCAGTGTGGTTTCGCCTGTATGTTCGTACTTCATGGCGTGCGTCTCCTGTTTTCGGTTGCGGCGATCGGATGGTCCGCCTCGCGCATCCTAAGTGTGGCATATCCGGTACATCGTGCAGGCGTACAGGGCGCGGCTTGACACCTGCGCCGAGGTGGATGTATACTTTTCTATGCTTCCGGACCGTTAGCTCAGTTGGTAGAGCAATTGACTCTTAATCAATGGGTCGCAGGTTCGAGTCCTGCACGGTCCACCAGTTGTTGGCGGGGCGAGACAAATCGGTCTCGCCTCTTTTTTTTGAACAGCCCGACCTCATCCTATCTTACGGGAGCCTGTTGCATGACTCTGGAGACTCGGCGTTTACTCGTGCTGGTGGCCGGCATTTTGGCCAATGTGTGTCAGGGGGCGGCTTACGCCTCCAGTGTGTTTGCCAAGCCAATGCTCACGCATCTCAGCCTGCTCGTGCCCAAGATGATCCCCGGTCCTGACGGTGCGCGTATTCCCGATCCCTCGGGAGCGATGGTGCCCGACATGACCGTCTGGGCCATGGCGTTCTCCATCAACCTCGGCTGTCTGCCATTGGGCATGCTCCTCAGCGGTCGGATCGCCGATCGGCGCAGCCCGCGGATCGTGATCGCCGGCGGCGGGTTGCTGTTCGCCATCGGCATGCTGTTGAACGGCTTTGTGCAGACGCAAGCCCAGTTCTTCGCCACGTTTGGCGTGATGATGGGGTTAGGCAGCGGGGCGGCATACGGTGCGGTGGTTGCGACCTCGGTTCGCTGGTTTCCCGATAAACGCGGCCTGGCCTCCGGACTGGTGGTGGGAGCGTTGGGGTTGGGGTCGTTCCTGATCGCACCGATTGCCGATTGGCTCATCCGGACACGTCCGTTGCCTCAAGAGGGCGTGCTGTTTGCGTTTCAGGTGTTGGGCAGCGTGTTTATCGTGCTGTTCGTGCTGGCTGCCTGGATGGTGGCGCCGCCTCCGGCCGACTTCGTCCCCAAGGGCTTTAAGCCCACGGCTGCCCAGGCAGCCTCCGGCGGGTTTATGGCCTGGCAGCACATGGTGCGCACCGGCAGGTTCTGGCTGCTCTATGGCATGTATGCTTGCGGTGCATTCAGTGGGCTCATGGTCATCAGTCAGGCATCCCCCATCGCACAGATGATGGCGTCCGACATCAAGGCGCTGGGCGACCCGGTCCAGATCGCCGCAGCGGGAGCTGTTGTCGCTTCGCTGCTGGGGTTGGCCAACGGGTTCGGGCGGATTCTGTGGGGTGCGGCCAGTGACCGGATCGGCCGTCCGATGGCGCTGCTGCTGATGTTCGTGTTGACTGCCATCGCCATGTTCCTGCTTCCGGTGACGGCGACGATGCGCCTGACGCTGACCGCCACGTTCATCGTGATCGGACTGTGCTTCGGCGGATACCTGGGTACCTTTCCGTCGCTGTGTGCGGATGCGTTTGGCGCGCGTGCGCTGGCGGTCAACTATGGGCTGCTCTTCAGCGCGTTCAGTGTGGCTGCCATCGCCGGTCCCCAGGTCGGTGCTGCCATCCTAAAAGCCACCGGCAGCTATAACCAGGCGTTTGTGGCAGCCGGAGTGGTCTGTCTGGTCGGCATCGTGCTCAGTGTGATCTTTATCTGGCAAAGCCGGAAAGATCACAAACACGTCGCCGTTTAACACAGGGTAACGGCTGGCGGCAGGAAATCCCTGTCGTCATGCCGTATTGGGGGGGTATCTGGAGTTCACAGGAGGCCGGCATGCGCGGGTGGTGCGTTGCGCTGTGCGTGTTCGTGGCGGCATCTGCGCGTGCCGACATCTGGGTGTCCCCTCAGGGGAATGACCGGTGGTCGGGTACGCGCCAGCGGCCGGTCGCCACGGTGTCCCAGGCGTTGGCGCGCGTCAGCAAACAGGTACGTACTCGCAAAGCGGCCTCCATATCAGTGTTCCTGGCCCCGGGCCGTCACGTCATCACCGAGAAACTGGTGATCACCCGGGCACACTGTCCGCTCCATGGTCTCACGTTTCGGTCGCTCGATCCCGACCGCAGGGCTTGCCTGACTGCGACCGTACCCGTTACCGGCTGGAAACAAGATCAAACCGGGTTATGGGTGGCGTCGGTACTTAAAGACGCCCCATTCCGCGTGTTGTACCAGGGCGGGCGGCCACTGCAGATGGCGCGCCATCCCAACACCGGCTGGCTTACCACCGAATCCGGTGAGGTATTGAACGGGCAACCGGTCATCACGGTCAAGGCCGGCGATGTGCCGGATGGCCTCACCGCCGACGGGCTGATGGTGGATATCTGGGCGGGCGCCCATCACGACGGATGGGCGTATGATTGGTATCAGTCCCGCGCTCCCGTTCGCTCATGGGATCCGGCGACGCGACGTGTGGAACTGGGATCGGCCACCTGGTGGCAGGTCGCGGCGAACAATCGATATGCGCTCTCCGGCAGCCGACTGTTTCTGGATGCAGACGGCGAGTGGTGGCATGACACATCGGCCGGGCGTCTCTGGATGGTCAGCCGCACCGCTCCCCGCGATGTGCGCCGGCCTGTGCTGGGCCGTGTGATCGACATCAAGGGCGATGCGATCACCCAGCCGGTTGGACCGGTACGCTTCATGGATGTCGACTTTACCGGCAACGACGCGCTGCCGTCTCACGGGCCGTCCGGCCAATGGAGCGATGCGATGGTGTTCCTATACAACACCCGTGACGTGACGTTCACACGCTGCCGGTTCCGGGCAATTGCCGAGTCCGCGGTGAGCGGCTTTGGACGCAACACAGGCCTGGTGGCAAAGGGGTGCCGATTTGAACAGATCGGCTTCTGTGGTCTGTTGTTTATGGGGTACACGCCGGGCGATGGTCCGTGCCGCACGCCGGAGCAATCCGATGTCAGCCGTGACTTCGTGATCGAGGACTGTCTGTTCGATCGGTGCGGCGCCCGCCTGGGTCACGGCGCGGGTGTCTGGCTGTATCAAAGCGGGCGGCATCGCATCGCGCAGTGCACGTTTCGCAACCTGCCCCGAAATGCGGTGTGTCTGCTTGGCTATAGTTTCAACTATATGAAGGCTCCGAAGTCCAGCGGAGGGCTGGGCGGGGTGCTGTATGGGTTACCGGTCAACTGGGCCAACCACCTGCGGTTTCTGCACACGCGCAACGTGCGGATCGAGGGCTGCCTGGCGGAACGGGTGATGGGCGACAGCAGTGACGGCGGCGCGTTCAAC
>CAZHSN010000265.1:0-3451 GCA_964535125.1 uncultured bacterium
GCCTGGCTCCTGCATGGTGACGCCGTACCAGACATCGGCATGCTCCATGGTGGCCGCATTGTGCGTCACCACGATGACCTGCGACCGTGTAGCGAACTGACGCAGCATATCAGCGAACTTATCCACATTGGAGCCATCGAGCGCTGCATCCACCTCATCCAGCACGCAGAATGGGCTGGGTTTCACCTTCAGAAACGCAAACAGCAGCGCCGCAGCCGTCAGGGAGCGTTCCCCTCCGGAAAGCAGGCTCAGGTTCTGCCGACGCTTACCGGGCAGTTCCACTTCGATATCGACACCGGTTTCCAGTATGTCATCCGGTGCGGTGAGCGTCAGCCGTGCGCGTCCTCCGCCGAACAGCTCGCGGAACAGCCGATCGAATTCCAACTGCACCCGCTCGAACGTTTCGACAAAACGCCCGCGCGTACTGTTGTCAATCTCCGTGATCGCGGCCATCACATCAATCCGAGCCTGCTGCAGATCGGCCTGCTGACGTTCAAGAAATGATAGCCGTTCCATCAGCCGTTGATACTCCTCAGCGGCGCCTGTATTGACCGCTCCCATCGCGCGCAACTCGCGGCGCAACCGGTTGATCTCAGTGGACACTTCGCGAGGCGGCGGCGCATAACCCTCAGGAGGGCCATCAGTGACATCCACGTCATACTCCTCGAACAGGCGCGTCGCCGCCTGGACGCGGCTCATCTCCGCTCGCTGCTCCTGCGACTGCATCTGCCGAACGGCCTCACCCAGCTTCGCCTGCTCACGCCCCAGTTCCGCCATGCGCGAAGCGGCGTCACGCGCCTGGGCGGACGCCAGGGTATGCTGTCCACGGACTGCATTGATCTCCGACTCAAGCTGCTGCAGGCCGGTTGTCAGCCGCTCCAACTCGGCAGCCAGAGTCACCAGCGCCTGTCGGTCTGTAGCCGCCCCGGTCGTCAGTTCATTCAACCGCGTGCTGCGCTGCTGGGCCTGCCGCTCGGCATCCGCCGCACGGGTTGTCAGGCTGTCCAGTTCCTTACGAAGTGCGCTCTCATGCTCGCGCAGTCGTCCCGCTTCCACTTCGACATGTTGAAGAGCCTGCGTCGCCGACTCGAGTTCGGTCTGCAGCGCCTCCACATCCGGCGTATCACCCGCCGCGGGTGCGCCTTCGGAAGCGGCGCGCAACCGGTTCAGTTCATCGATGAGTTGGGCGTGCCGCTCCTCGGCTCGCGAGACGCGGGTCCGGGCGGCGACTACTTCTCGCTGACGCGCCTCGATGCGTTGGTTCGCGGCATGCGCCTCGCGCTCCGCCACCACATGATCCTTTTCACAGCGTTGCCACTCGCTCGCCCGGTCACGTGCGGCAGACTCGGCCGCCGCCGCAAGGCGTCTGGCCTCATCCAGCCGGCTTTCGGCGCTTTTGGCGTCTTGCCGCAGTTGCTCAACCGCCGTTTCCAGTTCCTGCCGTTCTGCCCGACGGCTGACCAGACCGGCTGCACGCCCCGGCATGCGGCCTCCTGTCACCGCACCGCCAGGCTGGAACAGCTCGCCTTCCAGGGTGACCACCCGGGTCCAGCCGCTGTATCGCCGACAGATCTCGGCCGCGGCATCGTAGTCACGCGCAACCAGCACCCGCCCCAGCAAATGGAGGGCGACCGGATCATGCTCCGGCGCGCACTCCACCAGGCTGTCTGCAAAGCCCAGCGCCAGGCCGGAGTCGATGGCTCGGTGCAGATCGTTAGGCGGCGCCAGCGGATGTAATCCATCCAGGGGCAGGAACGTAGCCCGGCCGCGTCCGTGCTGCTTCAGCCACCCAATGGCCGCCTTGGCGGTCTGTGCGCTGTCCGCGATCAGATCCTGTGCGCTTCCGCCCAGCGCCACCTCTATAGCCGTGACATATCCGGGCAGCGGTTTCAACGCGTCAGCGACCAGTACACAGGAACCGTCCAGCGCATCCTGCTGGTACCGCTCCAGTACCGCACGCACACCGCTGTGCAATCCTTCGTGCGCCGCTTCGGCCTCCTGCAGCGCCACCAACCGTGCTTCACTGCCGGTCAACTGCTGCAGCACCCGCTGGTGTTCATCTTGGCGCGCGGCGCTCTGGCGTCGCGCCTCCGCCAGCGCCTGCTCAGCGGCGTGCGACGCCGCCTTGGCTTCGGCCAGCGTCTGCTGAGCCGCCTGTACGGCCTGCAACCGCTCTGCAGCCTCCCGCTGCGCATCGGCATGACGCGTGGCGATCTGGTCGGCTTCGTGCTGCAGCCGTCCGATGTCGGCTTGCTGTTCTTCCGACTGCCTCTCCAATGCGTGGATCCGCGCCTGCGCGGCCGCCGCGGCCTGCGCGCGTCGCGACTCGATTTGGAGGGCGCGGTTCAACAGATCGCGCGCCTGTTTCACCTGCTGAGCAGCCCGGTCCCGCTGGCGCGTGATCTCCTGGCGCTGGGCGACGGTGTCCTGCAGCGCCTGCCGTGTGGCGGCCGCCTGTTCTGACAACTGCCGGTATTGCGCCAGCCACTGCGCGCGTTCCTCTTGCAGGGTCTCTCGGGTGTCGTCCGCTGCGCCGATCCGCTGCTGCGCCAACTGACGGCGCGCATCGGCGCGTTCCCGTTCGGAAAGCATCTGCTGCTGACGCTCCCTGAGCGCATCCATCTGCCCCTGCAGCGAGGAGGCGCGCCCGGAAGCATCCGATGACAACGCTTCACAGGCAGCGAGTTCCGACTGTATGCTGTCGGCCCGTTCCGTCAGTTCCGCCAGGCGCACCGATGCCTCATCCCGCTGACGGGTCGCCTGCAGCCATTGATACCACAGGCTGTCGGTTTCGATGGCGCGCAACCGGTTCTGCAGCGCCAGATATTCCAGCGCCGTCTCGGCCTGCGCCCGTAGCGGCTCGGACTGCTCACGCAACTCGGACAGGATGTCATGCACACGCACCAGGTTGCTCTCGGTATTGTCCAGCCGTTGCAGCGCCTCCCGTTTACGACGCCGATATTTCTGAATTCCGGCAGCCTCCTCGAACAGGGCGCGGCGCTCTTCTACACGTGCGGACAATACCGCGTCGACTTCGCTCTGCGTAAGGATGGCGTATGAGGCGCGTCCGACACCGGTGTCCATAAAAAGCTCTACGATGTCCTTGAGTCGGCACGCAACACCGTTGATCAGGTATTCACTGTCACCAGACCGATATAACCGTCGCGCGACGGTCACCTCGCTGAACCCGCTGGGCAGTGTTCCGTCGCTGTTATCAACCGTCAGGCTGACTTCGGCCATGCCCAACGGTTTGCGGTGCGCGCTGCCGGCAAATATCACTTCTGTGTTGGACTCTGCCCGCAACGCCCGGGCGTTCTGTTCACCCAACACCCACAGGATTGCATCGGCGATGTTGGACTTGCCGGAACCGTTGGGACCCACCACAGCGGTGACGCCTGCACCGAACTCCACCGAGACGCGCTCAGCGAAGCTCTTGAAGCCTTTTATCTGG
>CAZHSN010000266.1:0-3451 GCA_964535125.1 uncultured bacterium
GAACGTCGACTGCTACCGGCGGATGCAGTGGCCGAACGGGGCCATCCGCGGCGGCATCGAGTCGGAAGAGCATCCCCGCTACGGCGAGGCCAGCTGGCAGGAGTCGCTGCGGGTGATGGCGTATGCGCCCGATCCGTGGAGCAGTTGGCTCTACGCAGCTGCGGCCGCGCGTCTGGCGCGCCGGCTGCGGGCACGTGGGCGCAAGGAGTGGGATAGGTATGCTGCCAGCGCCCGGCGCGCCGTGCAGTGGGCGGAAGAGCAGGCAGATCGGCTGGATTGGGCCCAGCTGCCGCATCAGGTCAGGGATGCGCGGAATCTGGCCGCCATCGAGATGTACCGGTTGACGCGTGAAGCCCTCTGGCGCACCCGATTTGAGGAGACCTCGGTATTCACCCAACCGCGGGAGGCGTTGTCGGTGTGGAAAGAGTACGACCAGGCGGAGGCGTTGTTCAGTTACCTCTGTGAGCCGTCCATTCCCAATACAGACGCCATCGCGGCGCATGGGCGGCGCGCCTTCGAGGCGGCAGGTCAAGCCGTGGTCGAGTCATCCCGGCGCAGTCTGTTCGGCTGGGTGAAAGAGAATCCCTATCGGCCGGTGGGTTGGGGATTGTTGACCGTGCCGGACTGCATTAACCTGCTGCGGGCAGACCATCTGGCCGGTCAGACACGGGTGAATCCCGTGGTGCTGCGCGCCTGCAGCTTCACACACGGATGCAACCCGCTGAACATCTGTTTCACCACGGGCCTGGGAGCACGCTCTCCGCGCAATCCCCTGTCGATCGACTATCGGATTACCGGCCAGGCGCCTCAACCGGGGATCACCGTACTGGGCCCCGCAGATCCGTCGATCTACGCCAAGGGACACTGGGAGATGAAGCTGATGGCGCAGCACTGCTGGCCCGCACCTGACCAGTGGCCGGCGACCGAGTTCTTCTTCGATGTGTTCTGGCTGCCGATGCAGTGTGAATATACGGTGATGCAGAACATCGGTCCCATGTCCTACATTCACGGCGTGATGGCGGCGCGTTTCGAAAACCCGTCCGGTCGCCTGCGCTGAGCAGGCGGGATGACGCAAGGGCGCCATCCCGCTTCAAACTTACTCCTCCAAGGCAAGCGCCAGCTTACGCCGGGCGTTGCGCAGGGCCATCTGCAGATCGTCCAGGGCGTCAAAAGCGGCCATGCGCCAGCGTTGGCAGTCGCGCTCCATCTGCTGCGGAGTCTTCCCGGACCAGCCTCTGGCCGCCTGCACCCAGGCGCTGTCGGCCGCGGCCAGCGCGGCGCGATACGTGGCTCGCGCTTTGTTCACCGTTTCGTTGTACTGCTGCAGGGCGCGTTGCTGTTCCGCGGATGGTGCGGGCAACAGCCAGGCGGTGGGATCTGACGCACCGCTGAACTCAGCCGGATTCTGCATCGCCTGCTGCATGGCTTGCCAGGCCTGGTTAATCTGCTGCTGGGTGCGCTGCAGCGCCTGAGACCGTTCCTGCTGGAGCGCCCCCAGTCCCTGAGAGATCACCTGGGCGGACTGACCATGCGCCTGGGACATCTCCTGTTGCATCTGGCCCATGGCCTGCGCCAGCCGGTTCATGGCCTGACCGCGCGCCTGGGCGCCCTCCGCTCCGGGCTTCCAGTCGCGCAGCGCCAGTGTTTCGGCCATGGCCATCTGCTGCAGCGCGGCAGTCGTGCGGATACGCTCTTCTTCCTGGGCCGTTTCCATCAGCAACGCATAATCCCGATGCGTGCGCGCTATGTCGCGCGACTGCTGCAGCAGCGCCGTCTGTACGCTTTGCCGGTACCGGGCTGGCGGACTGGCCGGAGCGGCACAGACCACCAGAGCGAGCAGCGCCAATCCGCCGCTGATCAGTGTTGTTCGCGAATGCACCTGGGTACCCTCCCTCTCGTAGCACGTGGTCACGTGACCACTACGACATCAACGCGTGTCAGTGGTACAGGATGCGCAGTTCCTTGCCGCTTTCATCCCATTCCTGCTCACGCACAGGTTTCGCCCCGCCGTCGCCCCAATCCTGTTCTGAGCGTTTCCGCCCGTTTTCGTGGTAACGGGTCCAGACGCCGATGTAGTTCCCATCACGCTTGACCCCTTCCCAGTCCAGCTGTCCGTTCTTGAAGTATCGTTTGTATGGACCGTTGGCAGCACCGTGAACGTAGGTCTCCTCGAAGTACAGCTCGCCCGTCGGCCACCAGTGCTTCCAGACGCCTTCCAGCTTGCCGTCAATGAACGTCATCTCATCGGTCAGCACGCCTTTGGCGTTCCACTCGCGGTAACGCCCCTGTTTGACGGCCTGTCCGCCGGCGGTTTTGTAGTAGGTGTATTCCTGGTACAGTTGCTTGTTGGCATGGTAGGTGCGCATGCTCAACAGCGTGTGCGTCGCAGCCGGTGGTTTGCTCTGGGGTTTGTCGGCGCCGAACGCACCCAAGGCGCTCGTCCAGTCCACGGTGCGGTACGCCGGCGTCTTCCAGGCATCTTTCCCGCTGAGCGAGACGGTCAGCGTATAGTGGCCGGACCGCACGCCCGCCGGCAGCGGGACGCTCCAGGATACGGCGCCGGCCTGTGTGCCGCCAAAATGACGGGATGTCAGTGTCATCTTCGGAGATGTGCCGGACAGGGTGACCGGTTTTGGAGCCGGCTTGCCTTTCGGAGCGGCGGGGTTAACCGTCAGCACGTACGTGAGGCGATCCATGGAGATATCGCCGGGTGTCACCCGGTTCGGATCGAACACCGCTTTCGGTTGGTCCAGGTTGACGTTGGGGATCACCGCGTACAACTCTTTACGCAGCGCGGCTCTCCGGCCGGGGGCGGTCTCCGCCAGATAGCGCGATGCCAGTGTGAACACCTGATTGGCATACTGCACAGCGGCCTGAGCCGCGGCGTCCCAGTCAGCGGTAAAGCGCCCAAACAACCGGTTGTCCTGAACGCGAACGGAGACCGCCAGACTGCCGTCACTCGGCTGTATGGTGGTAATCTGCACCGCCTGCCGAAGCTGCTTATACTCGCTGTCACTGGGCATGTTGGGGAACTTCAGGGTAGCGATCCCCCATCCATGGCGGCCGGTCCCGTCTCGATGCGACGCCGCAAACCGCACGGCCGCCTTACCGCACCAGTCGGCAGCTTCGTTGTACCGGCTGCAAAAGTACGGTCTGTTATCCGCGATCCACTCATTCCCTGACTGGTAGATCGGGTTCTCCGGCCACGTGCGTTGGTACGCGTCGAATATGAACCCGGCGAACCCGGTCTCAGGCGTTTCGGGGATCGGCCGCGACAGTGCGGTCAGCACCTCGGGGTGACTGGCCAACACGTGCTTGTTCTCCAGCTGTTCCAGCAGTGCGTGGCGGGCTTCGTACAGCTCATAATACCCGCCGTAGTTGTTCACCAGTTCATGGAGGAACATGTCGTTGATGTAATGCGAAATCCAGCCCAGCGCGTAGGCCCGTTCGC
>CAZHSN010000267.1:0-3450 GCA_964535125.1 uncultured bacterium
TCATGCTGGAGTCCCAGCTGCAGCAGTCGCACAAAATGCAGACGATCGGCCGGCTGGCCGGCGGCGTAGCCCATGACTTCAACAACATGCTGACACCGATCATGGGGTATACAGAACAACTCCGGAAGGATAGCGGGTTGACTGAGACACAAAAGCATGCGGTCGAAGAGATACACCGTGCGGCATTGCGGGCGCGCGACATGACCCGCCAACTGCTGACGTTCTCGCGTAAGCAACCCGCAATGCGCAAGTTGTTGAACCTGTGTGATGAGACCCGGAATATGCTGACCATGTTGAGGCATCTGGTCGGTGAGGATGTTCAGCTCGACGTTCACTGCGAGATGTCACACTGCATGGTGATGATGGACACCGGCCACTGGACACAGATCTTGACGAATCTGTGCGTCAACGCGCGCCAGGCCATTCAACAGACAGGTTTCATCCGCATATCCATGACGCACCGTGACTGCTCCGCAGACCAACCAATCGCGGATCTCGCGCATGGCCCGTACGCCCAGATTACGGTCTCCGACTCCGGCAGCGGTATGGATACAGCCACCCTGCAGCACCTGTTCGATCCGTTCTACACCACGAAAGAACCGGGGGAAGGAACCGGGCTCGGGCTTTCCGTTGTGTATGGCATCATTCGACAGGCTGGGGGGCTTATCACCGCCGATTGTCCTCCCGAAGGCGGCAGTGTGTTTACCATCTGGCTGCCTTTATGCCAGGACGCAACGGGCCAATCATCGGAGTCCAGCGCCGACACGACACCTGCCAAAACGGCACATCCGGTTACGGCGACGGTGCTGTTGGTGGAGGACGAACCGGCCATTCTGCGGCTTACCCGCACCATCCTGAGCCAACACGGACATACTGTATTAGCGGCTTCGTCACCGATTGAGGCGCTTCAGCTGGCCGAAAGCCACACCGGGCAGATCGATCTGCTGTTAACCGATGTGGTCATGCCTGAAATGAACGGCAAACAACTCTATGACGCGTTATCCAAACAGAACCCCCGCATGCGCTGCCTGTTCATGTCGGGTTATACCGCCGACGTCATCGCAACGCGCGGCGAGCTTCTGCAAGATGCGAACTTCCTGCAGAAGCCGTTCACCTCTTCCGTGTTATTGCATCGGGTTGAGCAAACGCTAGCGGCTCCTGCATAAACCAAACGGCCCGCCGTGTGATCTCGGCGGGCCGTGGCGGTCTCCGGCAGAGATGTTACTTCATGCGGGCGGCGACGCGGTTCCAGTCAACCAATTTCCACCACTCGTCTACATACTTGGCTCGGGCGTTCCGATAATCCACGTAATAGGCGTGTTCCCATACATCGCATGTCAATAGCGGATTCTTGCCATCTTTCAGGGGACATCCGGCGTTCGATGTCGCTTCAATCGCCAGCGACCCATCCGCCAATTGAACCAGCCAGGCCCAACCCGATCCAAACTGCCCGACCGCGGCCGCCGTGAACTTCTCACGAAACGCGTCCACGCTGCCGAACGCGTGTGTCAACGCGGCTTCCACGGCTTCCGGAATGGGTGCGCCCCCCGGGGTCAGCCCTTCCCAGTAAAACGTATGGTTCCATACTTGTGCGGCGTTGTTGAAGATCGGACCGTCTGCTTTTTGGACAATCTCTTCCAGTGATGCGTCGGCGAACGGGGTGCCAACGATCAGTTTGTTCAGATTGGTGACGTAGGTCATGTGATGCTTGCCGTAGTGGTAATCCAGCGTCTCGGCCGAGATGATCGGCGCCAGTGCATCAGGCTGCCATGGCAGAGGGGGTAAGACATGCTCCATAGAGTGCCTCCGAACGGGATGGATTGGCTTCAGGCCACAAGAATGGTACCCTGCGCATGTCTGAAAACGAACGGCGTGCAGGAAAGCGTTCGGATTGTGCTGTCAGTACACGCCGACCGTGTCCGGAAGGCCCGTCAGATCGCAGCGGGTTCCTGCCCGGGAGTCCACCGGGGGTTCTTGGCCGACATATCCACGCGGTAGTACGGAAACGGTACATGCTCGGTCGATCTGTCCAGCGCCCGAAGCACATTCATGCTGATCCAGCGCTCTAGCTTCAGAACGGTCATCTTGCGGCGAAGCCTGCCCTGTGAGTCGCGGTTTAGGATGGATGGCATCGTGTTGGTGGTGATGATCTCGTCGATCTCGTCACCGCTTAATCCTTCCCGGCCTTCCTGAGACGCGTAGAAGTGTGTCACAAAGAACACCACACGGCGCGCGCCGGCCTCCTTCAGCATACGGCCGCACACCCGGATCGTGGTTCCGGTACGTACCATATCGTCAAACACGATGACATCATGTCCGTCAATACCATCAACCGGACAGCATGATTCGGGATCGATAAAGCTTTCCACCGATCGTTCTCCAAGCCGCTGCTTGGCGATCACCAACAGTCGGTCATCCGCCAGACCCAAACGGCGCTGCAGACAGCGCGCCTGGTCACGCGCGCCTTTGTCCGGGGCACAGACCAGCAGGCCTTGTCCATTGTGCAGCGAGGGAGCCACGTCGGAGTGTTGTATATAGTGGGCAAAGATCTCCACCGGGCTGAGGTTAAAAAAACCGCCTGGCATCAGCTCTTCAAACAAACGTTGCACGGACACCGAGTGATTATGTACGGTGATCACCGTATCCACACCGGCTAACTTCAAGGCTTCGGCGTAAAACCGGCTGGTAAACGGTTGGCCATCGAACTTCTTATAATCTCGCGCGTCGCGAACGAAATCCACACGCCCTTGGTCCGGGCGTGCTCCGCGGTCCTGTGCGCTGTAGAACAGATCCGGTTCCACCAGCAGCACACGTTGCGCACCGTTGTCTTTGGCGGCACGCGCCACCAGCATGGTGCGCATGGCCAGTTCGTTGCGAGTCAGTCGGGTGGAACTGGTGCTGACGATGACCACATTCTTGCCGTCGAGCTTGGATCCGATGCGGTCGTAGTCATTCTCATCGCTGATAAACCGGGGGCAAAACTCGGTGTTGGCATACGTCTTCAGGGAGATAATGTCCGAGACATCCACCGTTTGCTGACAGAACATGGCGATGTCCAGCGCGGATGGGTTATCTGACTCTGTTGCGGCCACCACCAGGTCAGAGTTGGTCATCATGTGCGTCCCCCCGATGCCGACGGATCCGCCGGGGGCTCACGTACCGCCAAGGAGCGGTACATCGGATAAGGGGCGCCCGACGGCCCAAAAAAACCCGCTCTGGTTGAGCATGGTGGGCGGTAATGGGTTCGAACCAATGACCTCTTCGTTGTCAACGAAGCGCGCTACCACTGCGCCAACCGCCCTCGTGTACGCTCTGCAGATCGGGCTGCTTACCGGCGTGGGTCTTTCGGTTATCCGATCACACCGGATGCGTGCTTACAGGTTTATTATACAGCAGACCGGTTCCGGCAGGCGCCGGAACCGGGTACGACGCCGAACAGAAACGATACCG
>CAZHSN010000268.1:0-3403 GCA_964535125.1 uncultured bacterium
CCATCGGCTCCGGATACGCGTCATGCATTGACCGAAACAGGTCGGCCTGGCATGTACGCTTGCGCAGCATGGTCTGCACAAGAATCAACGCCTCCGGGGTTGTTCCCAATGCCTCCAGCTGCGGTCGCACAGATTCCAGCCACTCCCCGATACACTCGACCACCGGTTTGGCGCGTCCGCGCCACCACATGGTTGCCTGCAGCCCCCAACGCGCCGCACTCCAGCGGTTCACCAGCGCTTCGCGGTACTCGTCAGGAGAGGGGCGGTAACCTGCCGGGAACCGCTCCGACTCGGCGTGTACGCACGCCGCCACCAGCGTGGCGTATTCGGCCAGGAAACGGCGCGAACCGGCACAGTCACCCACACGGACCTCCAGTGTCGGCAACCCATATACTTTGGGGCCGGCATCGGTGCCCCATTCGCTCTGAGCCAACTCGGCGTCACGCACCGAACCGGGACGCGTGCAGTGCCATGCGTTGAACCGCACCCGGTAGCTCTTGAACCGCCCTTGGCGATGCAGATGCGCCGGCGAGTTGGCCGCCAACGCCGCGAAGAGCGGTACAAACTGCATCAGCCAGTTTTCCAGGTGGATCCCTTGAGGCTCATCATGGATGGTACCCACGTGCACATGAGAGGAGAAGAACATGGGTGCTTCCATCAACGCTCCGACCGGGCACGGATCAAGCTCATATCGCCGCAACAGATGCGTCGCCCGGTCCGTGAAACGCTGGATGCGCGTCCACACCTGCTCGAACGAGCTGTTCACGCCCAGCCCGGTCTCCAACGCACGCCAATCCACCTGCACCGGCATGTCCAACTCGCCGGCCAGTTGGCTGGCGAAACCGGCTAAAACCTCTTCAGACGCAGGCCGTCCCATCCGGTCCAGCACGGCGATCTCCCAGTCGGCGCTGAATGTCTTTGGATCAAACAGCGGTGTCATATATCTGCCTCCTTCACTCCGGCCAGCCGACACGCAGCGGTCGGATTCCATCCCACAGCGCCTTTGGCGCGTCGATGCGGACGACACGCACCTCACCCACGCCGGGCAGCGTCAGCACCCGCCATGCCGCAGTCACCGGCTCTTCGCCGATCCAGACCGAAGCATCCGGCACGTCCTTACGCCATCGGGCCACGATGGCCACCTGCTGCTGTCTTGCGGACTCCGGACACCGGCACGCTACCCAGACGCCCTGCTCGGACGCCCCGCACCACTCCCCGAAGCACCAGGCAGCGCTGTGCGCGATGCCCCGCCCCCGCTCAACCAACTGCGTGCTCCAGTTGCATTGAACGGTCAGCCGATCGTGATGCATACCCACCCAGCGAGTGGGCAACGCGCAGGGATCGAACAGCAGCATGGCGCACTCCGCACGCAGCGGATGTTCCACCAACGCCCAGCCGTCGCTCATGCGGCGTTCGCGCGCCCATTGGCCGTGTTCATCATCTGGAGATGGACGCAGCGTCACATATCGGCCGTTTTCCACAGTATGCAGACGGCTTCCGGTGGAACCGGATTGATCCGACTGCCAGCAGGCCTCCAGGATGGGTTGGAACGCCTTCAGATCATCAATCGGCATCTTAACTGGCGCCGGCTTGCCGGGTTTGTCCGATGCGGGCGCCGCCGGCTGGCAGTGATACTGGCGGTTCATCAGCACCAGGGGTGCGTCGCGCAGCAGGCGTACCTCCAGCGTTGACCGTAATCCCATCCCTTCGTCGATCAACCCCTCCAGCGTCAGACGCAACCCATCGCCATCGGCTGCGCCATGTACGCTCTCCATTGGGCGATCGAACATCGACTGCAGCCAGTTCCACCCGTGACGCAGGCCATGGTGGATACCGCCATAGTCATACACGCCCTGGATCTGCTCTGGCCGCACAAACAGGTCGCGTCCGCGTGCCCGTTCGGTTACCTGAGTGATCCCGCCGGCGAACGCGGCCGGATGCAGGTCCACGGTGTACCAGTCACCCTGCAGCCTCAGCAGCTCATCGTCGGGTGTGGAACGCCGCTCCCACCATGTTGGGGCGGCAGGGGTCAGCACAACGCGCGCGGTGAGCGACTCCACGGTGATCACAATCTCGGCAGGTGGAACGTCGACCAGCGCAGCCAAATCCGACAGGTCAACGCACGTGCTCATCTTGTCGTCACCCTTTTCCAGCGAGCCTCGCCATTCGCGCCCCAGGCACCGCACCACATAGTCCGGCGCCTTGTCGTCTTTCCACCACGACAGCTCGATGCCCAGCGTTTGCGGGAACGCATCGACCAGCGACGGCACGCTCAAGCGCAGCGGGTTCAACCAACGCGCGCTTTCGTGCGTATCCAGCACCAGGCTGTCGCCGGGAACTCCCAACGCACGGGGATCGGCCGCAACGCGTTCTATAGTCAGCTTTTGGTCCTTCAACCAGTCCGGCGGAGCCGTTTGGTGTGGCAACACGCACAGCGGGATGCAAGTCACTTGCCATCGGTCATCGGCGCCTTCCACAGGCGCGATACCAACGATTCGGCCGAGTAGAGCCTTTCTCAACTCCAGACTCCTCTCCACCGCCTTCAGGCGGCTCAGCAGATGGAAAGTCTGTGCTGCAGTCACACCCTTCCGGCAGACAGAACGGGCGCCGTGCCCATCCGCGCAGCACGCTCGAAGGCTAGTGCTTCGCAGACAAGCAGGCGCCCGATGCGGCTGGAGGGAACATCCTGCAGTGATATGGTAATGGGGCCGGCCAGCCGGAGCTTTACTATAACAGCAATGGTACGTGGTGTCAATGGATCACGCGACAACACACCCCGACAGGGGCGGCGAGAGGACATGAAACGCGTGGGCATGTCTGGCGGTCCGGTGGCCGATGGACCGCATACCACTTCGTGGACGTGGGCCATCACTTGCACGCCGCCACAGGGATGCGCCATTTCGTGACAGCGTTGAAACCCCGCTGTCAGTCGACCGGCAAGGCAAACCAGAACATGCTGCCTCCGCCTGGATTATCTTGAACACCTATCTGGCCGCCATGCGCTTCGACAGCGAGTTTACAAAATGTGAGGCCTAAGCCGGTGGAGTGTTTGATTCCCTGATGGCGCATCTCCACTTGAACGAACTTATCAAAAATACGGGATTGATATTCCATTGGGATTCCCGGACCGTTATCAGCGACTTCCACGCGCACGCAGTCGCCTTGCAGATGCGTCCGTACGGTGACGGAACCGCTTGATGGAGTAAACTTTATGGCATTGACCATAATATTAGTTAGCACACGCTCGACGATAGTTTGATCGCAATTAACCTTTGCCAAGTCGCCGTCATACTGTAACGACAGCGACTTCTGGCGGGCTAGTATTGCCACTCCTTTGATTACATTCCTTACCCGAATTATTCATGAACAGCCCCAAAGGTACCACATTACGCCGTGGAAGAGG
>CAZHSN010000269.1:0-3392 GCA_964535125.1 uncultured bacterium
AGCAACGCATCGACGAAGTCAGATGCCAAGGCGCCTGTGAAAGTTTGACTGCCGAACACCATACAAAAAGAGCGGGACGCTGATCACAGCGTCCCGCTCTTTTGTTATATAGGGTTAGGTCTAGTCTTCGGATTCCAGCAGCAGGTTGCCAGTCTTCGGATCGTAATGTACCTTGCCGAGTTTCAACGCCTTCTGCAGGAAGGACGCGGGAACCATGGCGCGGTTGTTGCGGATGGTGGACGCGCGCTCCATCACCACAAACTGGCCGTCAACGGTCGCCTGCTTCTGGCCCACTTTGAACTTCACCGTGCGTCCGCGGGCGCTGTCTTGCGCATGCACCGTACGGTTCTGCGACACCCAAGAGACCGAGCCGCCCATGGCTTCGAACACGGGCCGGAACGGTGCAAATGGGATGCCCTGGATCCGCTGCGGGGCGGTGTCACTGGTGACCTTGTTGCCGTTCATGACAACCGACTTGCGCAGTCCGGAGCCCTTAGGAGCGGTTGAAGCCGTTGCAGGGACCGCGTCTTCAAACGGTTCATCGGCTTGAGCAAACACCTGTGCCGTCTGCGCCGGTTCCCGTGTAATGGTGGCGGGGACGGGCTGAACGGGTACTGGCTGGACAATCGCCGCCGCCGGTGTGACCGCCGGCTCGGAGGCGAGCGCCGCATATACAGCCACCGGTTCACCTTCGCGGTCCACCGCGGTGACGGCCGCGCTGCTGGCCACCAGGGTGGGAGGCGTCTGCGAAACGGGGGTGACGTCTACGCTGGCGGTCGCTACGGGGATCTTGTTGATCTCCGTCGGTGTGTTCACGCGCTCGCTGATGATGCTCACCGCGTCATTCGGCCGCATCGCGATGGTGGCGATGGCCGTTGGCTGACTGACGGTAGCCAGCGCTGAGAGGTGGCCTGCCGGCTCATCTCCGCGCACAACCGGGATAATCAGCGGGGTTGGGTTGGTAAAGCCCGGTATGGCCATGGCCACGACCGGCGCTGCAGGGGCAGTGCGCGCCCATTGATCCGCTGCGGCGCGTGCCGGTCCGGGTTCGGATGCCCGCACATCACCGATGATCCCGGCCACTCGGGCAGGGGTGGCTGCCGGTTCGGTGTGAGCCAGAGCCACTTCGGCGATCGGCAGGGTGGTTGATGACTCCGTGACTTCGATCCAGTCCGAATCGGTACTGGTTCGTCCGCCCGGGTTGTTTACGAACACGCGGATGGGGGCGGCGCGGAATACATTCTGCGCCTGGTCTACAGCCAGCGCCTCAATAAGGTGGCTGCCGTTGGGCAGACCGGTCGTATCCCATACATACTGGTACGGCGGATAGTTGCGGAGCACTTTGAACTTGCTGTCGACGTAGATGCTGACATAGGGTTTGCCGAGGTGATCGGCGACATCCACGTTGATACGCACCTTGCCCTGAACCTCTTCGCCAGGCGCAGGGGCGATCACCCGCAGGGGGAGGTTCTCCGTGGCGGGACCGTCCACCGCGATCTTCACACGCGAGACGGTGGCTTCTCCATTAGCCTGGCGTACTTTGACCGTCGCTGTATGCGTTCCCGGGGTCAGATACGCCGGGTCGATCAGGAACGAGGAGATGCCGCTGTCCAGCGGGGTGTCGAGCGCCTTCTGAGCGAACAGTTTGCCGTCGATCCAGAGTTCAACCTGCTGAACGCGCTTACCCTCATACTTCACCGACAACTCGGTGGTCTGCGTCAGGGGGGCGCTGAAATCGGCCGGGTTGATGACTCGAAGTCCCGGCGCTGCGGCGAGTCCGAGGGCAACACCGAAGATGGTGATTGCCGACGCGACCACTGCAGAAATGTGTCGTCTGGTCATATGCTGACTCCCACACGGTGTGAACAGCCCCGTAAGGCTGCACTATAGCACTTGATAGTGTATCAGAGCCAGTCGGGAATCTGTGCGGAATCAACCGGTTTTCGGGTGAAAACCGGTTGATTCCGCGAATTCGGGCGTCTCGCGCACAAACGGGCGGCGTCTGGTCAGGCTGACGCCGCCCGGAGGGGATGCGGTTACCGGTTTTGGATGCTGACGGAGCCGTCCAGCGAGGGCGCCGGACGCTTTTGCACTTTCTT
Organism: uncultured bacterium; assembly: GCA_964535125.1. Classification (GTDB taxonomy): domain Bacteria; phylum Armatimonadota; class HRBIN16; order HRBIN16; family HRBIN16; genus CAZHSN01. Next base: position 2,100 of record CAZHSN010000269.1, read on the forward strand.
CTTGATGCTCTTATCAATCGACGGTTTCACCGGTTTGGACGCGGGAGTCACCGATGACTTCGCGCCTGCCAGGCACAGTGTGGCGCCAACCGCTAACAGGCACACACTTAGAAGCACCATGCGTTTCATGGCCGGTTGTCTCTCCTTACATACCGCTTCTGCGGATATCCGTTTCATAGACGCTCTGGCTTGTGCGGCGTTACGGTGCGGCGGTATACGCGGCGAACCGGTTGATGGCCCATCCGGTCGGGTCGCCGGGGATGACCAGCCGCAACGCCGAGGCAGATATCGGCTGGATGCGGTGCAGCCGTTTATGCCCGACGGTTGTTGCATCGATGCACGGCTGCCACGAGCCGTCGACATATGCCGAGACGGTGTGGTGACCAATCCGCTGTCCAAGTTGGATCGCCTCGCTGATGTGAACGACGGACACCTGTTGCGGCGCATCGAAGGTGACTGTCAACGCCGGTGACGGATCATCCTGGGCAGGCAACCAGTAGGTATCAAGCGATGGGTCGCAGGCTGCTCCGGCAGGATGGCCCGTCTGCGCACTGGACGCCTGGATCCGACCGTGCGCACATATGTCGCGGCGGAACAGGGTGTCCAGCCGTCTGCGGAATCCCCGTACGGCCTCGACATCAGGCCGAGCAAAGAGGCCATTCCGATCGGGCGGGATGTTCACCAGCAGGACCGCATTCCGGCCGACCGACCGGAAGTAGAGGTCTACGAGCGTCTCCGCACGCTTGACCTGCGCGTCTTCGGACTGGTGGTAGAACCATCCCGGGCGGATGGAGACATCGCATTCGGCGGGATACCACACCGTTTGACCGTCCCGTTCGGTGGGGCTCCACTGCGTTTCGGAGGATAACCCGTCCTCATTGCCTACCCAGCGGATGTCGGGGCCGCAGATGGCGATCAGCGCATCGGGCTGCAACCGGCGGACTGTCTGGTGGAACGCCGTCCAGTCATACTCCTGACGCTTGCCGTTCGGCCCTTCACCGCAGGCGCCGTCGAACCACACCTCGGCGATGGAGCCGTACTGGGTAAGCAGTTCCGTAAGCTGGTTGATGAAGTAGCGGTTGTATGCCGATGAGTCTCCATACGTCGGCTCGTGACGGTCCCATGGCGACAGGTACAGTCCCGGCTTCAGGCCCGCCCATCGGCAGGCATCGACGAACTCGCGCACCACATCGCCGCGGCCGCCGCGCCAGGGGGAATGGCGCACCGAGTGCTGTGTGGACCGGCTGGGCCACAGGCAAAAGCCGTCATGGTGTTTGGCCGTGAGGATGACAT
>CAZHSN010000270.1:0-3375 GCA_964535125.1 uncultured bacterium
GGGTGCTTTTTCCTGAGCTAGTGTAGCCAACCAGAGATCCCATGGGCCAGGGCAGACGCTTCCGTCCGGCTCGCTGCAGGGCGCGCTGCTTGCGCACCTCTTCGATTTCGCGGCGCAAGTCGCCGATGCGGTCGCGGACTTTCCGCCGATCCGATTCGATCTTGGTCTCGCCCGCGCCGCCACGTACGCCGATGCCGCCTTGCTGCTGTTCGAACTGCGTGTAGACCGACATCAGGCGGGGCATTGAGTAGCTTAGCTGGGCCAACTCCACCTGCAGCTTGCCCTCACGGGTACGCGCGCGCTGGGCGAAAATCTCCAGGATCAACTGGGTGCGGTCCATGACCCGTTTGTCCCACAGCTTCTCCAGGTTGCGCTGCTGGATAGCGCTCAGTTCGTCATCGAAAATGACCACATGCGCTCCGGCATCGAGAATTTGCGGGAGCAGTTCCTCGGCTTTCCCGCTGCCGATGCAGGTGGCTGTGTCGAACCGTCGCTTCCGGCGCTGTCTGGCTAGTCCCGCCGGTACGTAACCGGCCGTTTGGCACAGCTCTGCCAGTTCGGCTTCAACATAGTTGTCGAGGGCGTCGTCGTCATTGAGAAACACCAGAAACGCCAGCGTATCTTGCTGGACCGGTCTGGGACGCGCCAGTATCTCCCCGATATCAGGGGTGCGTGACATGCGTGACTCCTTCCAAAACACATGGAGCGAACCTGTACGGCTCGCCCCAAGTCCTACATGCTGTGTGTATGGCCGCGCCTTCTGCGCGGGTTTCTTAGTTGAAGTGTATCCGCATGCGTTCCACCGCCTCGGCGACACGCTCGCCGTTCTGATCGCCCGCCACCGTTACTGAGAAGCGGACGTACTTGTCGCCATGCTGGCCGTATCCAATACCGGGAATGGCCAGTATACCAGCATCCATCAGCCGACTGGCAAAGGTGATGCTGTCCATCCCGGCCGGGGTGGGGCACCAGACATAAAACGTGGCGCGGGGCGTGGCCACATCAAAGCCCAGTGATCTTAGGCCGGTACACAGGATGTCCAGACGCTTTTCGTACAACGCGAAGGTTTCGGTGTTGTCGGCATGGCTCAACGCCCATGCCGCCGTGCGGGACAGTGCGGCGAACTGCTTGCTGTCCACGAAGCTTTTCATTTTGTTGAGGTTGGCGATCGCATCGGATGACCCGGCCGCAAAACCCACGCGCCACCCGGTCATGTTGTACATCTTTGACAGAGAGTTGAACTCAATGGTGCGCTCGCGGGCGCCGTCAATCTGTAACAGACTGGGATGCCGGTAGCCGCCATAACAGACCTGTGAGTAAGCCGCATCATTGACGATCAGCAGGTCATACTCTTTGGCGAACGCCACGGCGTCTGCATAGAACGCTTCGGTAGCTACCGCGCCGGTGGGGTTGTTGGGATAGTTCAACCACAGCAGCTTGGCGCGCTTTGCGATATCTGTCGGGATGTCGCTCAGGTCGGGAAGGAACCCGTTTTCGGCCAGTAACGGCATCCGATAGACATCGCCGCCCGCCATGCGGGTGTTGATCTCATACACGGTGTAGGCCGGGTCGGGGACCAAGGAGAGATCGCCCTCCTCGATATAGGCCCAGGCCAGATGTGCGAGACCCTCCTTCGATCCAATCAGCAACAGCGCTTCGCTGGCGGGATCGATGGGAACGCCATACAGGCGCTGATACCAGTCGGCCACTGCCTGCATCAGAATCGGGTCGCCTTGCGGGGTTTCGTCATACCGGTGCGTATCCGGTTGCTGGGCGAAACGCGCCAGCGCATCAATGATGGGCTGTGGCGTCGGCTGGTCGGGGTCGCCGATGCCGAAGTCAATGAGGTCACGCCCCTGGGCGAGCGCAGCGGCTTTCTGTTTCGCGATCTCGCCAAACAGATACGGAGGTGTCTTGTCCAGTCGTGCGGCTCGATTTGGCATGCTCATGCTCCTGCATTGATGAAATGTGTGTCCAAGTTTATATTGTAACAGACCGATTCGATGTCTCCTCTGTATCGGCTGTCAGGCATTGCGCATGTTCGACGATCTGTTGGCTGATGTGCCCGATACCCACACCGCGGGGGAGCCGTAAAGACGGGATGCCTTCCTGCTCGCAATAACCGGGGATCTCCTTGGACCAGTGCGTACGGCATCCGCGCACGTCGACGACCACCAGATCATGGCCTGATATCAGCTGTTTGATGCCAGTTGAATGGTCATGGGAATCGAGATCCGGCCAGTGGACTTCGGCGAACCCCAGACGTTCCTTCAGGCGGTCCGGACGTTCGTGGTTCCGATGAAAGGAGATAACGAGCATTCGTTTATCTTGACACAGCACTTTTGCCTGTGATTCGTACTCTGATAGCTTTAGCACATGATGGCCGTCCTGTGTCCGGCGTTTTGACTCTTCCTGAATGGATTTCGCAACGTCGCAGATGTACGTGCGGGCCTGTTTTTGGGTCAGGTTCAACCCATCGCACCACTCGGCAGCGATATCCGGGTTGGCGAGTACATGAGAACAGCCTGACAGGATCTCTCGCAGTTCTTTGTGGGTATATGGAATGTTGCATGCTCTACACCCAATGATGGCCCTGGTGAGATGCGCGATTGCGTCCGGCATGTCATATTCCAAGTCCGCCACACATTGGGCTACGATATCCAATGCTTCGGTCTGTTTCTGGGCGTGATCAACTGCAGTCTTTACGGTATTGAGCATCTGCGGCAAATGTGCTTCCGCATCCCGAACGTCGGCTGAGCGGACCTCGCGGTGCATGGCCGGCGCTTTGACCTCTTTGCTGATCTCATACCACGTGTCAATCCATTCGTCCAGCCCCGGGAGCGTCACGCGTTGGTCCAAGGGGAGAATGGCGTTCAGCAGCACCTGAACCTCCGTGGTGATGCGTTTCATCAGTCCCGGTTCCATCGACTTATCGCGATGGTCAGTGATCATCTGTTTCAGGGCGACCAGATGCGTCAGCAACGCTTTGGTCGACCGACGCGCGTATTCAGCGTCCACTCCATGGGGAATAGCCGGTAGACTGGGGGCGGTGTGGCTGATGTACATGTCATACAGGCGTGAGTTGATCTGATCCGGCTGATGTGCGCGGGCGAGCAGCGCTTTTCGCTGATGCAAGCCGAAACCGATCGCCAGGATGCGCAATGACCGCTCGATCGGGTCCATGTCGTGGGCTTCCAGATAGTCCCATTCATTCCACAGCTGCTGCTCTAACTCTTTCGCAGCCTGACAGTCGCGCTTTTTGGACTCGTCTGTAAGTCCATTACATTCGGTGCCTGAGCGCGGCTCCGCGCGTTCCGGATCTGATGCGTCATCTGCGAACGGATCCACTGGTGTGGCCGCGTCGGCTGCGCTCTG
>CAZHSN010000271.1:0-3332 GCA_964535125.1 uncultured bacterium
CCCGCGGGCGAAGCCCGCTTCACCCCCGTGCGGCCAACGGCCGCACTTCACCCCCCGCCCGCGGCCCGCAGGGCCGCTACAGCGCCAGCGTCGCGATCTGCCACGGGGCCAGCGTCAGCCGCACGGTTCGGCCATCGCACACCGGCGCGAAGCGGGCATCGGGCTGGCCGTCAAAGTCCACGGCGGCTGCCTGCTTGACCGGCCAGGGCAGCGTGATCTCCGCCTCCGTCTGGCGGCCGGCATGTTCGTGGATGCGCAGATGGATCGTCCCGTCGGTGCACGTCAGCGCATCCCAGGCCACGGTGGACGGCGTCAGCGTCAGCACCGGCTGATCCAGCGGGAACGGGGCATCAGACGCAATCGGCGAACGCAACACCGGACGTTGGATCACGGGCTGACGCAGCGCCTCCGCCACACGCGGCAGCGTGGCCATCATGTCGCCATCCAGCAGACACACCGCATACCGCATCCGGTGCGGCCCCACGCCCCGCAGCGTGCTGGGCGCCACCAGATGCTCCCACTCCTCCAGCGAGTCCACGCTGTTGATCAGCAGCAGCTCCAGCCGCGACTTGCCGGGCGCGCGCAGCCAATAACGGTCGGTGTTGATGGATATCACGCCCAGCGCGGTGTGATCATCCGCGGTGGCGCAGACCCAGCTGCGCGCGTAAAACAGCCCCTCGCGGTAGCGCTCCATGGTGTGCTGTGAGACCCAGGCGTCCTTGCCGTATGGCTCCTGCGCGGTGTCGCGCGGCTCAATGCCGAACGGTATGTCGGCGCTCAGCGCGGCTTGATCGGTAATCGGGATGGAGGCGGTCAGGAAACCGCCGAACCCCTTCCAGTCAAAACAGACCTCCGCCTCGATCACCGGACAATGGGCGGCGATGGTCAGAGTCTGGGTAATCGGCACGTCGCCCAGGATCCCCTCACGGCGGATCACCGTGCGCAGCGGACCGTTTTCACACAACCGCGCCCGCCGCCACAGAATCTCGCACGCGCCCTGCTCAGGACCCACATGCAGCGGTCCGCTGGCGCAATCCACGGCATGCATCCGCAGCGCGAGCATATCGCCGGTGGTCGTCCATGGCATGGTGTCATCCAGCATCAGCGCGGTGATCGCCAGTCCGTTGGTGTGCAGCGTCAGCCGGCCGCTTACGATCTCGGCGGGCAATCGGTCGGCGACCTGCTTGGGGGGAAGATCCGGCTGCGCCGCCGGTCCTTCACGGACTGCGGTCATCCCCAACGGCGGCAGCGTCACCTGCACGCAGGCCTGCACTTCGGAATAGCCGCCCTGTCCGGTGGAGGCGTGCACCAGTTGGGTGGGCAAGGGGCGTCCCTGGGCATCGGCGGCCGTAAACGGCGCGTCTCCCTGGTACCGCGACAGCCACACCGGTATCAGTTCGGTGCGTTCCCAGGGCAGCGGGTTGAACACCACCGTCACCGTGTCGTCCGGTAATGCGGCGGTGCGCATCAGGGCGTCCAGTGAGGCGTCACGCAGGCTGTCGGCCCCGCAGGCGACCCGGTCGGCGATGCGCCGGATCGCGTCGAAGTCATGCCGGTAGAGCCATTGGGTGGCATGCGCGCAGGTCAGCAGATGGTCCTTCCACAACGCCTCCAGCGGTTGTGCAGGGAAGGCGCGGCCCGCGGCCTGCTGCGCCAGCACGGCGAACGCCTCGGCCGTCACCAGCTTCGCGTCATTCTGTACGCGTGATACCGCCAGCCCCTGTTCGCCGTTCCAGGCGGCGTTGTAACACACATCGCAGCGGTCGAACGATCCGGTCCACACAGGCAGCCGGTCGGCCTCGCGCTCCAGATGCGCGAACACCTCCACCGGCGTGGCATACCGGGCGGGCGCCAGGCCGCGGGCGTTCCACACCTGTATCAGCCCGGTGATGTCGATCGGCGCGTCGTCGATGGTGCGCAGCGGGCGGCTGTCGTCGCATCCCTGCGCCAGCCAGACGATCGACGACTCGCTGTGGCGCATCCGCTGCTCCGCCTCAGCGTCCCACAGGTCCATCAGCATCCGGTCGGTATCGGCTTCGGCAGGCATCCGCAGGGATTCCGGCACCGACTCCGCCGCCCAGAACCCGCCGTACAGGCCGCGTGCGGTCAACACGCGCGTGCCGTCCAGCCCCTGCCAGTGGAACTCGGTGGGCACGCCCTGCAGCGCTGCCGCGCCAAACGGGCGCCACATCTTCAGATACCGGTATCCGCCCAACCGCACCAGCTGCGGCATCTGTCCATGTCCCACCGCCACATCCACCGCATCGGCATGTACTGACAGGTCGATGTCGCCAAACAGCTCACGCGCGCGCCGCCGTCCCCACTGCATGTTGCGGACCATCGTCTCGTTGCCCACCATATTGGGGCGCACGTTGGACCAGGCGCCGCAGAAGGCCATTCGCCCCTCGCGCAGCGCGCGCGCGATACGGGGGATCAGGTCAGGACGAAGCGCTTCCACCGCGTGAAACTGGCAGGCGAAGTTATCCATATACCATCGGTAGTCGGGGTTGGCGTCCAGGATATCCAGCACCTCGGCGAACACCAGCGCATACCGGCGTTCATGCCAGCTGCGCGTATGCACCCAGGCCCAGTCGGGATGGGAGTACGGCACGACGAACACATGCCGCCCCTCCAGTCTTCTGCGGATCGCCTCCGCCCGTTCAGGGCCGTCCGTGGGCAACGGGCGCTCCATAAACAGGTCGTCGCCCTGTTCATGCGTGTACCGAAAGCCCATCGACTCATACAGATGCCGCGCCCGTGCGTTATCACGCACCACGCTCAGCTTCACCACCGGCTTGCCGCGCCCAATCGCTTCATCCAGCAGCCGTCGCATCAGTCGGCGGCCCAGTCCGTGATCGCGGTAGGCGCTGTCCACGCACAATCCCAGCCAGGGTGCGTCGGTCTCCATGCTCCACAGCCACCCGTAGCCGGCCAGATAGTCGGGCCGATCGGCAGGAAACGCCCCGAACGCGTCGACGCATCCGTTGGCGCGATGGGACAGCACATCGCGTGTGTGCTGCTCGGTAAACGGATGCGGGTTGAACCAGCGCACCGCAAGCTCATCGAGGCGTTGCAGAAACGCGACCACAACGTCAGTATCGCGCGGCCCCAGCCGTCGCAGAGTCAAGGTGGTGTTCAACGGAAGAACCTCCGAAAAGATGGTGGGCGCCATTATGTACACCATACATCCGGATTCTTCCTGCATCTGGCGCATCGCTGTCGCGACGCGGGTATGAGGCCAAATACCCGCCCAAAACGTGGCAAGTCACGGCCGAAGCGATGTAGGGGCGGGGTTCATCCCGCCCCAAACACCACGCGACAGACAACCTCAC
>CAZHSN010000272.1:0-3260 GCA_964535125.1 uncultured bacterium
GGGCCAGACCGGACTGGTGACCACTGGGCACCTGGACATCCCGATCCGTGATTGACGTCCTTCTGACCTCACCTATACTATGGAACAGATCACGCCTCGTTTGTCAAGAGTCCCAGCCCTGCCTGTCTGGCAATTCGCCTATATTCTGGCGGAATTCTGCTGTAGGCCATGCCACAGTAGCCGATGGCAGCAGCATAAAGCGTAGAGGAGAGATCTGCCATCACGCTGCAAGCAACTACCGTGCCCGATAGCGCCTCATGACAACCACAGGCAGTCGCACCGGCAACCCGCCCTGTTCAGCTCTTTGCCCTATCTCAGGATGTATGGAGCGCCGCATCGCGGTGCCGTGATACCGCCCGCATGTTCACAGGGTTTGCTTAACCGGCGGTCAGGCGGCACCCACGCCTGCCCGGTACGCTGTGTGGCGCAACACGGCGCGGGCTTATGTACACTGGTAGAGGACCACACCGAAGGGGAGTGACGCGTGTTTCAAGCCCATACGCCCATGCTACAGCAGTACTTCCGCACCCGTGAGGAAAACCCGGGCGTGCTGCTGTTCATGCGCGTGGGTGACTTCTTCGAACTGTATGGGGACGACGCCGAGGTGGCCGCCCGCGAACTGGAAATCACGCTGACTGGACGCGAGGATGGGCCGAACGGACGCATCCCCATGGCCGGCGTACCGTTTCATGCCGTGGAACGCTACGCGGCCCGCCTGCTGGCGAAGGGGCATAAGGTGGCGCTGTGTGACCAGGTGGAGGACCCGCGACAGGCCAAGGGGCTGGTGAAACGGCGCGTGACTCGCGTGCTGACCCCGGGCACCGTTCTGGAAGACTCCATGCTGGACAGCACTGCCAATAACTATCTGGTCGCGGCCATCACCGGCGCCGATCTGGCCGGATTGGGTGTGGTGGATGTCACCACCGGGGAGTTTCTGACCACGGAGATCTCCGGCGAGACGTCGTTGTTGCGGCTGGTCCAGGAGGTGCAGCGGCTCAGTCCGGCGGAGTGCCTGGTTCCCGCTGACGCCGAAGCGTTGCTGCGCGCCCTGGAGGACGCGACCAGCGCGACGATCACCCCGATCCCACGGGAGGAGATCCCCCGCACGCAGGTGAGTCGCCAGGATCTGCTGGCCCACTTTGGCGTCGCATCGCTGCGAGGCTACGGGTGTGAGGAGTTCAGCGCCGGGTTGGATGCCGCGGCGTGCGTGCTGCGGTATCTCCGCCGGAGCCACGTCACCGCGCTGGATCACATCCGGTCGTTATCTACGTACTCCGTTGATCGGTTCATGAACCTCGACAGCACCGCGCGGCGAAACCTGGAATTGACCCGCTCACTGAGCGATGGGTCCAAACGGGGTACGCTCGCCGATGTGCTGGACTTGACCCGCTCGCCCATGGGGGCGCGGCTGCTGCGGCGCCGGCTGCTGGAGCCACTACAGGAGATAGACGCGATTGATGACCGGCTGGATGGTGTCGCCCAGGCGCTAGGAGACGCCATCACACGGGATGCCGCGCGTCAACGGCTGTCGCGCCTGGGTGATATGGAGCGGCTGTTCAGCCGGGTGGCCACCGGCGTGGCCACACCGCGCGACCTGGCGGCGCTGCGCGACTCGCTGCGCGAGCTCCCGCAGTTCGCCAATGAACTGGCGCCCTTCCCCGATGGGCCGCTGGGCCGCCTGTGCAGACAACTGCGCATCACACCGGAACCGGAGGCGCTGCTGGCGCGCGCCCTGGCCGACGAGCCGCCCGCAACGGTGCGCGATCCGGGGATCATTCGCGATGGCTACCATCCCGAACTGGACGAAATCCGGCGCGCACAGCGCGAGGGCCGTCAATGGATCGCCGCGCTCGAAACGGAGCAGCGGGAGGCCACGGGCATCCCATCCCTGAAAGTGGGTTACAACGCGGTGTTTGGATACTATCTGGAGGTGACAAAGACCCATCTGAGCCGCGTGCCGGAACATTACATCCGTAAGCAGACCACCGCCAACGCGGAACGTTACATTACACCGGAACTGAAGGAGATGGAGGCGCGGATCTCTGGTGCGGAGGAGCGCGCGGCCGTGTTAGAACAGGACCTGTTTCAGCAGCTGCGGGGAATGCTGACCGCGTACGCCGACCCCATCACATCCGCAGCGCGTGCGCTGGCGGAGATCGACGTGCTGTGCGCCTGTGCCGAATGCGCCGCACGCTACGGCTGGGTGCGTCCCAGCGTCCACGAGGGCTACGCGTTGCGGATCGACGCCGGACGCCATCCCGTGATCGAACGGTTAAGTTCCTCGCCGTTCGTGCCTAACGACATCGTACTGGATGAATCGCAGCGCATGATCATACTGACCGGCCCCAACATGGCCGGTAAGAGCACCTACCTGCGCCAAACCGCACTGATTGTGCTGATGGCGCACATCGGCAGTTTCGTACCGGCGGCGCGCGCCGATATACCGCTGGTGGACCGGATCTTCACGCGCGTCGGCGCGCACGATGAACTGGCCACCGGTCAATCCACCTTCATGGTCGAGATGGCCGAGACCGCGGAGATATTGAACCATGCCACCGAACGCAGCCTGGTGATCCTGGACGAGATCGGCCGCGGAACCAGCACCTATGACGGCTTGGCAATCGCCTGGTCTGTGGCGGAGTATCTCAACGCGGTGGGCTGCAAGACGCTCTTCGCCACCCACTACCACTACCTGAATGAACTGGCCAACCAAGCGCCCACCGTGCGTAACTACCGGGTGACGGTGCGCGAGCAGGGCGACCGGATCATCTGGCTGCACAAGATCCTGCCGGGCGGTACGGACCGCAGCTACGGCATCCAGGTGGCCCGGATGGCCGGCGCCCCGCCGGAGATGGTCGCCCGCGCCGCGGAAGTGCTGCGGGACCTGGAAAAGTCCGGGCAGCGCGGCGCATTTGCCCGCGCGGAGGCGGAACCACGCTCTGATGTCAAACTCACGCGCAAAAAGCTGCAACTCACGCTGTTCGATCTGGACCGTCACCCTGTTTTGGATGAATTGGAGCAGTTGGACATCGATACCTTGAGCCCGGTGGAGGCCTTGCTTAAGTTGGCGGAATGGAAGCGCCAGCTGTAGCCGCACCCCACACAACAACCGCAGTGCATCCTATGCGCTAAGTCTTGAGTTCATCATCCCACATGCGCTGCAGCTCGCGGCGCACCGCCTCACGCTGACTGCGGGGCGTCAGCGCCAGCTCCTCTACCATCCAGCGGCGGGCTTCATCTGGTTTGTGCTCTTTCAAGGC
>CAZHSN010000273.1:0-3239 GCA_964535125.1 uncultured bacterium
TCATACCGGATCATGGCCGAGATGGGGTTGTCGCTGCACGAGTCACGCGCGACCGGGGGAGGCGCCAGAAGAGCGTACTGGCGCCAGATGCTGGCCAATATAACAGGTATCCGGCAGGACGAAGTCAACTGCGATGAGGGGCCGGCGCTGGGCGCTTGCCTGCTGGCAGGCGTGGGCGTGGGCATCTGGCCGGATGTGGAAACCGCTTGCCGGCAGATCATCAAGGTGTTGGAGGTTACGCCGGTTGAAGAGGATGAACATGCGCAATACCAGCGCAGCTATGCACAGTTCCAACGCCTCTACACAGCACTGAAGGACGAGTTCTTCCAGACATCCCAAGAGCCGACCTATCCATGAAACCCTTATTCGCGACGGCCGGACTGCTGGCAGCGACGGCGATACAGGCCGCTCCGCCGGTGCGGTCCGGTGATGGGTTGGTTTGGCCCGGAACGCCGATGCAGATCTCGCTGCGGAGTCCGCGGTTCAGCGTCGACGGAGAGGTGGTCGGGGGCGATCTTCCGCTTCGGATTACTGGCCGTATCACCGACGCCACCGGGCTGAGGGTTGCCTACCGGCCAACTCCGCTGCCAGGCGCCGGATCGGTACGGATGGAGCTTCGTGTGCGCTGGTATCAGCGCGAAGCGGTGTTGCGTAAATGGGTTCGGTTGCGCTTCGACGTACCGGGCGCGGTTACCTTGGGGCCTGTGGAACTGGAACGTCTGCCGGCGGCCGGGTCGCGTTATCTGCCGTATACACCGCAGAGCCATCCGGTGTTTTGGGACGGCGCTTGGGCGGGGGTGGAGTTCCCGGTTGCCGCCACCCGAATGGAGGGTGATACAGCCGTGATCGCCTGGCAACCTGGGCGGCCGTTAGCGCCCAATACATGGCACGAATCGCGGCGGATGGTGTGTGCGGTTGTCGCACGTGGTGAGGAGACACGCCATTTCCAATCCTATCTGCTGGCCCGACGCCCTGGCAACGCCCGGCTGCATGTGAACTACAACAGCTGGTGGACTTCACCGGTTCCGTACACGGAACGCGATATATTGGACCTGATGGATCGTATCCAGTCCGGACTGGGGCCTTCGGGAACGGTACTGGACAGTTTCTGTATCGATATGGGGTGGTCAGATCCCAAGACCATCTGGTCGATCGACTCAAAGCTATTTCCCGAGGGATTTCGAGCCATCGCCGACAAGGCCAAGACGCACGGCGGACATTTGGGTCTGTGGATATCGCCCTCGGCAGTATACGCGCCGGCGCTTGATGTGGCGCATGCGCACGCCAGTGGGTATGAAACCACTCAAGTCCCTTGGGGAGAAGGCACACTGGACGCCTGCTGCCTGGGGGGCGCCCGGTACGCCTCTGCGTTCCGCCAGGCGCTGAGCGGACTGGTGTCCCGATACGGGTTGGCTCACGTGAAACTGGATGGTTGTTTCCTGACATGTAAAGAGACCGACCATGGGCATCTGCCCGATGCCGCCGCGGCCGATGCGATTGCCGAAGGAGCGATCGCCGCCTTCGATGCCGCGCGTTCCGCCAACCGCGATGTCTGGCTGGAGACCACATGTTTCGGGTGGAATCCCAGTCCTTGGTGGCTGTGGCATGTCCACAGCGTCATAGGCGCCTATGGTGACGATGCGCCCCCGGGCCGCGTTCCTGCCGTCTCCTACCGCGAGGCGGCCACCACCGGACGCGATTACTTCAACCTGCAGGGGAACACATGGATTCCGCTGCCAGCAGCCGCACAAGAAGTGCTGGGAGTCGTGCATCAGAGTCCGGATGATCCGACGAACGACATCATGACAGTGCTCCTGCGGGGACATCGGTTCCTTCCGCTTTATCTAAATCCGGCTTATATGAACCCGGATCGGTGGGCGGTGCTGGGAGAGATGCTGCGCTGGGCGCGCAAAAATGCTCCGGATCTGGGACAACCCGAGGTGCTGCTGCCAGGCGTCTGGCGTGACGGGAAGGCGCCCCGGTTTACGTCGGATCAGCCGATGCCACGTGAACCGTATGGGTACATCCATACGAGCCGCACGGGCGGTATGGCGCTGCTCCGCAATCCATGGGTTGCTGAAGCCGAGGTGACACTGCACGTGGGTGATCGGCCGGGTTGGATGGTTCCGCAAGGCGTCTACCAGGTGAACACCCTGTTTCCGTCGCGCAGCACGGACGCAACAGATCTGAGTCACGGCTCCACCGTATCCATACGACTCGCTCCATGGGAGACACGGGTGTTGGAACTGGTTCCGCAACGGGGCCGCCAGACGGCTGTGCCGCGGACTGCCGGGACACCCTCGGTACAGGTATCCCGATGGGAGTTCCAACGCACCGTCGCGGTGGACAGGGACTGGTTTGGGCCGAACTGGACTGTTTCCGGCCCCGACGGCCCGGGTGCGATGGTGTCGGGCGTGATCGCGGTGGAGTGCGCCAGCCGCGCAGACCTGCTGGTGCTGGCTGAACACGCTTCGGATAATACGGGCGGCAGCGCTACGGCGAGCGTGAACGGCCGTGAAACGCCGGTGGAGATGATCCCGTCATCGGCTGGATGGACCGCCACTGTCATGACCGCGCCTGAGCACTGGACCTGGTGGCGGATCCCCTTGGATCCGGGCGCGCACACTGTGAAGTTGACGGTGCACGGAGCCAGAGGCGTCTGGTCCGCTTGGTGCACCGCCTGGCGCGAAGGCCGACGACCTGTAGAACCGGGTGTATTGCCCGAGCCGGAACGGATCTATACCGGTTCCGCATGCCTGATGGCCCCAACCGACTGTGAGACCGCACCGGAGATGGCCCTCGACAGGCCGCGTGTTGAGATCGACGGCGTCTATCTGGACACGCTGACCCCGACGGCAGCCGAGCAGGGGTGGGGCGTTTTACAGCTTCGGCGGAGCGTCTGGGAGAAACCGATCCGCCTGGGCGGACGTATCTACCGTCGCGGTTTAGGTACCCACGCCCCGGCGAAGCTGACCTATGCACTCAACGGCCAGTGGCGACGGTTCGAAGCGATCGCCGGGGCCGACCAGAACAACGCGCCGACCGTCACGCTGGAAGTGCTGGTGGACGGACGGAGTGTGTGGAAGTCTGGACTGATGACCGCCGAAACGCCTCCGGCAGCGATCAGCCTGGATGTTTCGGGGGCGCGTACGCTGGAACTGGTTGCCGGTGACGGGGGCAATGGTATCGCCGGTGACCATGTCAGCTGGGCCGATGCCCGTCTGCTCCGGTAACCTGCG
>CAZHSN010000274.1:0-3154 GCA_964535125.1 uncultured bacterium
CTTCACCCCCGCGGGCGAAGCCCGCTTCACCCCCGTGCGGCGCAAAGCGCCGCACCTCAACCCCAAAACCCTGCCCCATGCCCGCATGGGGATAGCCACGCCAGCCCATGCGGCCCTGCGGGCAGCACTTCGCTTGCATGAATAGTTGCAAACCGGCCGTATGATGCTGTGCTGGCATCAAGCGCGGCGGTTTGGAAATTAGATGAATAACTGTTTCGTGATGGGTTTCGGGCACGATGACTGTGACCGAAACAATTTCAACACGGCAGGTTTGCAATATACAACGGGTGCAACCCGTATCCTAAACCGCGATGCCTTTTTGGCGCAACGCTTCCACTTTCTTCAGCGAGCAGGCTTCGCAGCGAAACTGCGGCGCCGGGTCATGCAGTTTGTCGTAGTTCTTGGTGGTCAGCAGACGGTACCCGCGGGTGGTTACGCCGCAATCGGCGCATTGTACGGAGTCAACCACCGCCCAGGTCGGTCCATCGAGTTTGGCGGAGAAGATAAACCGGTCGACCCAAAAGAAGATCAGCCCGCCGATGAGGTTGGCGACGGCCGAGCCCGCCCAGTCGGATGCATTCCCGAAGGGACTGGGTGAGTGCTTGAACCAGGCGACCACCGGGGCCAGGATGGGTGTGGAGAGTTGCCATCGGATCAGGTAGAGCATGTATCTGCGTAGCACGATCGCTTCCTTTCGTGTGGGGTGAGGGTAAGCGTGCCCCCAGCACATATAGTGAATCCCTGTCGCGCCCGGACGTCAACAACGGAGGGGACGAACTGGCCTGTGGCCAGTGATCCTGTGCGAAATAATCCATTAATACGTTGAAAACGCACACAAAACGCATGAAACCAACGTGTGTTCCGTGTTACCATATGGGCGGAACATGGGAGTGACGCCGGTGTTATTGACCGGCTGCAAGGAGTGGGGCAGCGAATGAAACCGAGTATCAAGCAGCGCGGCAAGGTGCGCATAGGTGTGGTGGGCGGCGGCTTCGGCACCGCGTTTTTCTGGCACGTCCATCCCGATTGTGTGGTGGAGGCGGTCAGCGACCTGATCCCAGAGCGCCGACAGGCGCTGATGGATGTGTACCAGTGCAGCAAGTCGTACCCGTCACTGGAGGTGTTGATCACCGATCCAGACATCGACGCCGTCGCGGTGTTCACCGGTGCGCCTGACCATGTGAAGCACTCGGTAGCCTGCCTCAAGGCGGGTAAGCATGTGATCAGTGCGGTGCCTGCCTGCTGCAGCCTGGCCGAAGC
This sequence comes from uncultured bacterium, assembly GCA_964535125.1. Classification (GTDB taxonomy): domain Bacteria; phylum Armatimonadota; class HRBIN16; order HRBIN16; family HRBIN16; genus CAZHSN01. The sequence goes on from CAZHSN010000274.1 coordinate 1,261, forward strand.
CGACCTGCTGCTGGACACCGTGAAACGCACCGGACTGCACTACATGATGGCTGAGACCAGCTGGTACCACCAATCGGTGATTTCCGCGCGCGAGTGGTTCCGTGCCGGCAAGTTCGGTGAGATCTTTTATACCGAAGCGGAATACCTGCATCCCGGTCTGGAGCCACTGTGGTTCACCGGCGATGGCAAGAGCACCTGGAGGCATGGCTTCCCGCCGATGCACTATCCCACGCACTGTACCGGCTATCTTGTAGGTGTCACGGGCGAGCGCATGACGCAGGTGCAATGCACCGGTTGGGGTGACAACGACAAAGCCATCCAGGGAAACCCTTACAAGAATCCGTTCTATAACGAAGCCGCGATGTTTACGACAGACAAGGGGCACTGCTTCCGCGTTTGTGTCTTCTGGAAGGGGCCGCTTGGCGGATGTGAGCGCGGTCAGTGGAACGGCAGTAAAATGAGTTTCTATGATCCGCCGGTCAATGGAGGCGGGTATGTGATCCGTCGTCCCAGCGGCGCGCAGGAGAAGGACGACGCGGGTTTTATTCGCGCGGCCAGTGAGTATGAAGTGTACAACCAGCCGAAGTGGTGGCAGACCGACCGGCTGCCGGCCACGATGCGGGTGGACAACGGGCATGACGGTTCCCATCCGTTCATCACCCATGAGTTCGTGCGTGCGCTGGTCGAGGATCGAATGCCCGAGGTCTCGGTGTACGAAGCACTCGCAATGACTGTTCCTGGTATCGTTGCGCATCAGAGCGCATTGCGAGGCGGACGGCAGATGCGGATCCCGCAGTATCGGTAGCCGCGGCAAAGAGGTACGGCGCGCCGCCGCTGCCGATGTGATAGAGTATGCCTAAGCGAACCGGCGGAGGTGTGGGCTTTATGTCATCAGGCAAATTGGCAGCGGCGGTGCGCGCGACGCCCGACGGCGCTGGGCTGTTCGTGAACGGACAGCGGGTAGCGCCCTTAATCTTCTATGTGAGTATTTGGCATGATGCCGCCCTGCAGGAAAGCGCCAAAGAGCAGGTGCGTCTGGCGCAGCGCGCCGGTGCGCCCATCATCTCCACGGCGATTTGGGATGCCTATTGGTTTCCGCCGGATGTGCCCGTCGACTATTCGCGACGAGATGTGGACGTGTGGCTGCAGGTCGTCTGGGACGCCTGGCCGGATGCGCTGATCATACCCCGCTTCAACGTGGATTATCCACCCCAGTGGTGGTTCGACGCCCATCCCGATGAGGCGCTGCGCGACGCCCGCGGCGAGCGGATCGGGCCGGCCAGCCTGCAGTCCGAGGTGTGGCGGCGCGATGTGGTCACGCATGTGCAGCGGCTGGTGCGTCACCTGGAGCGCCGTTACGGGGACCGGATCGTGGGGTATCACCCCTGCGGGCAAACTACCGCCGAGTGGTTCTACGAAGGCATGTGGGACGGCCGGCTGGGTGGATTTGAGCCTCCGGTGCGGGCAGCGTGGCGTCAATGGCTGCAGGAGGCGTACCACACGGAACAGGCGCTGCAGCGCGCCTGGAACGACCGCTCGGTACGGTTCGACACGGTCCTTCCACCCGCAGAGTTGGAACGCTTGAACTGGGCAACCGGCGACTTCGCCGATCCGCGGGTGGATCAGCGGGTGGTCGACTTTGCGCGGTTCTTGAACGATACCAACGCATCGGCTGTGGATCACGTGTGCCGGGCCATCCGGCAGGCGGCTCCCGATAAATTGGGTGTGGTGTTCTACGGTTACCACCATGAGTTGTCGGGTGCTCCCAAGGGGCTGGCGTCCAGCGGCCACTGCGGGTTGATGCGCGTCTTGCGGTCACCCGCCATTGACATCATCGCGTCACCCGTCAGTTATGCCGACCGCGGTCCGGGAGGCGGCGGGTATCACATGGGAC
>CAZHSN010000275.1:0-3142 GCA_964535125.1 uncultured bacterium
AGTTTGGGGGTTCAGGCGGCCATGCGGCCCTGCTGGCCTTGCGCGCCGATCCGGTGCGCCAGTATGGTGATCAACTGGGCAAGGATATGCCTATCTGCGGTTTCGATGGGCAGCAGGGCGTGTTGTTGATGCCAGACTTGGGACAAGCCTCTACGTATAACAACCAGATGGTCGCGCTGTTGAAAGTGTTCAATGACCACATGACCAATCTGTCTGTGGGACGCCGATTTGTTTCGGCGCCGGCTGTGTCGCGCGGTTCTGTGGCATTGGCCGGTGATGCAGGCGTCCGCGTGTTCACGTATGCGCGCACCTTGATAGGCGACGGCAACCGGGTGGTGCAAATGGACCCGGGCGGACGCGCCGTATGGACACTGAACGCGGCCGATGTGGAACCGGCTTCGGGTGAAGCCTCTCAGGTTTCTCGACCGTCCTCGGCCGATATGATGCCCGACGGCACCGTGCTGCTGGCCGACACCGGACAGAACCGACTGCTGCGGGTGGACACCGGCGGTCGTGCGGTGAATGTGTTTTCCTGGTTCACTGACGCCGCGACGCCCCTGTTACCGGGCGGTCCGTTTGTTTTCCGCCAGCCCACTGACGCCGGCTGGTACATGCGGGCCGATGGTAATGTACGCTTCCTGGTGGCTGATACCGGTAATGCGCGACTGTTGGAACTGGTGCTGCCTGCGGGAGAGACTGCACCCCGTCTGGAGTGGAGCAGCAGTTCATCCCTCAGCGGCAACGATGTGCTGGCCGCGTCCGGTCGGTTGCGCTATTCGGCGGTACGCGTACTGCGCGATGCGGCCAATTTGCCGGTGGTGGTGGCCGGCATCCTGTCAGATCAGCAAGGCAATACCGTGGATGGCCCGCTTGTACGCGGAGGCTCCAGCCTGCTGTTGCGTACGCCAGGCGGCGTGGGCACGTTCAGTGAGGTAACCGTTCGGGTAAACGGCTCCGACCGCGTGCTGCCGTTGGGACGGATTGATGCGCTCAGTATCCACGCCACGCAGTGGGAGAACGGCGTTCCCATGAACTGGCGCATACTGGCCTGTGTCGAGATGCGGCTGCCGGCGGAAGAGGTGGGCGTTGTACCGCCGATTGCCCGCATCATTGAACTGGAACCCGATGACTCCGGAAGACCGACGCGGCTGCGCGCCGTATGGTTGTTCACGGATGCCGAGTATGCCGCTCTGGCGGAGCGCTTACCTCAATTTGTGCCGTCTCTGCGGCCGTCCAGCGTGGTCCGCCTGCCAAACGGACGTCTGCTGATCGCTAACAAGGCCCGCGGCAGTTCCGCAGACAGAGTGACACAGTTCGCCGGCAAAGTGTTCGAGTTGAACCGCGATCCGAATCTGGATGGGGTCTACACCGACCAGCGGATCGAGTGGTGGCTGCCGGCTTCCACGGCGCTGGATGCGCCTGAGTTTGCGATTCGGGTTCCTTGAGAACCACAGAGCGGTACGATCTCGTCAAATGGAGCAGGCCGTCGGCGGGACGGCCTGCTACTATCGATAGATGGCTGGTGGTGGACGCACGATGAACCGAAAAGAAACCAGAACGGGGCTCGCGATACTGGGGTGTCTGCTGCTGTCGGTGGCCACCTTGGCGCAGCAGGCGCAGGACTGGCCGGCGTTTCGCCGGGATGCCCAGCGCACCGGCGCCGATATCGCCGGAAACGGGCCTGGACAGACCAATCTGCGCTGGTGGTGGCCGCGGCTGAATGACCGCGGAGCCACCGTGACCGTTGACAACACCAATGTGCCCGACCCCGACCCGCTGGGGCTGTTCACCCTGGTCGGACAGACCACACCCGCCTATATCTCGCAGGATCCGTTGAAAGATGACGGTCTGGCTGCCCCTGACGGGCATTTCCCGCGCAAGGCCGATCCGGAGACCGATGCCCGATACCGGTATGCCCGCTGTGTAGCAGTCACCAACACGCAGACTCCTTGGGCTGGAGCCACAGTCATCGGAACGTGGCAGAACGCGACATCCGAACAGATTGCGTCCACGCCGGCGCTGCAGACACCGGTACGGTACGCAATCTATGTCTGGTTCCCCAGCAGCGGTACGCGCGAAGCGGATGGAACGAGCCTGCAAAATGTACGGCAGGCGATGTACCGTATCAAATATCCAGTGGAGACACGTGGCGGCGCAGATGCCTGGGCGTACGAAACCGTGTATGTAGACCAGACGCACGGGGGCGCTTGGGTACGTCTGGGAAATCCCGGATCGCGATATCCGTATGATGGACGCCGCCCGATCACTGTCACGCTGTACAACAGCGCCGTATCGGATGAGGATGTAGCCGAGCAGCGGATCGTCTGCTACGATGCGGTGCGATTTGTTCCTGAGGGCGGATCGTTTCTCTCGTCTCCGGTGAACATCACATACGGTACCCGTCAGCGCATGCTTACGGTACGCAACGAGTTCTTCAGCAAGAAAGACGCCGATGAGGTGATCGTTTACGACGACGCGGGGCGTGAACTGGGGCGTGTACCCGACCCCACACAAACCACGACTACCGGCGTCACATATGCCTTTGAATATGACCCGGCAACAGATACCGTACAAGCGCCGGTATGGCGATATCTGACCGCTTCCGCTGGTGCGCGCACAGTGGTCGACAACAGCGATCCGTTGTTTACGTCTGAGCCAGTCGATGCGTTCACCAAGGAAACCGGATATCCCCAGTGCTGGCCTGAGGGCGTCGCCGGTGCAGATTGCTCAGTGGCTCAAGTCGCTCCTGCTGTCACCGCCCGTGGCCGATGGCGGTTGACGGGGGGCATAGGTGATGGCCAGTACCGTGTCTGGGTGTGGATCCCGGCCGGTCCTGTCACCGAACTCACGCGCAACGCGCAATATGTGGTGCACAGTCAGACGGGTGACATCCCGGTATCGCTCGATCAGGCCGCTGCGGCAAGCCGTCCGGGCTGGCACTCGTTGGGCACGTTCCTGATGCGTCCCGGTTCGGCCGGGTCTACAGTGGAACTGTTGAACATCGACGCGGATGGGTTCGATGTGCGGCAGCAGCCGGATGGTACGCTGTCCAGCGGGTGGACCATAGTCAACGGCGAACCGGGCAGTTTCAACGACCGGTACGCGGTTACCGCCGTCACCGGGAACGCCGACCCGAGCACCT
>CAZHSN010000276.1:0-3137 GCA_964535125.1 uncultured bacterium
TCTCTCCAGCGGCATCGTCAAGTCCACAAAGTCGAACTGGATCTGCGCTTCCTTAAACATGCGGTGAACCCCGGATGCCGCCGGGTCCATCGTATGCAGCGTGCGGAAACCGGGATGTACCACAGCGACCTCGACGACCGGCCTGGCGTCCTCGCACCAGGGCTTCAGGGACTCTAGTGGATGATATACGGAGCCGATCAGATCATAGGTCACCGGGTCCAATCGGCCTGACGGATGCAGCTGATCGCCCACACAGACCGCGGCTCCCTGAGACACGGCGGTCAGACATTCATACTCCAGTGAGACCGGGTTCTTGAATCCGCCGAAATCCGCCCATGACTTATGGAACTTGCCTGTCATGGCCAACACATCAAACCCCAGATTGCGGTCATACCGAACCGTGATCGGGAAGTGTTCATATCCCCATCCGCCGCTGGGCAGTGACTCAATCTCAAGGTGCGTATATGCGGCCCGGCTGGGCCCTATCGCCGGACCAACATGGTTGTTGAAGTAGATACTGGCGTCTGGGCACAACGAACGCACATGCGCCGCCATGGCGTTACGGAACCGGTGCAGCGAAGCCTCAGCGAATGCCGCGCGTTGTGCGTCGTCTGCCGCATCCACATGCGCCGCCTGCATCCGCTCCATACAGTACTCACAACAGCACGGACTCTGCAGCAGGATATCGAACCAGAAGCCATCCAGTACGGGCGTGCGCTCCACTACCCGCGTAACGATGTCGTGCATATACAGCTCAAACGGACTATTCAGACACATCCAAGGCCAACTGAACAGCGGCGCTTCGAAAGCGCCAGGTCCCATCAGCCTGCCCGCCGCGTCACGCTGGCGCCACTCCGGGTGCAGTCGGGCTGCGTAGACATCCCACACGAGGCTGACATACGCAACGGCGCGGATCCCCTGTGCCTGGCAGGCACGCACCTGTAAGGGAAACAGATCGCACGTCAGATTGGGATGGACCGCAGGATGGTCCGTATAAAAATACAACATCCCATGATGACATTTGGCAAACAGGTTGATCGAGTCGACACCGGCCTGTTTCAGGGTTGATGCAAACGCATCAGGGCTGAAGGCCCTGCCAACACCCTCGATCAACTCACTGGTATGAAAATCAAGGTGGATCTGACGAAATGGCAGCATGATGCAAGCTCCTAACGCACGCGTGACCGAAGCGCGTCACGGGAAGTGCTGACGCTGTTAACTAACGGTATACGAACGAATGACACGTACAATCTAGCCGAAATACCTGACGGTGACAATGCCGTTCCGCCCTGCACATAATGAAATCGACAGTGCGTCACGCGTCGCGCCGCGCAAAGCGTCGACTGTTCAGACGCCCTTTGACGCACGAACAGCTGCAGCATCATACAACTCACACAGCGCCAGCTGTGGATGTAGATGGAGGTCCATCATGAAACATTACCGTTCACGGCTGAATGGGCTCCTGTCGGCAGTGGCAGCGTTGATGGTGCTCATGGAAACGCCCTGTGCCGCAACCATCGAAGGCTGGGGACATCACCGTGTTGTACCGTTCAAACGCATGGACAACGCCATAATGATCAGTGCCGGCGCCCATCACTCACTGCTGCTGAACAGCACCGGCGCCGTTGTCGGCTGGGGCCAGAACCATTTTGGCCAGTGTGAGGCTCCGGAACCCAACGAGGGGTATGTCGCCATTGCCGCAGGCGAGGATTACTCTTTCGCATTGCGCAAAGACGGCTCGGTGGTGGCATGGGGCGCCATGCCGTATGGCCAAGGCATCATACCCGAGCCTAATCGTAACTACGCCGCCATTGCAGCTGGGCCGCAGTACGGCATGGCGCTGCGCAAGGATGGCTCGATCGTGGTCTGGGGTCATGCAACCGGCAGCCTGGACACGCCTCCCCATGATCAATACCCCTACACGGCAATAGCCGCCGGCGGTTGGCACGCCATGGCATTGAGCAAGAACGGAGTCGTGCAATGCTGGGGTGACAACAGCTACGGACAATGCAGTACGCCTCTAATGGAAGGCAGACCGATAGCGATCGCAGCCGGCGCCACACACAGCGTCGCGCTGCTGGAGGACGGTCGGGTGCAATGCTGGGGAGACAATAGCAGAGGCCAATGCACACTGCCAGTAACCAATGCCCATTTCATAGCCGTTTCGGCAGGTGATGGGTTTACCGTGGGCTTGCGCTCCAATGGAACGGTGGTGTGTTGGGGCGCCAACGATCAGCAGCAAACCGTCGGACCTAACACCGCCTTCCAGTACACCGCCATCGCCGCAGGGAAAGATCATGCACTGGCTATCAGATCCGGTGATCAGTACGTGGCCGGCTGGGGCGGCAACACGCATGGGCAAGCAGGCATTACGGTTTACAACCTCGGGTTCACGCAGATCAGTGCGCGCAACTATACCTTTGCCGGATTACTGCAGAAGGGCGATGTCTACTGCTGGGGCGACAACACGTATAACCAGTGCCTTCCGCCGGCTCCCAATATCGGTTTCGCCAAAGTCAGCGCCGGCGGATATCATATGGCGGCGCTTCGATCAGATGGATCGATCGCCTGTTGGGGGGATAACTCATACGGGCAATGCAACATCCCGGCGCCAAACACCGGCTTCGTGGATGTGGCGGCAGGCGTCTGGCATACAGCTGCAGTAAAGCAGGACGGCAGCATCGTCTGTTGGGGGCGCAATCAGAATGGCGCCTGCGTACCGCCCAACCCCAACTCCGGCTATCAGTCGGTAGCGTGCGGCAGCGCGTTGACGGTAGGCCTCAAAGCCGATGGTTCGGTAGTGGCTTGGGGCGACAACAACAGCGGGCAATGCACCGTGCCTGCCCCTAATACGGGCTATACCGCCATCGCCTGCGGCGATGACCACGTCGTAGCACTCAGAGAAGGCGGTGTCGTTGTCTGCTGGGGCAGTAATGTGTTCGGTAAGTGCGATACGCCCACACCCAACGCAGGGTTCAAAAGCATCGCCGCCGGTTCGTTCATGTCGGCTGCAGTACACACGGATGGCCACTTAGTGGTCTGGGGCGCCAACAAACACGGCTATGACCTGTGTGATCCGCCGCTGCCTGTTTCCGGTTATAAAAGCGTGGCGATCGGTGTGTTGTCGCTGATCGGAC
>CAZHSN010000277.1:0-3110 GCA_964535125.1 uncultured bacterium
CGGCGGAGCTTGGCCCTTTTCCTGCGAGTTTGTGCTTATACGAATAATCCGGGTATACTTCATTTGGGTCAGCTCCGTTTTTTCTCTTGAGATTTGTCAATCTAGAGTTCGGCGGAGCTTGGCCCTTTTCCTGCGAGTTTGTGCTTATACGAATAATCCGGGCATAAGTGCTGACTTGGGGGCGGGGCAAACCCCGCCCCTACATCGCTTTGGCCGTGACTGGTCGCGTTCGCGGAGTGGATATGTACATGCTGCAGCGCCACACCTTCCCCGTGCGTGGCGATAGCCAGGCACCATTCAGCGCGGCTACTGTGTATCCAGGATGGATGCCGGAGGAACGTCGAATATGCGTTCTCCGCTGGATGTGGTGATCCGCACCGCGCCGGGGTGTTCCCGGTCGGCGTTGAACACCAGCCAGCGGTCAGGCGCAATTTGACTCGCGTAGACCTGACCCCTGTACTGCTGCTCGACAACTGGCAATCCCCGTGCACGCAACACTGCCTGCAGCCGCGGCGCCAGTTCGGCCAAGGAACTCACCCGTTCCACATGCCCTGCGCCCAGCTGACGGCCGGACGGTGTGTCGCCGAACAACAGCTGTTCTGGCACGTCTGCACCCTCCACGGTCTGCAGTGCCGGCATATTCATCAGCAGCAGGTGACCTCCTGCCTGGACCCATTCCGCCAAACGCAGCGCGTCACCGGCCTCGATCACCTGACCATGCACCATGACCAAGATGGGATAGCGGTCCAGCGCGCCAGCCCGCAGCAGCGACTCATCGATGTAGTCCATGTCAGTCAATCGGCGCAGCAGATAGGCATCGGGGATTTGCGTAATGGACTTGTTTTCCAATGTCAAGGACACATTGGGGTACCACAGCGCTACGTGCACCACCGGACGGCGCACCGCGAACAGGTGATGCAGATTGGCTTCGATCACCTGGCGCTGTGCCGGCTTGGTGACGGTGTTGTAGTGTTTGTCTGCCAATTGCACCGCACCGGAGGTGGTGGCGTTGAAGATGCGCGCGACAGCGCCCAGCTCATCCTCCAGCGCGGCCGGTTCGAAGCCGAAGTAGGCGCCATAGTGCCTACCCGCACTGGCGACCCACCGGGTCAGCATGAAGTTGCCGCACATGTCGGAGCCTTCATTGGTGATGCGGATACCCGCGCCGTATGCCGCCGCAACACGGCACTGATCGGCGAAGTGGGAGCCGTGAGCCGGCACGGCATCGCCGCCGGTACACAAATAGATCGGAGTCTGCGGGAAGTGGCGGCGCGCGGTACGGACCCACCACTCGGCCAGGTCGGTCATGGAATGTCGGTACCACTCCACGAAGTCCAGCCAGCGGCGCTTCTGTGCTGGTGTGCCATTCGGCACGCTGCTGATGAACTCCGCCAGTGCTGCGCCGCGCGCAGGATAATCGACCTGCTCGAAGCGTTCGAATTGGGTTCCCCAGGCCCGATTGAGCAGACCGATGGAGCCATATCTGCGTTCAGACCATCTGCGGAAATCAGCCAAGGCATACGCGTCGCCGCACCAAAAGCCAGGGTGCTGATGATAGTCGCCGGTCCAACCTCCCTGTACGGGGTAGATGGCTTCGCCGTAGTCGCCTTGGATGCCCAGATTGATGGACTCCAGCACGCCGGTGTCGCGGTACCGTTCGGCGAATGCCTTCAGAAACCGGTCGACGTGCGCCTTGATGTACGGACTCCACAATGACTGGATGTCGCTGGCAGTTCCATGCTCCAGGCAGATCGCCGGCGCATGATCCGGGCCGGAACGGTACCATTTAGGGGTCGCGTAGGCGGGCCCTGCGATCAGAAACGGGATCCACTTCAGGTCGTGTTTCCGCAGCGTGGCGACCGCCGTGTCCCAGGCGCTCCAGTCCCACTGGCGGTCCCCCGCGCGTTCGCAGGTCTCCCAAGTGACATAGGTTTGGATGCTCGTGCCGCCCATCGCCTTCCATTCGGCCGCCAGCGTATCCAACCGCGGCAACACCCCTTCCAGGATGTCATCGATGGTGTAGCTCATACCCCGGCTCCCGGGGCCTGCGGGCTTGTCCTGTGCCGGTTCCGCCAGCGCACAGGCCGCAGCCAGCAGGCATCCCAAAACCACCAGCGCGGTTCCGTTCATCGTGTTCACCTCATCGCGTGCGTCTTGTGATCAGCATATCAAAGTGTCTTCGTGACTTTGGAGATCGATCCGGTGGATTCCTGCCGCAGGGATGCGGAATGCCGACGTCGTACTGACAACAAGGAGACCCCACAGGTCAAAGGAGGAGAACCATGCCCGGACAGATGCGTACGGCTTTCACCCTGTACATCGGGTCATACAGCCACGGAGGCGGACAGGGTATCTATCGGTGCGTAGTCGACCTGAAGGCGCGTACCCTGTCGCCGCCGCGGCTTGTCGCACCGGCCGTTAACGCATCATTTCTCGTGCTTCACCCCGCATTGCCGCTGCTGTACTCCACGCAGGAGCTGTTCGAGTGGCAGGGTGGGCCCGGCGGGACGGTGGACGCATACATCATCGGTTCAGATGGAGCCCTCACACTGGACCGCAGGCTACCAACGCACGGGACGCTTCCGTGTCATCTGGCGGTTCATCCGGACGGAAAGGCGTTGATAGCCGCCAACTACGGCGACGGCAGTCTCTCGGTCTTCACCCTCGATGAAGCCGGCCGGCTTGGCGAGATGGTTCAGCACATCACGCATGCCGGACATGGTCCGAACCGCGAGAGACAGGAACGCGCACACACGCACAGCAGTCTGTTTACTTCGGACGGTCGCCATCTGGTGGTGGCTGACCTGGGCAACGACAGCCTGTATGTGTATCGCGTAGATCCCGGAGGCCGTCTGACGGAGCGGCATCGCGCGGAGGCCGAGCCGGGTTCCGGTCCGCGCCATATGCGCTGGATCCGCCGCGGCGAACGACTGCTGGTTTGCAACGAACTGGCCAATACGCTGTCCGAATGGAACCTGGACCACCGATCCTACCGTTTGATACGTCGGTACAGTGTGTCCACCTTGCCCGATGGGTGGAGCGGTGGATCCACCACTGCCGAAGTGGCCGTCCATCCGTCGGAACGGTGGGCGTATGTATCCAACCGAGGA
>CAZHSN010000278.1:0-3090 GCA_964535125.1 uncultured bacterium
GAAATCCGCGTATGATACGCTCAAGCGGCTATGTTTTCGTTCCCGCAGTCGGAGGCATCAGATGAACCAGAGTATCCACCTTATCGCCAACTCGCACATCGATCCGGTGTGGCTGTGGGACCGTTACGAAGGCGTAGATGAGGTGATCAACACCTTCCGATCAGCCTGTGACCGGCTGGACGAGTACCCGGAGTTGCGCTTCACCGCCAGCTCAGCGTTGTTCTACCGATGGGTGGCCGATCTGGCTCCCGAAGTACTGTCGCGGATCCGTCAGCATGTGCGTACCGGACGGTGGGAAGCCGCCGCCGGATGGCTGGTGGAGGCCGACACCAACCTGCCGCTGCTGGAGAGCTTCAGACACAGCGCCCGGATCTCCAGGCGCTGGCTGCGCGAGTTGTTGGATACCGACACGCCGGTGGCCTATTCACCGGACACCTTCGGACACCCCGCTGCGCTGCCTGCCGTGTTGACTGAGACCGGTTTTCGATATTACCTGTTCTGCCGTCCCGGATTACATGAAAACGCCGAACTGCCCGGCGATCTGTTCTGGTGGCAGTATCAGGGGTGCCGCGTGTTGTGCCAGCGCGTTCGGTACCACTATTCGCAGGGGTCTGGCGCCGATCGGCAGCGACTGGAGCAACGTTTGACCGATCCGATGCTGCTCCATCACGGCATGGGGCTGTTTATGTTCGGTGTGGGTGATCACGGGGGCGGGCCGACCAAAGCCGAGATCTACACCATACAGAACCTGGCTGTTGAGCGCCCCGAACTGGGGATGCGCTTCTCCACCTGTCATGACTACTTCCGCCAAGCCGAAACGCTGCCGGACATTCCCACCTGGGAGGGAGACCTGCACTATCATGCGGTGGGCTGCTATTCGGTTAACGCGGCGATAAAACAGGCGGTGCGCGGGTGTGAGCGGATATTGCTGCATGCCGAGCGTGCTGAAGCGCTGTCCGGTACACCGGCCGACGCCGATGCCGACTGGACGGAGACGGTATTTCATCAGTTCCACGACATCCTGCCGGGGTCGTGCTCGCCGGAAGCGGCCGACCAGGCGCTGCGGTCGCTAAGTGGCGTGCATAGTCGAGCGGAGCAGCGCGTCTACCGGGCGGTCAAGACGCTGTCGCGCCGGATCCGCCCCAGCGTACCGGAAGGGGAGTTCCGTATTGTCAACACACTGAGCGTGCCGGTGACCACGCCGCTGCATATCGAAAGCTTTCTCTACTTCCGGCCCGGAGCGCCGTTTGGTGTGGTCGACGGTCCCCAACTGCCCATACAGCAGGTCACCCCGTCGGTGTGGTGCGCCAACCGGCGCTGGTTGTTTGTGGATACGCTGCAGCCCGGCGAGGTGCGCCGATATGGGTTCGATACGGCCGCTGAGCCTGCGCCGTATGATGCCGAAGCGTTCCGCTACCGGCCCGGTAACCGCATAGGGTATGAACACGCGCAGATTGCAGAGGACCTGATCCCCTGCTTCCATGGTATGCCGATTCTGGCCGACGCACCCACGTTCGGAGTCCAGGCCGACTCCACCGATACCTGGAGCCACGGTGTGGAGGGATACGACGCATCTACGGATGCGTTCACGCTGCAGTCCTGCGCCGTAGCCGAGGGGCCTGTCGCCCAGTCGCTCTGCAGCCGATGGCGGTACCACGACTCGCGCATCGAGCTGACGGCCCGTATCTACGCGGCGCTGCCGTTTATCGATTGGGAGTTGGCGGTGTTCTGGGCCGAGGACATGAGCGTGCTGAAGCTGGAACTGCCGTTGAAAGGTGATTCGAACCGCTTTGAGGTGCAAGCCGCCGGCGGAAGCACCTGGAAAACACGCGAAGGCCGCGAAGAACCGCTGCATGCCTGGGTGCGCGCCGCCGGATGGGGACTGGTGCAGGACGGCGCGTTCGCATGTGATCGGCACAACGCTAAGCTGCGCATCACGTTGCTGCGATCCAGCCTGTATGGGTATGACCAGGGGTTTGCACCCGACATGTCCGGACCGCTGCGGCAAACCGACCAGGGGTGGCGGCGCTTCCGCTTGCGCTGGTACACAGACGACCAGACAGCACCGGTTGAGTGGGATGCCCGAGCGGCTGCCTTCCTGGAGCCGTTCACGGTGATCCGCGAAAACGGCTGATGCGCCCATGGGCTGAGGCGCTGAGGTGCGGAACGTCGCACCTCTGTATCCTATCCGTTCAACTGTCGCCGCCGGGCAGCTCGCATGGCTTCCAGGGAGTCTTCGCTTGCATCACCCACTGAGTGCACCGGAGTTCATTGCGTACGACGCCACCGGTATCAGCATGATGCAGCCCGGTTGGCGGCGCTTCCAGCACTGCGTCGAGTCTGTGCGGGTATACGCCGTTGACCAGGTGATGCCTGCGCTGCAGCGGGCGGATGCATGGGCCTGCCAAGGTGACTACGTCGCAGGCTTCATCACCTACGAAGCCGCGCCGGCGTTCGATCCGGCACTGCGAACTCATCCCCGCGGCTCGTTACCGCTGGCCTGGCTGGGGTGCTTCCGCACCGTGACCTCCCTTGAGTTGCCGTTACCCGAGCCGACGGCACACGCGGGGTTGGATTGGAGCCCCTCTATCAACGAGGAGCAGTATCTGGATGCCGTCGCGCAGGTGCGGCGATGGATCGAGCAGGGCGATACCTACCAGGTGAACTTCACGTGGCGTCTGCGAACCCCCTACTGCGGTCACCCCTGGCAGCTGTTTCTGGCGATGGTGCATGCACAACGCCCCTGTTATGGAGCGTATTGCGATATCGGCGATCTGGTGATCTGCTCCGCTTCACCGGAGTTGTTCTTCACACGTCATGCCGATCTGCTGACGTGCCGTCCCATGAAGGGAACCGCGCCTCGCGGACTGACGACCGATGACGACCGGCTGCAGGCGCAACGGCTGCGTGACTCTGAGAAAGAGCGCGCGGAAAACCTGATGATCGTGGACATGATGCGTAACGATCTGGGCCGGATCGCCGCACCGGGTTTGGTGAAGGCGCCCTCCCTGTTCGATGCAGAGCGGTATGACACACTCTGGCAGATGACATCCACCGTACGCGCACGCAGTGCCGCCCCATTGGATCGCC
>CAZHSN010000279.1:0-3078 GCA_964535125.1 uncultured bacterium
GTCATCGCCGTGGCGCTCGATCGTCTGCGTCACCGATCCGGTGAGTGACAGCGTGCATGACTAACTAAGGGAGCGTTGCGCATGACTGCATTTGAACGTCTTGTACAAGAAATGGTATCAGGCCGCGCGTCACCGTTAATGGGAGATAAGGAAGCAGCCAGAACGCTTCTGAACGAAGTCTACAGCGAACGGTATCACAGCGCGGACCACCATCAGCGCGCGTATCAGATCCGGGTAAACCTGCAGGCGAAAGCGGACAGCGCTTCTTATGCAGGTTGGATTACATCCAACAACCCGGAGACCGGGCCTTATAGCGGCACTTCGTTTGTCTGGTTTCCAGGTGACGGCGGCAGCGTGGCGGTGCTGGTGATCGGTACCGATGGGTTTGGCAACGATGTGTCGATACTGAGCCGCCCCGGGCATGCGCGTCGACTGAAAGCGCTATCCCGCATGCATCGGGGGTGCATCTGGGTTAAATCCGACCTGCTTGATACCGCCTCGGAGGTCCCCAGTACCGTAACCGCACACTGGCCGGAAATCACCGCGGCGCTAAAGAACTACACGCATGTCATCTACGCGGCGGTGCCGGTACGTGATGTGACGGCCGCCGAGCCTATTGCCGACCTGCTGGATCTGTTTTTCGATGAACACGGTACTCCTTTGACAGGCCGCGCGAAAACGCGCTGGAGCGGTGTACAGGACAGCCTCACACGGCACATCTTTCCACAGCACACGACGCACGACATAGTACAACGGGTGCAGGCACGCCGGTTTGTGGTACTCGAAGGGCCGCCTGGAACGGGCAAGACCCGGATGGCCTTACAGGTAGCCGCAGAGGTCGGCCAATCCACAGTGGTTCAATTCCATGCCGCTCGCACCTACGAGGATTTCGTGGTGGGGTTGTTTCCCGAGCCCACTGAGTCCGGATTGCGGTTTCAGGTGCGACCTGGAGATTTACTGTGTGCGAATCGGAAGGCACAGGAACAACCACACGTACTGGTTATTGATGAATTGAATCGTGCGGATGTAGCCCGCGTACTCGGAGAGGCGATCATGCTGTTCGAGGCCGGAGAGGCAGACAGGAGTGTTACCCTGCCTCATGTGCCAGCGGGCTACGAGGAACGACTTCGCCTGTCTTCTCAGCTCTATGTAGTGGGTACGCGGAATACAGCGGACCGATCGATCGCTCCGATGGATATCGCCATCCGACGGCGCTTCGCGTTCATCGAACTCTGGCCTGACTTCGATGTGGTGCAAACACTGGGTTCAGACCTTTCACAGACGTTGTTTTCAGATTCGGTTGCGACGTTCACCGAATATGCTGACGACGATGCGCTGCGGCTGATCCCTGGCCACGCCTATTTCATCGACTGGCGTTCGGATGAACCAGGCGGACGGGACGCGCGGGTCGCCAGCAGGTTGCGGGATGAGCTGATGCCGCTGCTGGCCCACTACATGCAGGAGAGGTTGTGCGGCGCGGCCCACTCTCAGATCGCAGGGCTGTTGGACCGGATTGAGATGCGGCTTGGTGACGGCGGTTACCTGTGAGCCGAACCGCAGGGTCGCGTCGAACAACCGGACAGATCCCTCATCGACCGCTGTTCCGTGCTGAAGATCACGGAGACGCTGTGACCGTTTGCGCCGGCGATCTGGGCATCGATAGAAGCCGGAACTGGGTTGCGCCGTTTATGGATGCCAACCGCATGCTGCTCCGCCGGTTGGAGGTCACGGCGACCGTCACATCTGCTCACGAAACCTGCGTCGCCCTGTGCCCTGGTAGTCGAGTGGGAGCGGTGCCTCTGCTGCATCCCACGACCCGTCGGGTAGCAGCCGGCCTGTTGGTGGAGCCCCGGTTCCAATGGACGGCCTTGGGCGCTGTCATGTCCGACGTGGGGTTCGATGTGGCACCGGCGCTGGGCGGCGCTCCGGAGGTGCCTGGATCGGCGCGCGAGGTGCCGCCATGGATCATCGCCGGACCGGTCATTCGCCGCATCGCCGGGTTGTTAGCACACCGAAAGCGCGCGTTCTCGGTAGCGCACCAGGACCGCACCAGTCCCCGTGGACGGGTAGACTGGGGAGCGTATGCGACACGACATGCCTCGCGCGGTCAGTTAACGGTGTTTCCCTGCAGCTACACCGAACCGGGAGATGATCCGTTATTGGCCGCCCAGATCCGATGGACGTTAAAGCGCCTGTTGGACGATCTGACACCGCTCGCTGACTCGGCTCCGGCTCGCCTGTTGATTGCCCAATGCAGTGAACTGCAGCGGCTCATCGGTGGCGGTGTGATGACCCGCCCGTCACCGCATCTGATTGCAGGTATGCAGTCCGAATGGCTGTTGCGGGCGCGGGAGGCGATGGGGTGGGTAGCCGAAGAACGTGGACTGGGGGGTTCGCGGATGCTGGACGGGCTCAGTTGGGACCTGTCTGTGGCAGCCCTCTGGGAAGCCTGGGTGGCCTCCATGGCCCGGTCGGTTGCCGGATCGTTGGGGTTGCGCTGCTCACCGTATCAGGTGGCCCAGCGAACGCTGCGCTGGACGGGGGCCGTCCAGTCGATGGGGGCCTTGAGGCCGGATGTGGAACTGCACGGTGCCGATCGGATCATCTGGATCGACGCGAAGTATAAGCGTCACCTGCAGCAGTTGGCGTACCGCGGCTGGAGCGGAGCCACCGCTGATCTGCAGGCTGAACACCGGGCCGACCTGCACCAGGCGCTCGCGTACGCTGCGCTGGCGGATACGCCGCAGGTCGACACGCTGCTGATGTATCCGGATCCTGCGGCTGACGAAGCACCTCTGGCGGGATGCGCCGTGGTAACGTCCGGCCGACGCACCGTGCGGTTGTTCTTAGCGGGGGCGCCGTTTGGATTTCGTAACGCCCCGCACAAAGAACGCTACCTGAATGGCCTGCGCCAACTGCTGGCCACCGGATGAGCGTTATACCTTTGTGTTCCAGAACTCCCGCAGGAAGCGCGCGCCGTTAGCCGTAGCAGCCTCCAGCATCAGCCGGCCGGTCTCTGCGGAGGCGGGCGTCGGGTCGCCATAGGTGCCTGTCTGGCTGGCCTGCAGGTACCACGTG
>CAZHSN010000280.1:0-2987 GCA_964535125.1 uncultured bacterium
TCCATTCCGGACGCTGCGTATCCAACCAGCCCGCCGCTGTGATCCGGCCGTCCAATCCCAGCGCATCGGGAACCTCGCACTCGGAGACGCCCAGGTATGCGCCGATCTGCGGCATGATCTCAATGCAGATCGCATCGACAGACGGCCGGTCGGTCGGTTCACGGCGGATCGCCGCCAGTTGTCGCTCCCTATGCGTCATTGAATGCTCCTACGGGTTGATTGGGTCACACGCCGTCGCAATCCGGAGCTGCGCAGCAGACGGACAGCACCGAACCATACGGCGGCCGCTCCATACGGTAGGTAGATCCTGAGCGGCTGAGGCGACATCGATGCGTGCGCAAGCGCTTCGGGCAGCGCTGGCGTTTCGATCTCGGCACTGTTCCGCGGCCAGTCGCGGAGATAAGCCCACAGCGCCACATCACCGGTACAGATCCCGGGGCGTAAACCAGCACCAGCCAGACGAGCGCCCAAGGTGATCAACAAACGCCCCCGTTCGACGCGTTCGGACGAATCAGAACGGTCATCAGCAGCCCCTTTCACCAGACGCACTCCGTACGCCAGATCACCCAAAGCCTCCAGATCCGCCGTGGTCCGCGACAAGCGCGCTGCCAAGGCAATCCGCATGTCCGATCGATGTGACCTGACGGACCGATACACATCCAGCAGTCTGTCCACATCACCGACGCCAGCGCCATCCAGGCGGTACACCACCCCTTCCGGTAGGGTGGTTAACGCCTGCGAGATATCCGCATCCGACCCGGTCGCACACAACCACGGCTTCACCGACACGTGCATCTCGGCTGGCATGCGCAGAACGTCCTGGCTGAGACGCCGTAAATAGGCGCATAGCGGCGTCCGTGGCCAGGGGATCGGGTCCAGCGCCGTCAGCCATCCCCGCGCCGCCCACTGTTCGCTTTGCCTCAACGCCTGCGTCAGGCTACAGCGCCAGAAAGCCACGCGGGTATCTCGTCGGGTATACAGTAAAAAGAAACAAGCAGCGCCACGCAGGTAAACACCTCTGATCCGACAGGTGATCCATGGAACAGCTTTTTGACATCACCGGTGAACCGGCGACTCCGGAAACACTGTACAGTAACTTCCTGTGGCCTGTCGCCCCCAGTGCGCGACCCGCAGTGTGTGTCAACATGGTGATGTCCCTCGATGGGAAAATCACCATCGGCGACCCGGGGGACAACGCCCAGGGTTTGGGCGGTCCCATGGATCAGACGCTGATGCGCCGCATTCAACAACGGGCTGAGTGTGTGATCATCGGGGCAACCACGCTGCGTGCCGGCCGCATCGCCTATCCTCCTTCACTGATGCGTGCGGTCGTGACGGCATCCGGTGACCTGCCGCTGCGCCATAGCTTCTTCACTTCGGCGCAGGCGCCTGTATACGTGTTCACGGGAAGTACCGCACCGGTTGAGCTGGAACAGGCTGTGCCCGACACAACGCATGTTATCCGCCATCCTCACCCGACGGTCGATCTCATATCCGCGTTGGCTTGGCTGCGCGCGCACGGCATCCAACGACTGCTCTGCGAAGGTGGAGGCGCACTCAACTACGCGATGTTTCGAGACAACCTGGTGGACGAGCTGTTCCTCACGCTCGCACCGAAGATCAAGGGTGGGGAGAACATCCGCACCCCTGTGGAAGGCGAGGGGCTTCCGCGCGAGCGCGTCGGACGCATGACACTCATGTCCGTATACACCCATGACGGTGAACTCTACCTGCGCTACCGTTCGGGTGAGCCGTTCGCCATGGACCGCAGCTGACGTATATAATGAACTGACAGCGCCACTGTACCCGGTCGACAACGGTGGATGCGTCGCACCCATCCTGATATCGCTGCGCCGGAGGGCAACCGTTCGTCATGGAACTAAGCAGGCTCATCGCATCGTTACCCGCTGAAGTGCACGTACTCGTGGTGGCGGCACTGCCGTTGATCGAACTACGTGGCGCTATACCGGTGGGTATGTCCCTGGGGATGACGGCCAGCAAAGCCTTACTGCTCAGCATGATCGGCAGTTCGCTGCCCGCGCCGTTCATTTTGCTGCTGATCCAGCCCCTGATGAACCGCATGAAGCGGACCCGATGGTTGAGTCCATTGGAAGAAAAGCTGCGGACTCGTTACACCTCTCCTGAGAAGACCGCTAAGTTACATCGTTATGGCGCGGTCGGTTTGGCGCTGTTTGTGGGGGTACCGCTGCCCGGCACCGGTGTCTGGAGCGGCTGCCTGGTGGCGGCTCTGTTCGGCATGCCGTTTCGCCTGGCGCTGCCTGCCGTTATCATCGGCAACCTGCTGGCCGGCCTGATCATCACTGCGATCAGCGGCGGCGCATTCTGGCTGATCCGGCGGTAGACGCCAGCGAAAGCAGCCGGCGGGTTTCAGAAAACACGTCCATTACGGGTAACACTGTATTAGGCAGCGCCAAACAGGGAGGACGGTATGCGTCGACACACATACTGGGTGGTGGTTCTGGTCGTGGCCAGTGTGGCACATACCGGGCAGGCATCCGCAGAACAGATTCCTGATGCTTCGGCTTACCGCATCCAGACACTGCGGCAGGCGATGTTCGAGCATATGGGTCGCCAGACCGAACACTGGTGGCACAATACCGCGCATGACCGCGTGGTAGAGCTGTTGCGGCTGCAGATACGTCTGCAACCCGAACGGACCGATCTCTACGCGAACTTGGCCTGGCTGGAGAGCAGTGCAGGCCTGCGACATTTAGCGGTGGACACACTGATCCGAGCATTGAGGCGCAATCCGGACGATGGCGATGCATGGGGGGAGTGGGGCCGCTACCAGTTCATGCGGCTTCGCGACTATCCGGGCGCCATTGAGTCATTCCGGCAAGCTGCACGGCTTCGGAAAGACTGGCTGGATTGGAACAGCATTGCGATGTGTTATTACCGCATGGGTG
The DNA here is from genome assembly GCA_964535125.1 of uncultured bacterium. Taxonomy (GTDB): domain Bacteria; phylum Armatimonadota; class HRBIN16; order HRBIN16; family HRBIN16; genus CAZHSN01. The sequence goes on from CAZHSN010000280.1 coordinate 2,928, forward strand.
CATGGCGCGAAGCCCGGGCAGTCTGGACCGACCTGCTGTATCTGTTCCCCGGTCTGGACG
>CAZHSN010000281.1:0-2978 GCA_964535125.1 uncultured bacterium
ACTTCCGCTTCAGCAGCTGGGTCGTATCGGCTCAACGAGGCGATCGTGTTGATCAAGTCGGGGAGCTCCGCTGCGGAACTGGCTCAAGCGGTTCGGGCAGACGGTTATGAAGTGGAATGGCTGGGGTTTGATCGTGTCTATGGGGTTCGACCCGCGCGCACCCGGTCATCGGCTCCGACTGACCGCACCCAGCAGTTGCTGGATACGTTGCGTGCATTGCCCGCAGTGGAGCAGGCCAAGCCGAACCTCATCATGCAGAAGTTCGCAGAGCCCTCAATACCCACAGATCCGCGGTATTCCGAACAGTGGGCGCTGCCGATGATGCAGCTCCCTGCTGCATGGCAGATCCAGAAGGGTAACCAGCACGTTTTTATCTCTGTAATCGATGATGGTATCGATCCGACTCACCCCGACTTTCGTTATGTGGACAGCACAGGGGCCACGGTGAGCCGGTTGCTGCCGGGGCGCGATCTATCACGGGGCACCGATGATCCGACCCATGAACCGCTTCCCAGTAGTGGCCATGGTACGATGGTCGCAGGAGCCCCATGTGCGGCCGTGAACAACGGGGTCGGTATCGCCGGCGCCACGTGGAACGACGTAAAAATACTGCCATGCAAAATCTCGGACGCCAATGATGCGATCGACATCATGGCAGGCCTGAAAGCGCTGGCGTTTACGCTGGAGACCCGTGATCGACTGCGACTGCAGTTAGGACTTCCTGATCTGCAGGCTGTCGCTAACATGAGTTGGGGCGGTCCTTGGGAGTCTGACAACCCGGATCCCAATGATGTTTTAGTAAAACCGTTCTTGGACGCAGCTAACCAAGGACTGGTGATGTGTATTTCGGCAGGCAATAGTTACGATATGGGCAATCCGCCCATCCATCCAGCCAACATCGCCTCGCTGCATCCCAATATTCTGTGTGTCGCCGCCGTGGGACCGACCGGTCAGCATGCGTATTACAGTTCGGCCCGGCCTTACACAACCATCGCTGCCCCTGGCGGTGATATGTCATTGGGTAACACCGCCGGCGTGCTGCTCACCACCAAAGGCGGCGGGTATGACTATACCCAAGGGACGTCGTTCGCATCGCCGTATGCTGCAGGCGTCTGTGCGTTGCTTCTGGCACAGGGAGCCAAACCCGAAGACGTGAAAGGGATGCTTACATCCACGGCTACCCGCGTTGGCCCTACACCCAACCCGCAATACGGTTGGGGCATCATCAACGCCTATGCTGCACTGTCACGTATCGCGGCGACACTCACCATGGTCTCTCCGGTAGAGGGACGACGTTACGAAACTAAGCGCGTGGTCATTGAGTTCCAGGTAACTAATGCGACCGCCGCAGACGTCACTGTGCTGGTGGACGGCAAAGCAGTGGCCCGCGAGGAAATCGAAGCGGGGTTCAAACCGGTACCGGGTACAAACCGGGCGACGGTCACCATAGGACAGGTATACCAGCCGGGACGGCACACCGTTCAGGTCAATCTGAACACCAATAACCCGTTGAACCCGCTGGTCACCGGCAGCGTGACGTTCACCATTGCGTTACGGCAACTTGCTGCGGGACGAAATATGATCAGCATGGCGTATTTCCAGCCTGTCGCCGGAACATCAGTACCTGCCAAGGCAGAGGACTACTTGATTGGCGGGGCGTTTACGCTGTATCGGTGGATGCCGCTTCCAGGTTCGCAAGTGGACGGTCAGTACTTTGTTTACCGCAGCGATGGCTCACGGCAGGAGGCGCCTGCATCCTTCGACCAGACCGGCATGCGGATTACTGACAATCTGGCGCCTGTGGGGCTGGGTTACTTCCTGGATGCACCCAATCTGATCACCGTCAATACTGACGGCGCCGAGACACCCAACAAGGGCATTGGCGTACCGCTGAGTCCCGGTTGGAATATGATCGGTAACCCGTTCCCGTTCAATGTGACATGGAACGGCTGTGAGATACAGGCTGAGAACGGCGATATCTACGATATCGTGACCGCTGCAGACAAAGAGTTCATTTTGCCGCACCTGTATACTTGGGATAACGGTCGCTACATATGGTACACAGCGCCGGAGGGAGCGCTTAACGCGTGGGGCGGTTTTTGGGTCCGCGCGATGAAGCCCTGTACGCTGGTTATCTACCCGACCGCTTCTTCCCGAACGCAAGCCGGCAGCATCGTGGACACAGGTTGGAAGCTGTCGTTGCGGCCAGCACAGGGTATGATGGCTTCTGTGGGCGTGAGTTCCAAGGCCACAGATGGTAACGACAGAATGGATGTGCCGGCGCCGCCATCCATAGATAACGAGTGCGGTGTGTTCATCCTGGATGCGAGCGCAACCCAGAAGCGACTGCAGGATATGAAGTCTGCTGATGGCGCCCGCAAGAGCTGGCGGGTTCGTCTGGATGGCGTGAACCAACTGAGTTACGACGTGAGCGGCAGCAATGTGCGCAACCTGCGGTTGCGGGTACGCGATGAAGCGACCGGACGTCAGTACGTATTGACCAACGCCGGTACACTCACGTTTGACGGTGCAGCTGAGTCACGCACCGTTACCATCGAAGCGACTTCGGGAGCCGGCAGCGGTCTGCGGCTTACGAACGTACGCGTGAACCGCACCCGCGGTTCTGTCGTCTCACTGCAATATACGGTCTCGGCGCCAGCCCGCGTCGCCGTCGAGGTACTCGACAGCAAGGGAACACGGTTGCAGACGGTCAGCACCACGAGTGCGGGTCGAGGCGTCAACAGCATCAGTTGGAATGGACGCGATGCGGCAGGCCGCGCCCTTCCCGCAGGCATGTATCTGTTCAGGATACATGCTGAAGGGGAGCAGGGTGAGCAGGTACAGGTCACTCAGCCTGCAGTGTTGACGCGGTAACATAGGGAGGTAAACACGTAGATGATACGCTCACCCCGGTTGATGACCGCCTTGATGGCACTGGCGGCAGCGGTAATTGCAGCCGTACCCGCCAGCACGGTCTT
>CAZHSN010000282.1:0-2939 GCA_964535125.1 uncultured bacterium
CGGCTAAACCCCGCGCCGGCCACCGCCATCAACCCGCCGATCAGGGCGACGCCCCGCTCCCCAAGACAGCAATCGTGTGGGATCTGCTCAGCGCAAACCGTGAAGCCATGGCGTCGGTGCATCGTGTGTTGTTTGCAGCGGGAGTTGACCGCTGCGTTGTCTCTACACGCCAGATTGAACATGGGCTGCTCACACAGCGCCGGTTTGCGCACATCATCCTGCCGGAAGTCAGGTTTTTGACGACGCCCGCCATTGAGGCTATTGAGCGAGCACGTCAGCACGGAACCCATGTCATCCGTACCGGCGACACCGAGCCGCCTCAAGACCCTGTGCTGTCTGTCAACGCCGAACTGCGTCAGCAGCGGGAGGCGACCTGGGGCAACTGGGACCATATGGATCTGTCCCAGTTGGTCAGAACGCTCGGGTTTCCAGACACCAACAAGATGACCGGCCTGTACCTGTACCGCAAGCAGAACGGGCTCACTGCTTTGAACGCCGGTGAGGCCAGGTCAGTGACGATCGACAGGATACCCGGTACGGGACCGGTGTGCGTCATTGGGGACACAGGCCAGGTTCGTGAGATCCGCAGAACAGCCCGCGCGGTCACCGTCTGGATGCAGCCGTTGCAGGCTGTTGTCGTCAAGCGAACCCGTTGTCACTGAATAAATCCTAAATAATGAGAACACCGGCCGTTTGGCCGGTGTTCTCGCATGAGAATTGATTGCTGACTGTCGGTGACGGTCTCAGGTCGCGGCTTGTTTTACGGAACCTGCCCCGTACGCGTCGTACATATCGACGCGCCGCATTTCCATTCGAGCGTCGGGGTCTTGGTTATCCCGGAAAACCAGCATGCCTACCAGGCCGTCACCCTGCAGAGTCTGCAGAAGTGCATGCACTAGACAGTTGCATGGCGCAGAGCTCGCTGGAGACACGGTCTCTTCACCAGCGGCCTGCATGGAACCAGATCGTTCGGTCATTCGGTACGGGTCTCCTAACAGATGTACCGGTGTTTGCTGACAGACAATATCGTCTGTCCCACGTGCACGAAATAGACATACTGCGTTCATGAACGGTGAAACGCAGGCATCGGTCAGGCGCCCCAACAGCATGGGACTCACTGATGGATGCCGGTGTAAAGGCAGTATGCCACATCCCCGGAAGACGTGCAACTGCACAGATGTTGACTATACTCGGTCCACTCCAGACCACAACCGGCTGTGCAATCGTGCTTACAATGACCCTGCATCTGGTGTACGCCGACGTTTGATACCGCACCGGGAGACGCCCCTGACGGGACTGTCGGGCAGAGCCGGCCCGCAGGGTACAATGGGAATAATACCAACCGCAGTGAAAGGAGCAAGAACTGAATGTCGGCGTACCGTATCGGTATGGTAATGGGAAGCGACTCTGATCTGCCCATTATGGAGAAGGCGCTGGAGATGCTGGACAAATTCGGCATTGATGCGGAAGTGCGTGTGTTGTCAGCCCACCGCACTCCGGATCAGGCACTGGAGTTTGCCCGCACCGCGCGGGAGCGCGGCTTGCAGGTCATCATCGCCGCTGCCGGCGGCGCGGCGCATCTGCCCGGCGTCGTGGCGGCGGTCACCACGCTTCCGGTGATCGGTGTACCCATCGAGTCCAAACTACAGGGGCTTGACTCATTACTGTCGATTGTACAGATGCCTTCTGGCGTCCCGGTCGCCACAGTTGCCGTAAATGGCGCGGCGAATGCTGCTATACTGGCCGCGCAGATCATTGGAGTCGGCGATGCCGAGATGGCCGCTCGCCTCGCAGCGTACAAGCACGAACTCGCGGAGCAGTCACTGGCAAAGAACCAGAAATTGGCGGACAAACTGGCCTCACGCATGGCGCACTGACAGATTACGCGAACCGTCGTATCACATCGGTCGGACAGTCCGTCCGACCGATGCCGACATCCAAAGAGCCTGTGAGCCACACAGCATCCACCTGCAGTCTGGCACTTTGCCTGGTCCTGTTGGCAATTAGTTCTGTACTTCATGCAGACGCGCTCCCGCAGCGGAGGCGCATCGGATCATCCATCAAGACTATCTATTGATGCAGTTCCCGCATCTGGACATTGGATACACCGCCCCTCAGCTGGAAGTCGCGAAGATCGCCGTGGACGCTCTTGACAACGTGCTTACGTTATGTCCGGAGCACAACAACTTCCGGTGGACAGTGGAGAGCCTCTGGCAGTTTGAGCAATGGATGCAGCAGCGGTCGCCCGAGCAGGTCGCGCAGCTGATGACCCTGGTCAAACAGCGCCGTATCAGCCTCAGCGGATGACATGCCAGTTGCACAGCGGTCTGATGGGCGCGGAACGGAACTACCGGCAGATGGGTTTGATGCAGCGTCTGCGGGAGACATACAGGGTGGAGATACACACCGCGGTACACAACGACATCGCGTTCGACTCATGGACCTATCTTCAGGCCTCCGCTAATTGTGGCATACGCTGCTTTGTGACCGGCGTCAATACGGTCATCGGGTAGAACGCCGAGATCCCGACACGAGACTGGCCGTTCCTCTGGGAAGGACAGGAAGGCAGCCGTGTGCTCAGCCATATCCGCCATGACCCCAATATGGTGGAAGGCTCCGGGCATCTCAATAAATCGTTCTAGTGTCGGTGGGGCATCACGGACGGGAAGGCGGACCAGACGGTGCCGCAGGTGCTAACCGGTATGAGAGAGACGGATATCCGTATGATGCCATTTTGGTGATGTCCGGAGGCAAAGCGGACAACCAAGACACCTCTGTGAAACTCCAACACGGGGTTCGCGACTGGAACATACTCCTCGAATGGTACTGGCGCCCCCTGAAGAGCTCGTCGACCACATGATCCGTACCTGCGGCGCCGGCGAAGCGCGCATCACCCATCACCGCCTGCCGGCGGCGGAAGTCTTGTCGTCGGTGTGCAG
>CAZHSN010000283.1:0-2937 GCA_964535125.1 uncultured bacterium
TAGCCCTGCGATGACTATCAAGGAGACCGCTGCCAGCAGGGCCGCGAGCTTCCAGTCGCGGGCGCGCAGCGGGGTCACCGTCGTCACCACCGGACAGGAAGCCGGGGAATCAGCCGTGGCATCGGTGGTGTCATGGCTTTCACTCGAACCGCCCTGTCCAGGGGAGGCTTCAGCCTCTGTTGACAGATCGGCCCGCTGCCGACGCCACCAGAGCGCCAGTAGTCCCGGCAGCATCACCAGCAGGCAGACCAAGTAAAACTGACCGCGTACCATCGGCATGCCGGATGAGAGCAGCGACTCGCCCACCAGCAGCGCATTGAACCCGGCATGCGACAGCAGCGAAGGCAGCGGCCCCATGCGAATGTAGACGACGCCCCAAATGCAGCCCCATATCGTCAACTCGATACCGCGAATATAGAACGGCTGATTGGGATAGTTGCAGTGGGCGAATGCCCATATCATCGCCGGCACAAGCACGGCCAGCCAGGTACGTCCGGTCACTCGCTTCAGCCACGATACCGCCACATACCGGAACAGAAACTCCTCGCTGACCGCTGCTGAGACACCAATCAGTAAAGCAAACGCCCACGGCATGGATGTGCTGAACAGGTCGTCGTAAGGCACATCCGCCGGCGACCAGCCACCCAACCGGGACACGAGCCAGTAGAACACCGATACATATCCCAGTTGCAACGGGATAAACGCATAGCCCGCGCCCAGCGCACGCAGCCCTTCAGGCGATGCGAGCCGCCGGCGCGTAAACCAACTGCCCATACGGCCATGATGCGGAAACGCCTGATGGCTGATCAGATCAGCGGCGATCACCATACCGGCTGTAGTCAACAGCAACACCGCAATGGAGATCGCCGAAAACGCCGCGTATTGAAGCCAAAAACCGTACAGCGTATCTTCCGGCTGAAGACCCGCCTGCACCAGCGGCAGCATATTGATCGTGTTCAGCAGCTCCACCAAGGCCACAGCCACAGCGACCGTGAACAACGGCTTCAGCGCCTTGCGATCGAAGAGGGTGCGCCGGGCCATCGTAATAACCAGCGTCCATAACACCACAACAACAAATACCAGCCCTGCAGCCTGAGCGGCATTGGCGAGGGTGTCGCCTTTGCTCTGGTTGCGCTCCATCTCTTTCAACAGGTGATCCGGTATGTGCAGCCAACGCCTGTAGCTGACGATCGCTCCGCCGCTGATCTCGGCCGACAATCGTTGCCGGGCTCCGGCAAACACGCGATCCGTGCGCTCCCATGTCAGTACATGATCCAGACGGTTCGGCAACGGCGTCTGTAGGGACTCCACCGAGCGCCAGCGGGCATCCAGTTCGATGCCGAAGTGCTTCCGGATCGCGACGACGGCAACTCCGCGCGGATCATCGGTGGCAGGCGCCGCGCGGTCATCCGGCCGCATCCAACGCACGCCAAGGGGAACGCCCTCGGGATCGAGTTCCACGCCCCATTGTTCGAGATCGCCCAGCCGGTAAAAGCGTACTATCCACCGGTAGACCAGACCCTCGCGTTGGGCCATCCGGTTCGACCCGGCGATACCCAGCCGCTGTTCCAGCCATCCTTTGGTCTGCGGATCCGTAACAAAACTCACCGCGACACGCGTATCGGATGGCGGCCGAAGCCCCAGTTCTGTCAGCACACGACGCCCGCGTTCAACGGCCTGAGCGCGGTCCAACGTCATGTGCAGCGCAGCGGTAGGCATGGCGAACGGCATTAACGCGACATGAACGGCCAACGCCGCCGCAGCCGACAGGACCAACATCCAAATGCGAATCCGGTTCATCGATTGTCTCCTGCGCACGACTCAGCGAAGCACACACTCATGGATGACCAGGGTACACACGCTTCCAAGATCCATGGTTGCCACAGGGCACGGATCACACGCGTGATCCTCGCAGAAGTATACCCCGCTCTGACTTGGCAACGCAGTCGATGCGGGGCATGGCGAGAAGCGGTCAGATCAGGCAGAGCGGCTCACATATGCGGGTTCAGACACACAGGGTGAGCGATCCACAAGTCCTCCATCGCAGTCACCGGCCTGCTCATTGCCCGTGCGCTTCTGGTGCGTTGTTCACGTTCCGCCTCTTCAAGGCCCGATGCACACAGCGACACGCAGACACGATCAGCCGGAGCACCGCGGCCAACAGCATGACAATGGGCGCCATCCACCAGGATACCGACATGTAATCGTACGCCTTGAACTGCAGTTCCACCAGCAATGAACCGATGGCTCTGACATCCATGCCGTACCTCAGCGGATAGAGCCAAGCGACACATACGTCTGTCACCAGCAAGCACGCACCCACGAAGACGATCCTGCCCACGGTTCTCCAATGGGGTATACGGAACACCATCACACAGAGCAGCAGACTCAACACAAACTGGTTGATGATTGAGCCATCATTGACCTCGCTGGGCCACACCACGGAGCGTTGCACTATCTGAAACACGACGCAGGTTACCAGTACACTCAGCCACCATCGCATGCCGCGCCGTTCCGCTTGACGCTTCCACACCAAATCTACTTACCTCAATCGCTTCACTTGCCTGATCGCTGATTCTGAGGATCTGCTGAGCGGCCATATCAGGCAACTGTACGGCATGGCTCCGTCATGATGCGGCATGAGTGCATCGGCCAGGCAATGCATCCGTGCATCGTATACCCGTATGCGCGTTGGACTTTCTGACGGCACCATGTTCTCCATGAAATGGCACACATACGATCCCCGAAACACAAAGCTGCCGCCGCTTGTCGACCGGTTAACCAGAACCCTTCTATGACCATCCCATATGCCGACCAGTGTGCTGCTGCGTATGACGGCCAGGCGACCGGTTACGACTCCCAGACAATCACCTTTCTGCAACCCCCCGAATTATTCATGAACAGCCCCAAAGGTACCACATTACGCCGTGGAAGAGG
>CAZHSN010000284.1:0-2913 GCA_964535125.1 uncultured bacterium
CATACTACCGCGATCGGCGAAACTGTTCGAGGAACCGAGTATACGACTGCTCCCATGCGACTGAGGGACGGCGCAGACACACCGGTTGTTGTGTCGAGTCTGCAGCTCCCGAAGGATGTGGGTGTAAGGACGGCATAACCACATGGTACCTCAGCGGTATCCGGGTGAGGTTGGGCAGGACCAGAGCCTTCCAACGGCGAACGGTATGACGGTCACGGGAGGGACGCATGGACATACGTATCTGGGTACTCGTCGTACTGGCCGTTCTGTGCGCACATTCCGCTTCGGCGCAGCGCGGTAATCCCTACGTTACTGTGGCAAATGGCGCGTTTCAACTGCAGGGCCGTCGGTGGACGCCGTTCGGCGCGTTCTACCGTCCGGTGTCGTCCATGGTCGCAGTGGGACCAGAGCGAGATTGGATTGCGCATTACGATCCGGTTGAGGTCGAAGCCGACCTGCGGCTCATGAAGCAGATGGGTTTCAATACCATTCGGATCATGGCGTCGACTTATTACCATGCCGATCACCAGAAGGCCGACTGGTCCACGTTTCCCACGCCTCAGACTTCGTACAAAGCGCGCCTGCACGACCTGCTGGACCGTCTGAAACGACATGGCATGAAAGCCCAAATGTATGTGCATCTATACCCAGAGGGCGGCCGTTGGGTCATGCCGCTGTTCGACTTCGTGGATGATCCGGTCAAGCGCGGGCAGAGCCTGCAGATGGCGCGCAAGTTCATCACGGAGTGCGGCCTGGCGCATCGCCCGGAGGTGCTGGCCTGGGAACTCGACTGGGAACCGCATGTGGGGGATCAGGATCTGCGAAACGGGCGCAAATGGCCCGGTCACCTGACGCCTGTCAAGCTGTGGAACCGCTGGATTGCGGATCAATATGGGTCGGTTGATGCGGCCAACCGATGCTGGGGTTACCTGGGCCCCATGGTTAATACACCGGAGGGGCCGCTGGTCAGCGCCCCGAGTGATGATGAACTATTTGGCGATGGAGTCTGGACGCGGAAGTCCGTGGCGTATCGGCGGTTCATCGAGGAACTTGTTAATAAACGGTATGCACTGCTGAGGGACGTGTTTCGAGAGATCGCTCCTCATCACCTGCTGTCCGCTCAGCGTATCTGCCTGATGGGTAAAGTACCGCACAACCGCAATCTGCCCTATCCTGTGCGTCACACATCGGCGTTTCTGGACTACACGGGGTACACCTTTTCCCCGCATACCACCTGGGGACTGTTCGATGAGGATGTGTACCGAAACGACCCGATCCGCTTCTGGAGCCAGGGCTTCGGCGTGCGGTATAACCGGATGAACAAACCGACTCTGTTTACCGAGTACGGCGCCAGTACCTATAACCCCAATTTGATTGATGATATCGCTCTGCAGGAGCGCATCCAGGCGCTGCACTACGAACGCATGCATGAGATCGCCACGATGTTCGGTGCGGATGGCGCGCTGGCCTGGTGGTGGATCGGCAAGCGCCCCATGTATGATGGCGATCCGGAGGTGTCCGACTGGGGCATCCTGCGCCCCGATCGCTCCGAGAAGCCGGTTGCTGCGGTCATTAGAGCTTGGAGCGGGCGCATGCGCAATCCGCCGGAGTTTCGTGCGAACGAGATCCTGACGGTGAATGAGTACGCACACGCGGATGAAGCCGATGTGTATATCGAGGGAGCCCGGGCATTCGCACGGCTGCTGAAAGAAGGGAAGCGCCCTGAGGTGCGCACGTTGGACCAGGGCGACGACTCGCGCACCTGCTCACTGCGCTGCCTGTGCGGCGCGTTGAGCCATCGCATTGGCCCACGACGCGCTCTCAGCGCTGCGTTCGGGCCGTTTCGGGCATGGAGCGGCGGTCAGTGGCGCATCGTGGAGTATGGCGACGGAGCACTGCGTGAAGCTGGTAAGCCATGGCGGCTGCGTGTGGAAGTCGGTAATACCGGAGAGGCGCGGTGGCTGGACCGCTCGTCGGCAGGCGGCGGGAGCGGAGTGGTGGGTCTGCGTTGGCGCGCAGGCGACCGGAGCGGATTCGTTCCGTTAACGGCATCCGTTGAACCGAATCATACCTGTTTTATCTCGGTGTCGTTGCCGGCCGAACTACCCGCTGGAACGCCGGTAACGCTGCAGATGGAGGCCTCAGAGCGAACCGTGTTTGGTGAGCTGTTTCGCTGCGTGCTCCGTTGAGTCCGTTCGAGTGGCATACTGAATAGCGGTAACAGACCGTGGGGGTGACATCATGCCATTGGTGCGGATGGATGCGCTGCTTCAGGAGGCGCGTGAACGCGGATATGCGGTGGCCGCATTCGAGTGCTGGAACAGCGCCAATGTCTACGCCATTGCGCGCGGCGCGGCTGCCTGCGAGATGCCGGTCATCTTTCAAGCCAGCGCCGCCGAGTATAACGCGATGGGGGGGGCCAAGGCGCTGCGCGAGATCGTGTCGCTGTATGTGAACATGACCGGTATCACGGCCGCATTGCATCTGGATCACGGCACGACCTTGGAGCACGTGCGCGAGTGTGTCGACGCTGGGTTCACCGGTGTGATGCTGGACGCGTCGCGGCTGCCGTATGAGGATAATGTGGCCTTGACACGCCAGGCAGTCTCCCTCGCACATGCGCATAACGTGCCGGTGGAAGCGGAACTGGGACACGTGGCTGGCTGTGAGGCGGACCTTGACGACAGCGGATACGATGCCGATCTTCTGACGGATCCGGTTCAAGCGGCTGAGTATGTCGCGCGGACGGGACTCGACTGCCTGGCCGTGGCGATCGGCACCGTGCATGGTGCATATAAGGCCGCACCTCGGATCGATCTGGATCGACTGGACGCGATCGCTTCATCTGTTTCGGTTCCACTGGTGCTGCATGGGGGATCCGGCACACCGCGCGATGTGGTGCAGCAGGCGATC
>CAZHSN010000285.1:0-2894 GCA_964535125.1 uncultured bacterium
CTGGCTGGTGGTGCAGGATGATGCGGCGATACGGGGCTTCTACCGCGGCGCAGACACGTTGTACCGCTGGCGTTACCTGACTGCCTGGGCGCCGGTGGTCGGCGCATGGACGCTGTTCGTCTCCCTGCTATTGTGGACCACGTTGTGCAGCGGGGAACTGTTTCGCCGGCGATGGACACAGCACGAACACCTGAGTTTTCCGCTGACGGTGATCCCTGTGGAACTCGCGTCGCCGCGTCTTGAGCTGTTCCGCAACCGGCTGTTCTGGCTGGGGTTTCTGCCGGCCGCGGGCCTGTGCGCCTGGAACGGTCTGGCGTTCTTGACTCCGGCGATGCCCGCCATACCGGTGGGACAGCATCTGCAGTTGCAAACGATGTTGACGGTGAAGCCTTGGGACGGCATCGGATGGACACCGGTGACGTTCTACCCGTTCTGCATCGGTCTGGGGCTGCTGCTGCCGGTCGACTTGCTGTTTTCGTGCTGGTTCTTCTACGTATTTTGGAAACTGGAGCGCGTGGTGGCCCGCGCGATGGCCTGGGACCTGACACCCGGTGCGCCGTTTATCGAGCATCAGGTGTTTGGCGCGCTGCTGGCGCTGGTGGCCGCAGCGGTCTGGGCCGCACGGCAGGACCTGGCTTCGGCGTTTCGATCGCTGGTCCGGTTACGCGTTGAGCCGGGTTCAGCGCCGATCTGGGCCGCCCGAGGGTGGGTGCTGGGTGTGCTGGGGCTGTATCTGTTCGTTACGGCCGCCGGTATGTCGGCAGGTGTTGTGGCGCTCTTCCTGGCAGCGTACCTGGTGATCTCCATCGGCGTCGCGCGGATACGCGCCGAGCTGGGGCCGCCGGTACACGACTTCCACTTTGTGGGTCCCGATGTGATGACCGTGTCGATGCTGGGTGCACCCGAACTGGGGCAGCGCAGCTTGAGTGCGCTCGCTATGTTTTGGTGGTTCAATCGGGCGTATCGGTCGCATCCGATGCCCGTCCAGATGGAGACGCTGCACACCGTGACTCCTCAGGATGCGACACGGCGTGCGGTATGCGTGCTGATGCTTGCCGGTGTCGTGGCGATGCTTTGTGCTTTTTGGGCCTTTCTGCATCTTGCTTACACGCAAGGGGCGGGTGCTAAAATGCTGACACCGCTGTACTACGGCTCTGAAGTGATGGGGCGGTTGACCACCTGGATCGACAGTCCGCCAGCGATGAACGCCAACGGAAACTGGGCGATCCTGGCCGGTGCGTTGATGGGTGGGGCCTTGAGCGCCGCACGGGCCACCGTACCCGGCTGGTTCCTGCACCCGATCGGTCTGGCGATCTCAGGCACCTGGTCGATCAACTTGGTCTGGATGCCGCTGCTGATCGCTTGGGCAGTGAAGCTGACGGTTCTGAAGTGGGGCGGGCTGCGGCTATACCGGCTGCTGCTGCCCATTTTTCTGGGTGTGGTGCTGGGTGATCTGCTGGTCGGCTCGTTATGGGGTCTGGTGGGTATGTTGTTGGGCGTGGAAACCTATTCCTTCTGGGGGGCATGACCCCCCCGGAAGGAACAGGTTCACCGATCAACGGGGTGTGATGCGCGAGAGGAACAGCGCGTGCAGCCGGGTGTCATCGGTCAGTTCCGGGTGAAACGCCCCAGCCAGTAGCAGGCCTTGCTGCACCAGCACTGGGTGTTCATCGACCTGACACAACACTTCCACGTCGGGGCCTGTCTGTTCGATCCACGGCGCCCGGATGAACACACAGCGCATGGGACCGCCTTCCAGCCCCGACACCGGCAGATCGGCCTCAAAGCTGTCCACTTGCCGTCCGAACGCGTTGCGTCTCACCGCCACATCCAGTAACCCCAACCGAGGCTGATCTGGAAAGTCGACGATTTCGCGTGACACGACGATCAACCCCGCGCAGGTGCAGTACATGGGCATCCCGGCACGGGCGCGCGCCGTGATCGCGGCATCGAGTCCGGTACGCGCCATCATCTTGATGATGGTGGTGCTTTCGCCGCCAGGAATGACCAATCCGTCCACGGAGTCTAAGTGGACAGGTGTGCGGACTTCACGAACATGTGCACCCAGTGACTGCAGCACGCGTCCGTGAGCCGCATAGTCTCCCTGCAGCGCCAGAACGCCGACGTGCGGAGTCATCCGGCAGGCTCGGCGACAGGCATCGGGCCGAATACCGGTGCGGCCATGTCTTTTTCATCGGTCAGGTTGGCCACGGGGTCGCAACCCTGCCCATACCACAGCACGCAGCCTTCGGCTTGCGGTTCACCGATAAGCAACAGGACATCGCACCCGGTCTTCGGGTCCAGTTGCTGGTCGAACAGCGCATCCACCTTGCTGCCGTCCGCGCGTCGAACGGTAAACCCCACCAACCGGCCAGGTGCGGTGAGACGGCTGTTAACGCCGGTGAAGTGCACGCGCAGCACGGTGCGCTCCGGGTTCTCCCAGCGCGCCCAGGCGGGGCGGGGTCCGGCCTGCAGGGTCTCATCATGGAACACGTCCTTGAGCGCCAATCTGGCCAGGCGTTTGCCCAGGCGTTTGAGGCTGGCCGAACCGATGTGGATCTGGTCATCCAAACACAGGTCGATAGCTGCCGCGAAGCGCATCTGCGGTAACTGCGCCTCCGCCAGGCGCTGAGCTTCCTGCACGGCGTTCCAAGCGTCATGTACTTGGGGCGGCAGCGTCACCGCGAAGCGACCCAGTTGGACATACAGGAATGGCAGTTCGGGGTGATTGGTGTCTTCGCGCAGACGTTGCACAAACGTGAGGAACCGCTGCAGGAACAGGTCGTATTCGCCCGGGGGAATGGCGTCGCTCTCGCCCTGGTACCAGAGCGCTCCCTTCACCGCACCGCCCACCGCGGCGATCCTGCGGAGCATCGATCCATACAACGACCCGC
>CAZHSN010000286.1:0-2849 GCA_964535125.1 uncultured bacterium
ACTTCATTGCCTACTACCGCAAGGTCCACATTACCTCGGCGTATCTCCTCCATCAACCAATCGACTTCTCGGCGGTTGGCTTGCGCATTTCGGGACAGCCAGCAGCCTGCGGCTACGTGGAACCCATGCCGTTTGGCTACACTGGCCATGCTCTCCGTGGACCCGCGCAACGGCGCACAGGTAAAGAGCCGCACCCGATCGGTATAGGGGCGCATCAAGCGCAACAACCGGTCAACCTGCTCCACCGTGGCAACAGCGCCCTCGTCCGGCGAACTGCCATCCACGTACGGACCGAAACACAATCCATATGGTTTGTTCAGCGGACACGCTGATGATGATGCACCACCCGAACCGCAACCGGTCAGTCCACCGGCAGTCATCAGGCACAGTATGAGCCACAGGCGGATGACGCCAATCCAGTGATGCTTCTGTAAATAACATTGTATGTAGTAGTACATACTGCTATCATACCGTCTGCTGCACCTGTTTCACCGTTGCTCAAAGGTACGATATAGTGGATTTCAGACGCAATCCCACAGTCTCACGGAGAGGTACAGATGAAGTCAACGACACGTTACCTGTGGATGAATACATCCCGTCCGCGCGAACTGGTGAACATCACCCGCGAATGCGCAGACTTGGTGACCGAGAGTGGCATTCAGGAAGGTATGCTTCTGGTCTCGGCGATGCACATCACGGCAGGGATATGGGTAAATGACAACGAACCGGGCATTCATCAGGACGCGATGGAGATGCTGGAACGCCTGGCGCCCAAAGGTCCGGACTACCGGCATCACCGCACCGGCGAAGATAACGGCGACGCGCACCTGAAGAACCTGTTGATGCACCATCAGGCGATCATACCGGTCACAGACGGTGCGTTGGACCTGGGGCCATGGCAAACTGTGTTTTACGCGGAGTTTGATGGCCAGCGCCGCAAACGCGTCGTTTTGAAAGTAATCGGTGACTGATACGACCGCATTCGGCGGCACATACGCCTTGCATTTACACTGGCCCTGGTGATACACTGCGATCTACTGCATTCAGAAAGGAGGCTCGCGCATATGAAGAACCGTGCGTGCACACGCGCATGACAGATCGGCGACGTACCGCACTGTCTGTCTCTGCGGATGGCGTGAGCCTTCTGACGATTCGTCTGAGCCGCTCCCAAGCCTCCCACTGACATCGGCTTCGGCAGGCTGAACGGTCAGCCGGCCGACCTCATCCGAGACAGCCACTGCTCTCTTCCATCTGCATCTGTTACGGCGGTCCGCATCGGCTGATCGCCTGAGCCATCGAGTGGAGGCCCTATGCCCGCGACGTTACGACAACATGAACCGGATGCGCACACTAAAACACTGACTGACCCGCCATTGATCGACCTGCGGTCAGACTACGCGCCGGATGGCCAGTTCGGCGTGTCGGTATTGACTGTGGATGCACAGGAACTGCGTGTATCGGATGCCCAGGGTCGCGCCATACACTGTCTCCCGCTACACCATGTCAAGTCGGCCCGGCATGAGCCTCTGGTGGGTGGCGGGCGCATGGAGATCACCACACACGACGGCCGCATCATTCCTGTGATTACCTATAGTTTAAGCTACACCACCGTTTTCAGCGACGCCGCGCGCGGCATCGAACAGCTTGCACATGGCGAACAGATGACGGTGAACCTGCATTGCGAACCTCTGCGATGCGGCCGATGTGGCCGGCTCTTGCCCGAGAAGGGCGGCATCTGCCCGCATTGTGTACACAAGGGACGCACATTGCTGCGGATATCGGGGTTCCTGACACCCTATCGATGGCACGCAGTGGGACTCGCTGCACTCGGTCTGGTGACCACAGTTTTGAACCTGGCGCCGCCTTATGTGCAGGGCAGCCTGATCGATCAGGTCCTGTTGCCGCATCGCAACCTGCGGCTGCTCTGGATATTGATGGGCGGCTGGCTCTTGTTGGTCTCCGTGTCGGCGTGGGTGCAGGTGCGCACGGGCAAGCTGATCGCCTTCCTGGCGGCCAACATCGCCTCTGACCTGAGGGCCCGTGTGTTCCGCGCGGTCGAGTTCTTGCAACTGGCCTACTTTGACAAGAAGCAGGTTGGTGCGATCACCAGCCGGATCACGCAGGACACCGACCGTGTCTGGGGTTTCCTGGTCGACGGATTGCCATATCTGGTCACCAATATCCTGCTGCTGGCAGGCATCGCGATATTCCTGTTTCACACCAACGCGCTGCTTGCGGCATGCATCCTGGCGCCGATACCGTTGGTGCTGATCGTCAGCGTCTGTTCCTGGCGGCCTGTGTCGCGGTTGTACCACCGGTGCGGTCAAAAGTGGGCCAGATTCCACATGCACTTGAACGAAGCGCTGACAGGCATCCGTGTGGTGAAGGCATTCGCTCAAGAGGATCGGGAACACCATAAGTTCACCGCCCGAAACGACGAACTGCGCACGGCCGGCATCGAGGCCGACAGCCGTTGGTACACCGTGTTTGGGTTGATGACGTTCTTCACCAGCCTGGGCGCGCTGGTGAACTGGACGGTCGGCGGGTATCTGGTCTACACACGCCAGATGACGCTGGGTGATTTCTGGAAGATCAACGCCTATCTGGGGCTGGTCTACGGTCCGCTGCAGTGGTTCGCGCAGATCAACAACTGGTTCAGCCGGGCGATGGCCGGAGCCGAGCGTGTCTTCGAGGTCATTGACGCAGACTCGGAGACCGGGCGCTTCACGGGACATCGTCAGCCTATCACCGGTGAAGTGCGTTTTGAGGTGGTGCGGTTCGGGTACGACAAAAGCAACCCGGTGCTCAAGGGGCTCAGCTTCACCGCCAGCCCCGGGGAGATGATCGGC
>CAZHSN010000287.1:0-2811 GCA_964535125.1 uncultured bacterium
ACCGACCTGGTGTGCTGGGACTATCGCGACAAAAGCACGCACTCCCTGTACGGAGCCATGCTTGATCGCATCCGTCGCGCAGGCGGTACGCTGAAGGGTGTGCTGTGGTACCAGGGGGAGTATGACGCCAATGACCCGGAGCATGCGGCGCAATATGGCAACCGGTTCGCAGAGTGGGCCAAGGCGCTGCGGGAGGACACCGGCCGTCCGGACCTGCCGATCATAGCCATTCAGATCGCCCGCTGGTGTTCCCTTCAACCGGACACCGTACATCGGGGATGGGAAGTCATGCGCGAAACACAGCGCATGCGGCCCTCACTGATCCCCAACCTGTGGGTGGTCGCAGCGGCCGATCTGGAACTTGATGACATGATCCACCTCAGCATGGACGGACAGCAGCGGCTGGGGCGACGGCTCGCCGAGGTAGCCCTGGCCAACGTGTACCAGCGCGGACGATGCCAAGGTCCCATCGATCTTGAGTCAGTTCAGCGCCTTGACCCGGAACGCAATGCGGATGTGGTGAGGGTGCGGTTCCGAGGCGTCACCGGGCGGCTTCGCAGCGCCGGACGCATTACGGGGTTTTCTATCCGCTGTGAACAGCCGGGCCCTTGCGTGTTTCAGGCCAGTCTGGACCCCAAAGACCCGCATGCGGTCATACTACGTGTCTCCCCCCGTATTCAGGGTGAAGCCAGCCTGATGTATGGGGCAGGGCTGGATCCCTGCATCCATCTTACCGATGGCGCGGACCTGGCTGTTCCAGCGTTTGGTCCGGTACCTATCCGTTAAGCACGAAGAGGCGACAGGCCGAGGTTCATGCCTCGGCTTGTTCCGCCCGGTACGCCTTGATCTCCTGCAGGGCCTTCACACCGCGCTCCCGCAACGCCTCATGCCAGATCGGCTTGTAGGGCCTCAGCAGATTAACAATAACATCCATGACGGCCAGGTTGCGGAACCACTTGCGGTCAGCCGGCACCACATGCCAGGGTGCATGTGCTGTGCTGCAGCGCCTCAGCATCTCATTGGCCGCTGTAGTGTAATCATCCCAATACTCGCGCTCTTTCCAGTCACCCAAGCTTAACTTCCATGACTTATCGGTGTCCAACTCTCGGGCCAGCAACCGTTCTTTCTGCTCTTCTTTGCTGATGTGCAGCCAGAACTTAACGATGATGGTATTGGCGGAAGCCAGCAGTGACTCGAACGCGTTGATCTGATCATATCGGCGCGACCAGACGGCTTTCGGGGCCAAGTCGTGGACACGCACCACCAGCACATCCTCATAGTGCGACCGGTTAAAAATGGCGATGCCGCCCTTTCCCGGGCAGACCTGATGCACGCGCCACAGGAAATCATGCGCCAGTTCTTCATCCGATGGCTGTTTAAACGAATTCACCCGGCAGCTCTGGGCGTTGGCATGCTGCAGCAGGCACCGGATCATACCGTCCTTACCAGCGGTGTCGCGTCCCTGCAGCACGATCAACAGGGAATGGGTGCCGGCTGCATATAACAGGTCTTGCAGGTCTGAGAGCTCCCGCCCCAACGCCTCCACCATCTGTTCACCGTCTGCACGCGTTAACCCATGATGCGCCGATGTGCTGACGTAGGACAGGTGAATGTGTTCTTCAGGGCGTATCTTTATCGTGTATGCCATAGTGCCTCCCATCGCACGGCTCCATCCAGGGCGCCTGACACGCATTTCGCTGTAGACACCAGCGACTCCTGCATGCCGGGGAGACACGGATCGCAAGACTGCCAGGGAGGGTGACCCATGAACGAGTCGGACACACTGTTCTCCGGAGGACGCATCAGCGACTGGGATCCATCGCGCGATCCGGACCGGATCCGCGACGAGTACACACTGCATGTGATGGAGCCGGCAGCAAGCGGCCATGGCCTGGTCTGGCGATTCGCAACCCGAAGCGAGCGGTACGCCGACCTGTTCCTGCGGAGAACGGTTGATCGCCCGTTTGGCGCTATCCGACTCCGCGTACAGATGACCGCCGGCGCCCCCTGCCGCTTGTCGATGAAGGTGGGCGACGAGGGATCGGCCGAATGGACACCGGTTCCGGTGGATATGCAACCCGGAGGGGAACGTACGATCACCTTCCCGGTTGGCCAATGGCAGGTAGCCCCATGGTCCGCTGACCGCAACAACCTGCTGGATTACCCGCTGCGCTATTTGGCCGTGATCCTGTTCGACGTGCAGCCGTCGGTACGGTACGAACTGGTTATCCGGCAAGTCGAGGTGGTCTGGCCCGAACCGATCGCCGTCAGCGGTTCCATTAACGCGCCTGCCAGTGTTCGAGCCGGTGAGGCGCTTGCGGTCAACTGCCGGCTATCACTCCCTGCAGCCTGGAACGGCTCCGTTGCTGATGTGACGCTGCGCGATGCCGGAGGGGTTCGGTTCCCTCTGGGCGCTCTCACCGTGCGCAGCCAACAGGTGTCGGGTGCGATCCGCGCCATAATTCCGTGGTGGGCAACCCCTGGCGTCGCTCATCTGGAGGCTCACATCGCCGGGAGCGCATTACACGTTGCCGGGCGCAACGCGCTGGCGCGCCTGCGTATCTCCGCGCGTCCAAGGCGCAGTGTCCGCGCGCGTGTCACCCGCTGGGGCGGCGCGCCCACGCTGTTCATCGATGGCGTTCCACATACCGGCATCTCGTACGCCGCATATGGTCCCAACGTGTCGGTGTTCAAGGAGTTCGCACAGGCCGGTGTTCGCCTGTTTGAGTTCATCGGAACGCCGACGGACCATATCTACGGGCTGGCCCGCACCGCCTGGAAGGCTGAAGACCACTGGGACTTCACTCAAAT
>CAZHSN010000288.1:0-2801 GCA_964535125.1 uncultured bacterium
GGTCCAGTGTGACGGTTCCGTGCATCAATCGCACCGCACGTATCCCCACCGAGTGGTTGTACCCAGCGGCGATCGCCGCATATCCCTGGGCCTGGCGGGGAGAGACTGCTCCTTCCACATCCCATCCCCAGCAGGCCACTGTGCCGTCGGCGCGCAACGCCATGGAGTGCCAACCGCCGGCAGAGATCGCCACAAAGTTGGCGTTAGGCGCCGGGACATTGCACTGTCCCTCTGTGTTCCGTCCCCAACAGATGATGCTGCCGGTCTTCTCCAGCCCCATGGAGTGCCAGGCGCCTGCAGCGATCGCTTGAAAGCCCACGTTCGTGGCAGGGACATCCAACTGCCCTTCCACATTACGCCCCCAAGCCACTACCGATCCATCCTGCTTTAACCCCAAGGTATGGAAGCCTCCGGCTGCGACCGCGATGTAGCCGCTGTTGGGCGCCGGTATCTGGCACTGGTTTTCGGCGTTATCTCCCCAGCACTGGATCACCCCCTCCTGCTGCAATCCAGCGGTGTGGAAAGCGCCCGCACTCACAGCAAGCCAGTTGGTGGGCGTTCCGGGTACATTGCATTGCCCGTAGTCATTACTTCCCCAACAAGCGATCACTCCGGTGTTCCGCAGCGCCGCAGCGTGTCTGCTGCCGGCCGAAATGCTGACGAAGCCGGTGTTCGGAGCGGGTATATCCGCGGTGTTGTTGTCACGTGACCCCCAGTGTGTGATGGCGCCCGAGACATCAAGCGCCAGCGTGTAGCTGTTTCCGGCGCTGAGGCTGACAAAGTCATCATTCGGGTTCGGTCCATTTAGCTGGCACGCCTCGTTCTTCCCCCACATGCTCAGGGTTCCATCGCGTTTGAGAGCGATGGTGTGCTGCACACCGGCCATTACCGAGATGAAGTCCGCATTGGGTACAGGCGTCGCGGATTGTCCGTCCAAGTCGCTGCCCCAACAGACCACCGTCCCATCGGCCTTCACGCCAGCCGTGTGGTATTCGCCTGCTCGCACAGCGACGAAGCCCGTGTTAGGCGCAGGCACATTGCACTGGCCAAAGCTGTTCTCACCCCA
Source organism: uncultured bacterium (assembly GCA_964535125.1). Lineage (GTDB taxonomy): Bacteria > Armatimonadota > HRBIN16 > HRBIN16 > HRBIN16 > CAZHSN01. The sequence continues at coordinate 1,067 of CAZHSN010000288.1, forward strand.
GCAGGCCACCGAGCCGTTGGCCTTCAACCCGGCGCTGTGGTACCCTCCTGCGGTGACCTGAACGAAGCCGCTGTTCGGATTCGGTACGCTTATTTGGCCATATTCGTTCCATCCCCAGCATCGAACGCTGCCGTCCTGCTTGAGCGCAACGGTGTGGTAGCGGCCTGCGGCCACCGCGGCGTATCCGGTACCCTGATCGGGTGGGGTGCATTGCCCGTAGTCGTTCCAACCCCAGCAGACAACATCGCCACTGGAACGCACTGCGGCGACATGCCCGTAACCCAGCGCCACTTGCTTGAACGCCTCATTGGGCGCCGGTATCTGCGATATCTGGCCGTATGTGTCGCTTCCCCATACCACTATGGCGCCGCCTTGCCTCAACGCCGCAGTGTTCAGCGCGCCAGCCGCCACGGCGATAAAGTCACCATTGGGAGCGGGAGGCTCGCACTGGCGATGCCGGTTCTCTCCCCAGCATACGACCGTGCGATCAAACCGCAGCGCCGCATTGTGATAGCTGCCGGTGGCGATCGCCTGAACAGCCTGCAGGCGATCAGGAGGCAATACATGGTGTAGCCCCCATCCTTCGGCAACGCGGGGAACTGCCGATACAATGGTGGGTGCTGCGGTGAGCAGCGTCATAACGGCAAGAGATGAGATCAGCGCGCCAACCATCCTGTGTCGATGCATGGGAACCCCTTTCCTGTTGTGTGTCATCCCCGAAGCGTTGGTGCGTAGAGCAAGCGCCTGACGCCGCAGGAGGTGGCAGGTATGATGCAATCAAAAATAAATACAGAAATTTAGTCAATCCCTGATCGGTTCCGCAGCTTAAGGAGTGTGGTTGCATGGCAGCAGAGCCCCATAGAATGGCGAGTCCTGCTTGGACCGCCCGTTTTATTACCCCTCCCCCGGAGCATCGGGTGATCCAGTACAGCGGCCATGACGGCTCTGTGTTGCCCATTGACGCGATGCGGGAGCGGGGTATCGGTGGCGTGATGTTGTTTCACAGCATTGCCGACTACCTGAACAACGAGCAATCCTGGGCGAATATGCGCCGCACCATGGAGTCGGCGCGCGCGGCCGGTATGCAGGTGTGGGTGGCCGATGACAACGGCTATCCCAGCGGTCAGGCCGGAGGGCGCGTGGTTGAGGCCGATCCTCAGTTCGAACTGCGCGGCTTGCGCCAGATCTGCCGGCATGGGGAGGGGCGAGCGGCGGTACGGATCGAGCTGCCGCAGGGCGCCGATCGGTTCGTCGCGGCGTGTCTCTACCCCATGCAAGGTGATGCACCCGATGTGACGCGTGGCCGTCTGATATCCGTTTCCACCAAGTTGGTGCACGTGCAGGGCCTGCCCGGGCGTTGGATGGCATGTGCCTGGGCGACGGAGATCATTCGCGAGGGCACGCAGTCCGAGTCGACCATGCAGGGATTTCGCACCACCGGCCGATACCCGAATGTGTTGAATGCGCGGGCCATGGAGACATTTGTACGCCTGACGCATGACGCGTTTGCCCGCCGCTTCGGCAGATTGAGCGACCTGATGGACGTGTTCTATACGAACGAACCCAACCTGATGACGCTGTGGTTTCATCACCGGCCGGGTGAGCGTCCCGGCGGCGTGGTGTTTGTGCCATGGGACGCGGCGCTGCCGTCCCGTTTCCGGCGGATGCACGGCTACGATCTGATCCCCAGGCTGCCGTATCTTTATGCCGGAGACAGCGATGAGGCGCGCGTGAC
>CAZHSN010000289.1:0-2799 GCA_964535125.1 uncultured bacterium
CCATGCCGTATCCGAGCACCCGCGGATGTCTCAGGATGAGTGGAACAAGGCCTATGAACACGCTTGGTACAACTTCTACTCCGAGGAAAACGCCATCCGCATATTGACTGATGCCTCTCCGGCATACTACTGGCAGATTTTCAAGAATATCACATGGTACCGATATGCGTTCCATGTGGAAAAGAACCATCCCATGATCACCGGCTTCTGGAGACTAAAGGGACGCACAGAGAGGCGTCCGTGCTTCGCCAGGGAATCAGTACCCCGATATGCGATGCGCCGTCTTGCGGACAGCTGGGGATTGGTCTGCGGAATGGTCGGTATGGCGTTCATGCTGGAGCGGATCTGGGCCGCGACATGGTTGAACAAACGTCGACAGGAATGGGGCATGCGTTTCGCCAGCAGTGTCAACAGCCAGAGCGCAAAGATCAGCGGTTGGGGCAGACATAAACGGCTGGCACCGATTATCGCCACCCTGACGACGGCATATCTTCAGTGCGGACAGAGTGTGGAGCGCTGGAAGCGGTTCTGGAGCCTGTTACGGCGTGGGCGAATCTGGGACTGGCGGCTGTACTGGAACGGATTGCTGGCCACAATCATGACACCGTTTGATTGGCTGGTGCGCACTCTGTTGTTTGCAGCCAATATCACCATGGAAGTGTAATCTCAGGAGAACACAATGGCCTCTTTGGTGCTGTCGTTGATGGCTACGGGCGAACAAGCAGCGGAACCGTTGCTTTGGAGACTGGGTAAGCAGTTTGATGTGTGTGTATACATCCGTAAAGCCGCGATCACCGAGCAAGGCGGCAGTGCGGTCATCGAGTTGCAAGGCACCGTGGAGGAGATCCAACGGGCCACCGCGTGGATGCAGACCACCGGACTGGTGATCGAACCCTACACGCGAAGTCTCACACCGGAACTCAAGCCGGGATGAGCGGTGCACAGGCCGTATCGCAACGCCATCACGATGCGGCCTGTGTGTTTCTGGCCGTCCGTCGGCGCGCAGCAATCACCAGACTGCCCAGCGCGCCGAACATCGCCAGTGTCATCGGCTCCGAGCCTGCCAGCGCCTGCACATTGGCAGCGCCGATGTCTACTGCAAACAACAGGTCATTGAAGTCCCTGTCGCCGCCTCCCAACAGGTCTTCGAAGCCTATGATGAGATAGGGACTGCTCGGCAGCGTAAACGCCACCACATGGTTGATCCGGTCGGGGTTGAGCGCTGTGCGAGTCGAAAAGACATTCTTGCCACCGGCGGCGCCGTTAGCGATCAGAAAGAAGTCCAGCGTAGTGCCCGCATCAAACCGCCCCAGATCCACAAAGTCGCCCGGCAGCAAGGGATTGTCCGCATTGCGCTTCCCTGTTTCCAGTGTTTGACGGGTATATTCGGTGCCCAGCAGTGACGACGCGTTTGGGAAGATTAACCGGGAGTCAGGGTTACGATAGTCACCGCCGGAAGTGTTGAAACCCAGGGTATTGCGGTATCCAGCCCCTTCGCCGATAAAATAGACACGGACATCGGATGCGGTGGCCAGCGTCAGTTTGGAAGGATCCAACGCGATGCTCGCGTCATTGACCGGGTTGCGCTCGCTAAGCGTCATGTTTAGCATGTCTTTGATGGACCACAGTGTCTCGCGTCCGAACTGTTGAGACCGATCATCGGTCCTGTAATCCTTAACTTCGCCTGCGAGCGGTATGTTGAACGGCGTCTGCGCAGCCAGCGGGGTGGACCACACCGCGAAGGCTACCGCGAAAACGCCAGCCAGACCGTATGAACGTGTCATTGGTTGATCCCTTTACGACGCGGGGTCACTGGCGACCCGGACGGTGCGTTACGATTATACCCCCAACCATACTGGCGTTCAGTGGCGATCCGCCACAGATGCTGGCATTATCCCGATACGACAGATAACATGCACTATACCGATGATTGGTTCTCGCACATAGAGGCACTCATCAAACGCGTTGACTCTTTGGGAGACAACGCGGTGTTTGCATTACAGGGTCAGGCTGACCCGTCGGCGCTCCGGCTCGCCATCGTGATACACAAGGAACGCAGACGTCAATCAGGCCGGTTCACGCTGGCTCATCGCATGTGGTTCACATCTGAGTCGGCCCAGCAGGCGTCATCCGAGGTCGTCGCAGATTACCACGCCTCTCTCTTCCCATCATGGGTCCGAGTCATTGATGCAGGTTGCGGCATCGGCAGCGACACCATTGCGCTCGCACGGCGCGGGCCGGTAGTCGCAGTGGATAGAGACCGTATGCGCTGCGCCATGACACGCAGGAATCTTCTGGCGCACGGTCTGGCGGATCACGCGATCATCGTTCAAACTGACGTGACGCGGCTACACTGGGAGCGAGCAGACTGGGCATTCTTTGACCCGGCCCGCCGGCACGAGGGCCGCCGTAAGGCTAACCCTGCGGATTGGTCTCCTTCCCTAAACTGGATCATCGGACTCGCAGACCGGTTCCGAGGGACGGTCATAAAGGTATCGCCCACACTGGATGCTCACATCGCGCCATCGGGCTGGACGGTAGACTGCGTAGGATGGGACGGAGTCTGCCGTGAGTGCCTCTGGAGACACGGCGAGTGCGCCGGCCCGACACGTGTCCAGGCTGTCAGCCTTCCCTCCGGCCAGACACTGGACGCCGCATTACCGCCGCCGCCTCCACAACCCGAGACCACCGCGTGGGTGTATGCCCCTCAACCGGAGGTGCTTGCGGCACGTGCGACCGGTGAGCTGTGCCGATTGCTGGGCGGTCACCCGCTCAGCAAGGACAGCCAATTGATAGGCT
>CAZHSN010000290.1:0-2734 GCA_964535125.1 uncultured bacterium
GGATCGTCCGCAGAGAACGGCCGATGATTTGTGCGGGCGATCGGACGATCGGGGCAGGCCGCGTCACCGATCAGCCGATTGGTCCACAAGTTGGCCACTTCGATCTCCAACTCGTTGCCGGACGGCTTCAGCGCCTGGCCGACAGCTGCGCGCCAGGGCGCCGTCCAGGCCACTCCACAGTCCTGACCATTCAGACGCAGGCGGGCAATGACCTCCACGCGACCCAAATCGAGGTAAATGTCCGAAGGCTGGGTCAGCAGGTCCGGCTGACTCAAGTCAAACGTCAATCGATAAACCGCTCGACCGGAGTAGTACCGGATCTCCGGTTCCGGCCGATCTGTCCAGTCCTGAAGGCGCTCGAATAAAACGCAATCCGGACCGCCGAGCGCGGGATCGAACGAGACCTGCCAGGGGCCCTCCAGGCTCTGCACGTCTTGAACCTCTGCCGTATTCCGGCTGCTGGGTCTTTGATGCGCGGCTGGGATATCGGCGAATATCACGAAATAGCCTTCATGGGGCTCGAACCGCAGGGGGACTGTGGTTCTGCTGCCTTTCCGGCTGCATTCCTGCAAAGAGCGGATCGTCCCCGTACGGGGATCCCACAGTTCGATGACCTGCCGACTCGATCGAAATGAAGCCGTGGTGCAGACCGCTTCAGCCGAGCGGTTGGAGACGAAGTAGATGTCGCGCTCCGATGTGCGCCGATGCGTGTAGCGCAGCGGCCCCTCACTCTCGAAATCCTCAGGAACTCCCAAGCTGCGCAGTATTTCAGCGGTGACGTCATAGTGCGGGTACCGGGTGCTCTCTCCGGCGTACACGCCTTCGCCGCAGTAGATTGTTCCGTGGCCGTAAGTGCGCGCGTCTACTCCGGATGGCAACGCAGTGGCGCCCCATAAAGCCGCCGCCCGCTGCGCCACTTCGGCGTCACACGCAGGATAGTTCACCAGACTGGGTGACTTCCCGTGCGGGTTCCCCACCACATGGGCTCCGGCGGCCACCAGCTGCTGAAGTTTGGAAAGCAGCTCGGGCGTCATGGTGTGTATATTCGGCAACACGAGCAGCCTGTAGGCAGCGCCCCCCGGAAACACTACCAGGCCGTCGTGCACGGCGGCGTGACGGATCAGGATCGGCGCCGAGCAGCAGTCGAAATTGTAGCCGCGCCGATCGGGCATCTCCCGCGTACCCGCAAGCGCGGATTGGGGCGGTTGAAATACATTTGGTGCGCCTTCTGGCAGCAGATACAGCACATCGGCCACAGGATCGCCCTGGCGGAGCAGATAGCTGCAGCGCGCGACATAACGATGATAGTCGCCCACCATGGGCCACCACGCCTGACCGCGATCCCAATGTACGCCATAAGGCCCCATGGTCATCCCTGGCAGTTCCTCCTGCGGCTTATGCGCAAAGGTATGAAACGTCAGCCGGTTGATCCCGGTGGCGAACGCCCAATCGGTCTGGTTCTTCAGCCGCCACGGACAGGCGGTAAAGTCGGCGGGAGGTCCTGCGGTAAACGACTCCGCTCCCACTACCGGTCTGCCCATGACGTGTGCGATCGACGTGGCCTCGTGGCAGCTGTACGTGGTGTCGAATGTAGAGCTCCAGAACTCTGCCATCGGCAGATCGGCCACGGCGCCCAGGTCGAAGTCACACGCGGGATTCATGTCGTACGGTTCATTGGAGAAGATCAGTCCGTATCGCCGGCCCAGTTCTTTCAACCGGCCCGAATGGTTCTCCAGAATCAGCTCCTGACTGGTCAGCCGCAGATCCCACAGAAACCGCTCGCTCTGCTCCCGGCTTTCAACCAGATAACCCAGCCAAACCGGATAATACGGTTTTGGATCGTATCCCCGACGCTTGATGAACTCATCGCGAAACGCAGGTGTCCAGTTTTGTGCACCCATCTCCCAGCTGTCGATATGCAGGGTGGTCAACCCGCAGCCTGGCTTGAGCGGCGCGGCGTCCTGCAGCAGCGGCTCGAAATACGCCTCGAAGTGTGCATCCAGTGCGGCCGCATCGAACTTGTCGCACTCGAAACCGACGCCCGGCAGCGGAGCCGGACGCGAAGAGGCGCCGTTGTTGCGACTCACCAGCCGCAATACGATCCAGCGTCCCTCCGGGATCTGCCAGTCCAAGGCGCCATCCGGTCGCAACCGGTCGGTCAGATCCAGTATCTGTTCCGCATCGATCACCGCACCCGGGGGATCGGCCGGATAGTCCGCCAGCACTTCGAGAAAGGGCTTTACACCAGGTTGTGAGGAATAGGGCGCACGGTACACCAGCGCCTTCTCCTCGATATCCTCCACCCCCGGCTCGGGGCCGGCAGGGAACGCCAGCACCGCCACATCACGGTAGTATGTTTGCCATGCCTCCTTGAGCTCTTCCGGAACTTCGCCAAAAAATGGACGGTGCGGCGGCGCAACCGGCAGGGCGCCCGTAAACGGGCCGGGGCCTTCCACAATGACCGGCTGGCCCGTGAGATGCTGCATCGATTGCTCGGGCTTCACCCATGGGCCACCGCTTCCGGCCCATCCGGGACCGCTTCCTAAAATGATCTCCATACCCAGTCGTTCGGCTTCGCGCACTGCATGAACAAACAGTTCCCGCCATGGCTTGCTGAGGAAATCAATGGGACCGCGCGGCACGCCGACATCTACTTCCAGATAGATCGCATGCCCCATACCCGCGGCCTTCATCGCCTCCAGATCGCGCGTCATCCCTTCACGGGTTCGGTTGC
>CAZHSN010000291.1:0-2721 GCA_964535125.1 uncultured bacterium
ATCTGAACCGGATCCAAGCTGAGCAGCCGCGGTCCCACCGCCAGTGCGGCGAACACCAGCACCGCGAACGGTATCGGTATGGTGTACAGATAGGCGCCCGGATCCAGCGGGTTCAACAGCAATCCCCGGGGATCGAACAGCCAGACCTGCAGGCTCTTCAGGATGGCTGCGCTCAACGCGGCCCCCAGCACCCACCCCAGAAACACCATCAGCGCGGTCTCGCGTACGATCCGCCATAGCAGCCGGGAGCGGGTGTAGCCCATGGCCACCAGCAGCCCGAACTCCGGCAGGCGCTGTGCGAAGAAGATATTGGACAACATCCCCATCATGATGGCCAGCACCACCACCACAATGGTCACCACCACGCGCATGATCAGGTACAGGTTGGCTAACGAACTGCGCAGTTCGTCCACCAACTGGCCAAAGCTGAACATCCGGACATGCGTGGGATCGATCTGACGTCTCAGCAGCCGGTCCAGTTCCGGCTGCCGCCGTACACTATCGGCAGAAACAATCAGACTCTGCAACGCCGGGAAGAAATTGCGCGTCACGAAAGACCGGTCGGTGACGGCGAACCAGCTGGGACCGGACAGCAGACCCACCAGCTTGACCTCCACCGGCGAATAGCTGTCTGACTGACCGGGTGTCAGCACGGCGTCTCCCAGCTTCAGTCCCCGGTTGCGCGCCACCTCTACCGAAATCGCGCACTCCGGTTGCCCTTCCCGCGGGAGGCGTCCGCTGATGAGGCGCATCCGCGTCAGCCGCAGCATCGGCTGCATGTCATCCGGAGTGAACCCGAACAGCACAAAAGGAAACTTGCCGAAAATGGTATGGATCGTGGTCAGACAGACCGCCGTCACCGCCGTTTTGCGCACCAACGGCTCACTCATGATCCGCGCCTGGTCCAACGGAGGCAGCACCGGCCCGGAGCGCGGCGCCAACACACAGAAGTGCCGCTGGTATCCGTAGACGGTCAGCACCGTCAGGTCGATGCTGCGGATGATGGTGATGACGGTGCAGATCAGCACCACGCTCAACACAATCACAAACGTGACCGGTGCGGTGCGGTTCAAATTACGCCGAAAATAGAGCCAGGGAGAGAAGGGATCTGCCGTCCGATGTCGCTGCCTCCGCATGGAATCAGTCCTGCACCCCCAGACCCAGGTGCGCCGCAACCATCGTAAACAGCGGATCCAGCAGCGCGTCCACGCAGAGATCCTCACGCCTCGGCAGATAACCGGTTTCGCCGCGGTTCACCACGACAACCGGGCCATTGGCCAGCGACGGCAGCGCCGCGGCAGGATAGACCGTCAGCGAGGTGCCCAGCACCAGCAGCACGTCACAGCGCGCCACGGCCGCCTGAGCCTCCGGCATGTGCTGCACCGCTTCACCAAAGAGAACGATGTCCGGCCGCACCACGCCGCCGCACCGACAGCGCGGTACAGACGCCTCCTCCAGCATGGCAGCATACTCTGCGGTCGGCCAACGGCAACCGCAACGCACACAGTACGCCTCCGCGTAGCTGCCGTGTACGGGATACACACAGCGCGATCCTGCCATCTGGTGCAACGGGTCGATGTTCTGTGTGATCACAGTCACGTCGGTTCCCGCCCGCTCCAGCGCAGCCAGAAAGCGGTGCGTATAACAGGGGTGCAGCGAGCCGATCAGGCGCAGCAAGTCGCGTGAGAACGCGCTGAGCAGTTCCGGATGATCCTCAAAGTAGCGGCAGTCGAACACGCGCTCGGCGTCATAGGCGCCGGTGGTATACAGCCCGTTGGGCCCCCGAAAGTCCGGAATGCCGGCCGCGGTGCTGATCCCCGCCCCGGTCAACGCCGTCACACGATGCGCCTGCTGCAGCAAGGAGGCGATGGCGGCGGCGGTCGGCTCCAGGGACGAGTCGCTCACAGCCGCACACACTCCAGGGTCACCGGCTCGGGTCGACAGGCATTCCGGCGGATCCGATCCACCTCATCGGCGGGGATCGGCCGTTCGAACCGGCGGAATCCCGACACGCGAAAGCCGTGCTTGTCTGCCAGCCGGGCGATTTCACGCACTTTCTCCACGCGGATGTCGCCTCCCAGCGTGAAGCACTCGAACCGCCCCTCCAGGGCCAGCAGCATCGTCTCGGCGATGCAGGCCTCGGCGTGTTTCGGAGGGAAGCCGAAGTTCAGCCCAAAGTCAAGGTTCTCGCCAGGCACGGCAATCACGCCGCCGTCGATCACCAGCACATCCTCTCGGCGCTCATATACGGCCTGTGATATGTTTCGAGGGCGCGCCACGTCACATACCACCGCGCCCGGACGCAGGTCCTCGGGTTCGATCAGCGTATCGGTCGCACTGGTTACGGCGATGACGATGTCGGCGTCGCGCACCGCCTGACGCGCATCGGTCTCGATGAGCACCTGAGCCGTTGCCGTAGAGAGTTCGTGCTTCAACAGCTCCAAGCGGTCCATTTGTCGCGCGCACAGCACCACCTCGGCGGTATGTTCGGCCAGGATGCGCGAACAGGCCGCACCAATGGCCCCGGTAGCACCCAGCACCGCGGCGCGCGCCTGTCCGGCGGAAACGCCCAGTTGCGCCGCGCCCTGCAGCGCCCCCTGCAGCGCGCTGGCTGAGGTATAGCTGTTACCGGTGGTCACCGGCACGCTCAACCCGGCCGCGACACTGACTCCCCGGTCACCCACAACCTTCAGGAACGCGCCTAACCCGACGATCTGAGCG
>CAZHSN010000292.1:0-2635 GCA_964535125.1 uncultured bacterium
TGCATCAGCACCTGCGCGAACAGGGCGTGGATCTGCGCTTGGAGACGGGGATCTCACGTCTGGATCCCGACGGCGGACGTCTGGCGGCGACATTCACCACCGGTGAACAGACCCCCTATGACATCGTGGTGATGGCCACCGGCGTGCGTCCGGAGAACCGACTGGCCAAAGACGCCGGCCTGGCCATCGGTGAACGGGGCGGCATCAAAGTGGACAGTCATATGCGCACCTCCGACCCCGATATCTTTGCGGTAGGTGACGCCGTGGAGGTGCGTGACTACGTGGGCGGATACGCCACGCTGGTGCCGTTGGCGGGTCCGGCCAACCGGCAGGGTCGCATCGCCGCCGAAAACGCGCTGGGCCGGAACACGGAGTACCGCGACACGCAGGGAACCGGCATCTGCAAGGTGTTCGACCTGTCGGTGGGCATGACCGGGATCAACGAGAAGACACTGAAGCGGTTGGGGCGACCCTATGCCAAGGTGTATGTACATCCCTCCAGCCATGCCGGATACTACCCCGGCGCCTATCCGATCGCGCTGAAGCTGCTGTATGATCCCCGCGATGGACACATCCTGGGCGCGCAGGCCGTAGGCCATGACGGTGTGGATAAGCGGATCGACGTACTGGCGGTCGCTATCCGCGCCAACATGACGGTCTACGACTTGGAGCACCTGGAACTGAGCTACGCCCCACCGTACGGCTCGGCCAAGGACCCGGTGAACTACGCCGGCTTTGTGGCCGCCAATCAGCTGCGCGAGGACGTGGCGCACTGGTACGCAGAGGAGACCTCCACCGTCACCGACGATCAACTGCTGCTGGATGTACGCACGGATGTGGAGTTCGCCGCTGGCACCATACCCGGCGCGGTCAACATCCCGCTGCAGCAGCTTCGCGACCGCCTGGATGAAGTGCCGAAAGACAAAGAACTGCTGGTGTTCTGCCGGGTGGGACTGCGTGGCTACCTGGCGTCCCGTCTGCTGACGCAACACGGATACCGCGCCCGCAACCTCACCGGCGGATACCTGACCTGGATGATGCACTTCCCTGCCGGATTGAAGGCATCGTCCGCCGCGTTTGGCGAAACACAGAACGACAGCGGCGACGCCGGCCGCACGGCCCAGCCGGCAGCGCCTCCAGCTGCTCCGCCGCCGGCCGTCGACGTCACACCGGTCACTGAGGTGGACGCCCGCGGACTGCAGTGCCCCGGGCCGATCATGGCGCTGGCCACCGCGATCAGCGCGGTACAGCCGGGTCAGGCGGTGGCGATCCGCGCCACCGAAAGTGCGTTCGTCACCGACTTGGACGCGTGGTGCCACAGCACCGGCAACATACTGGTGGAAAAGACCACCGGTCCGGAGGGCACACGGGCGGTAGTGATGCGCGGCGGAACCGCTCCTGCGGCCGCGTCATGTCCTGCTTCCGGCGGTTCGCGCCACAAGACAATGGTGGTATTTAGCGGCGACTTCGACCGGGTGATGGCGGCGTTCATCATCGCCAACGGCGCGGCCTCCATGGGCAGCTCGGTCACCATGTTCTTCACCTTCTGGGGCATCAACGCGCTGCGCCAGCCGCAACCGGTGGCGGTGCGCAAGAACCTGATCGAACGGATGTTCGGCCTGATGATGCCCCGTGGCGCGGAAAGGCTGCCGTTGAGCAACATGCACATGGGCGGCATGGGGCTGGCCATGATCAAGGGCATCATGCGCAAGAAACATGTCGACGCGCTTAGCACGCTCATCGCCAAAGCCCAGCAGGCCGGCGTCAAGCTGGTGGTGTGCGGCATGTCGATGGACCTGATGGGCATCAAACGCGAAGAGCTGATCGACGGCATCACCGAAGGCGGCGTCGCCACCTTCCTCGACAGCGCCGAACAGGGCAACGTCACGCTGTTCGTCTAGCCAAGCCGGTCCGGAGCAGGCCCGCCTGCTCCGGACTTACGCGGCGGGGTAACGGGCGCCAAAAGAATGATCGGTCACTTTTGACCCAAACGACTCAAGGCCTGCTTGGCGTCTGTATCTCCCTGCTCGGCGGCCTTGCGGTACCAATCTACAGCCTGCTGCGCATCCTTCATCACGCCAATGCCTCGTTCGCAGCATCGTCCCAGGTTGAACTGTGCCACTGCTAGACCCTGTTCGGCGGCCTTGCGGTACCACGACACCGCCTCTTGTTCATCCTTCGCCACACCGATGCCGTGCTCGCAACAACAGCCAAGCGCATGTTGCCCCGATGCAATTCCCTGCTCGGCGGCCTTGCGGTACCACGCGACCGCCTCACGTTCGTCACGCTCTACGCCGATGCCATTTTCGTAACATCGACCCAGGTTGAACTGCGCCTTCGCATGACCCTGTTCAGCGGCCTTACGGTACCACTTCACCGCCTCCTGTTCGTCCTTCACCACACGGATGCCGTGTTCGTAACATTGACCCAGCTTGAACTGGGCCTCCGCATGTTTCTGTTCGGCAGCCTTACGGTACCACGCCACTGCCTCCCGCTCGTCCTTTACCACACCGATGCCGTGTTCGTAACGCCAACCCATGCTGTATTGCGCCACTGCTAAACCCTGTTCGGCGGCCTTGCGGGTTGTGGAACTCTATTTCTGTAAATGGCTCAGGCACTCGGCGTGACCGCGTTG
>CAZHSN010000293.1:0-2611 GCA_964535125.1 uncultured bacterium
AGCATCGTGCGTCCGCCGCCACTGCACAGGCTGCATACCCGCGTACCCCGCTCCAGGGGCAGGCCGCATGTGGCGCACCGCTCTTGCGGACGCAGATCGAGCGGCACGTCTTCACCGGCCATCCACCGGTTCATTACGCCGGCAGCACCGGCGAATTGAGGCACGCACTTACTGGTGTAGCGAACCACCTCCAGCCGCTCGTCATCCTGCTTCACGCTCAGCAGGCCACCGCCCACCAGGTTCTCCGCGCGCGCCTCTGTCAAGCCCTCGAACGCCAGGTCCAATCGCAGCGACCACGCACCGCCGGTCTCTTGATAGACACGCAGTTGTCCATCCGCCAACAGCAGCACTTCGCGGCCGAACCGTCCATCCGGCAGCAGATCCGCCTCCAGACAGAGGCGTATGTCGCCGGACTCGGGAATGCCATCAGGCACGTTCACAGGAACGGTCATCCCGGCAACCGTTGTGTTGATCACTTATCCCACCCCATTCGACCGTTGATCGAGATGGTGTATGTCATGTCGCCTGTCAGCATGGTCATACCACTCCAGATCAACTCTGCGGCAAACTCCGCCACGATGATACCCACGGCCGCCATGCGCAGTTTGTCGTAGCCTTGTATGCCCGTATACTTCTGAACGCCTGTTTTTACGATCAACGCCACCAACAGGCCAAACCAGAAGTAGTCCAACCCGAAATTCAGCGCCAACGCGTATCCGGCCGGATGCAGCGGAAAGCCCGGCAGGGTAAACCGGATGGCGTCCAGCAGCATCACCACACAGAACCCCAGCACGATCATCGTGATCGCCATTGGATTCGTATCGGTGGGTTGATCAATCATCTGCCGCAGGTTGGCGGCCACACCAACCGGCTCCCACAGGGTCATATGCCGCGCATGTCCGCGCACATACCCATGGCCGTAGTTCACCAACTGCCCCACGACCAACGCCGCCACAATCGTGACCAGTATGGTGATGGCGATCTGGCGCGCCCGCACACCGTTCTGATCGCCTATCTTGTAGGCCTCCAGCATATGCGGCATCGGATGCGACCGATGCAGGCGATTCGTGAAGTAGGCCAGGAAATACAGACGCGTCAGTGCACCGGATGGTTGGAACAAGGAGCCGCCAAAGGCCATGAACAACTGCTGAGGCCCCATGAACGCCATCTCATGCGACGGGGGCCCCACTTGAGCGCGCAGACGCGTCAACGCGGTGCTGAACACCAGGAACACGCCGATGTAACCCAGCACCACCCATGGAGAGAGATTGACCCACAAGCCAATGGCTGCCAGCCCGCCCAGACAAAACACCAGCCCGAGAAAGTGCGCCCGCGGACTGGCATCATCGGGTTCAAAATGCGAACCGGCCCGGATATGTCCCCAGAGTTCCCGCAGATAACCCCGTGACGCCCAGACTGCGCCGACGAACAGGCCCAGAAACGCGCCCCAGGTCTGTTCCGAAAAGTACGGCGGCGAGGGCACCAGTCCGCCTCCGCCGAACACGCCCTGCGGGTAGCCGTACCAGGCCATGATGATCTGAACGATCTTTCGAAAGAAGAAGAAAAAGATACAGGAAAACAACAGATCGCTGGGCATGAACAACCCGATACAGGCCATGTACGGGAACAGCCCGATGGGCGTCCAACCAATCGCGTTCCAAGGCGCCGTAGGCATCCATTCGTTGAGATTAGCCAGGAACCGCACCGGTATGCGCGGCAACGCCGGATACAGAAAACTGAACCCATTGAGCATATCGATCGCGAACATCACCACGAAGCCGCCCCACAGGAACGGGCTCTTCCATGCGGGTGAGTCCGGCTGACTGAGCAGCATCGGAACCTGTATGATGGGAAACGACAGCTTTTCTGACCGGATCCAATGGCGACGCATCAACCCGTTGATGCAACTCATCGCACCGCAGACCAACCCGAACAGAGCCGACCAGGCGACGATCGGCTTGATCCAGATGCCGATCTCACGAAACGCCATGGTAAACGGCAGCCCGCCGCTGTTGAAGTGCCGTAGCACCGCACCGTCTTTGATATAGAACCAATCAGGCAGATGCGGCAGTACGTTGTCCTTCACCCAAACGCTCTTCTCGGCAGCCAGTCCGATCACCACAATCGATGTGTTGATCACCATCCATTCCGCACAGATAGCCGTACCGATGGACAGACACACATAGATCATTGCCAGTTCCGCGGAGCGCAGCGCGACCCGCGGAAACTTCCAGCGGACCACCGCGTTGGCAGCGGCTACGGCGATCAACATGCACATGGGAGGCGCCAGCAGCGAGAACATGACGTCGATCAGCACGTCCGCTGCCCACCAGGCGCATACCGGCATCAGAGCCCCACTCAGCAAACCTACCAACCACCAACGTACAGGCGTTTTACGCTGCGTGGAACGCTCAGAGACTTCACTCATGTGTGTCTATTCCCGTCCTTCCTGGCGCATACCTTCAGATGCACCGGCAATTACCAGGGTTCGCGCGCGGTTTCGAACAGAACGACCGCCAACTCAGGGATTACATCCGACTTGATATGGTGGTCAGGTCCGCAGATATAACCCGTGGGACCCAGCGCTGCCTTCGCGGCACGCACCGCGGAC
>CAZHSN010000294.1:0-2553 GCA_964535125.1 uncultured bacterium
GGTACCAGACCAGCCTACCTGCAGCAACCGCGCGGTATGCCAGCCACTCAGAAAATAGATCATCGCAGCATAGGTCAACACCGTAAACGCCGTGTACACTCGACTGTTCCTGTCCGGATCCATCGACTCCTCCTGCTGCGGCTTATCTATGCGCAGTATATCAGTGTAGCCTGCAGAGGGTGGGGCGCCGGTGTGACGCTGGTCCGCCAGGCGGCCGGTACGGACTGATGGGCTGCTGATGACACAGCAGTACGGGGTCGATGACTTCTGTTCATGTACTGCATGAACCAAACCGTTTAGCCATTGATGCAAGAGCTGAAGAAGCCATTGTTCTATGCGTCCCCTTCCATTCGTTTAGCTGTCCTGCAGGTTTCCTGTGCTGTAACCGCGAATTACCCCCGGTAGTGGGGCGCCAGGGTTGAGCGGCGCAACGGGGAGGGTGACGCGTATGCGATGGAGCGCGGTTTGGATTGCGATGTGCGCCTGCTTGGCCATGCTGGCGGGCGGGCGGTGCGGGGCGGCGACGCCGGCGGAGCGCGCGGAGGCGCTGCTGGCGCAGATGACGCTGGACGAGAAGATCACGCTGATCGGCGGCGGTGGACTCACAATCCGGCCGATCGAGCGGCTGGGCATCCCGGAGATCGTGATGTCGGACGGGCCGATGGGATGCCGGTGTTACGGTAACGCGGCAGCGTTTCCGGGCGGAATCGCCCTGGCGGCCACGTGGAACCGGGCGCTGGCGCAGCGGCTGGGTGTGGCGTTGGGGCGCGAATGCCGTGCACGGGGCGTGCATATTCTGCTGGCGCCCGGCGTCAATATCTACCGCTCGCCGTTATGCGGGCGCAACTTCGAGTATCTGGGTGAAGACCCCTTCCTGGCGTCGCAGATGGTGGTTCCGTTGATCCAGGGGGTGCAGTCGCAGGAGGTGCTGGCTACCGTGAAGCACTTCGCGGCGAACAACCAGGAGTGGGATCGCCATAAAGTCAGTTCGGATGTGGATGAGCGCACGCTGCACGAGATCTACCTGCCGGCGTTCCGCGCGGCGGTGCAGCAGGGAAACACACGCTGCGTGATGACCGCATATAACCTGCTGAACGGCGTACACTGTTCCCAGCACCGGTGGCTGATTACCGATCTGCTGAAGCAGACCTGGGGTTTCGATGGCATCGTCATGTCCGACTGGGGATCCACGTACGACGGGGTGGCCGCGGCGCTGGCCGGACTGGACCTGGAGATGCCGGTGGGCGACTTCATGAACCGGAAGAACCTGGAGCCGGCCGTGGCCGATGGACGCCTGCCGGTATCGGTTATCGATGACAAGGTCCGGCGAATCCTGCGCACCTGTATCGCCGCCGGTTTTTTGGACCGGCCGCAGAAGCGGGATATCCCGCTGGATGACCCGCAAAGCGACCGCGATGCGCTGGAGATTGCCCGTGAATCGCTGGTGCTCCTGAAGAATCGTGATCAGGCGCTTCCGCTGGGCCGCCGACGCGTACGCTCTGTCGCCGTGCTGGGGCCAAACGCCCATCCCGCGGTATATGGGGGCGGCGGCAGTGCGTTTACCGATGTGTTTCGGTCCGTCAGTATTTATGAGGGGCTGAAAACGGCTGCAGGACCCTCGGTTCGCGTCGAGCGGTTTGACGCGGACTTGCCATTTGTCGGGCCCCTGACGCGCGAAATGTGGAGCAATCGACACTTGGAAGGCGCCCCGGCTCGCACGGACCGCGTGGACGGCCCACCTCATCGCTGGCGGCTTCCGCCGGCGGAGGGGATTCCGTCCAACAACTTCTCTGCGCGATGGCGCGGAGAGGTGCGTGTCGAGCGTCCGGGCGACTACGTGGTCTATACCAATGCCGACGATGGCAGTCGGCTGTATGTGAATGACCGGCTGGTGATCGATGACTGGACCGAACATGCCGAGGTCCTGCGTGAGCAGACCATACGGTTGGAGCCGGGTGTACACCGCATCACGGTAGAGTACTTCCAAGCCGCCGGGGACGCGGTAATCTCATTCGGCGTGCGGCCGGTGTTTTCAGCCGCAGCGTGGAAGGCCCGTATTGCCGGCTATGACGCGGTGGTTTACTGTGCCGGCTTTAACCCGGGACTGGAAGGCGAAGGGCATGACCGGCCGTTTGACCTGCCGGAGAAGCAGCGGGCAGAATTGAGCCAGTTGGCTGCCGCGCACCGGCGGGTGATCGTGGTGATCAACTCCGGCGGCGGGATCGGTTGGGAGGGTTGGCATGACCGGGTGGCGGCGGTGCTTCAGGCTTGGTACCCCGGGCAGCAGGTCGGTACCGCCGTCGCCGAGGTGTTGTTCGGCGATGTCTGCCCATCGGGCCGGCTTCCGGCCACCTTCGAACGACGCTTCGCCGACAACCCGTCGTCGCCCTATTACCATATCCGTGAAAACGACCGCACGCCCTATACCGAGGGGATCTTCGTGGGGTATCGCGGCTTCGATCGGAACAGCGTGCGGCCGCAATATCCGTTCGGCCATGGGCTGAGTTATACGCGGTTTGCTTACAGCGATCTGCGCCTGTATGAGTCGCGCAT